>CAZRUJ010000011.1:1106-10754 GCA_964603345.1 uncultured Methanosarcinales archaeon | reverse complement strand
TTGAGAACCGAGGTTCAAATCCCTTTCTGAAGAACTAAGATGGGCCGGGTGGGATGCACAGAATCAAGTTCTGTTGACCAACCCGTCCTCCTAGGTCGTGTAGGATTTGTGCTTGATAAAAACGTTGTTTTTCTCAGCACTCATTTTGAGAACCGAGGTTCAAATCCCTTTCTGAAGAACTAAGATGGGCCGGGTGGGATTTGAACCCACGACTTCACCGTTTCAGGAAGGAGAACCACTTCAAAGGTTCTACCACGCTTCAGCGGTGCGCTCTGCCAAACTGAGCTACCAGCCCACAAGAATCTTGTAGAAGTGTTGCTGACACGTTTATAAGGTTTTCGTCAGAAAGACCATATGCAGAATGGCATTTAAGTGTTCCGCTGCACAAAACCATGGCACTTGCCGTCTTTTCAAAAGACATTTTTTTCGAGTTGTTTTCTCTTATTTCTCGGCACACACGTAATTAACTGTTTGGCAAGTATATAATTTATTTTCTTTTCTGGACAGATCTGACAAAAGAATGTGGCTGACGAGAAGTATAGTTTACTTAAGAAGAAGCATGGTAGCTTCATACTTATCCCTGACAAGCTCGCGTGATTTGTCGAAATGAAGTTGTCTCCACTTGCGTTGAAGCTTGTTTCTCACAACTTCTTTCGCTGCATCCTGGCTTAGGTGCTCGAAGCAAAAGGCAGCTTCGAAAATACCGCTGATGTTATCGAAATTACTCATCGCGTCGGCTTCGGCAATAATCTGCTCTTCAAGAGTCTCCCTGTCAAAATTCTTCGAGCCACGATGGTTGTGGATGCACTTCTTGATATGTTCAATCTTATCAGGAGGATAATTGTATTCGCGCAATTTCTTCTCAGCAATCTTTGCACCAGTGATATGATGATTTTCACGACCATCGATGATAGAACCAATGTCATGAAGCCAGGCAGCAAGCTCGACAACCTCCTTGTCACCACCAAGCTCGTCAGCGAGCATTAAAGCACGCTTGACCATGGGTACGAAATGGTGAGGGAACGGCCCAAATCCATACTTGCTGGTCGGTTTTTTGCATTCCTTCTCGACAAAGTCCCTTATTTCACTGATGATATCCATACTTGACAGAAGTCTCCTGAGATGTTAATAAAGTTGTCGGAAATGGTTCGATCCAAGCAAATTTTTAAAAGCATGCTATGCTTCTTATTCTACCGGACAGAGCATGGCACGAAAAAAAAGTAAGGAGGAATGGAAGACCTATGGGGGGGTGTTTGATAATTATACTATTGAGAATCTCAAGAAACTCTCTTCTCAAGGTTATTTCGACGAGATAGAAACCTCTCTGGCGCTCGGTAAGGAAGCAAATATATTCCTTGCGAGAACGAAAGAAGAACAACTGATAGTCATCAAGATATATAGACTTGAGAATTGTGATTTCAACAAGATGTATTCGTATATCGCACAAGATCCGAGATATGACACACTCAAAGGAAGTAGGAGGCGCATAATATTCGAATGGACAAAAAGAGAATACCGGAATCTGCAGATAGCAAGAGAAGTCATCAAAGTGCCGACGCCAATCGCATTCAAGGATAATATCATGCTAATGGAATATATAAAAGATGAGGATGGACCTGCGCTACAGCTCAAGGATGCGAAACTTGATAATCCGAAACGAATGCTTGATGATATACTCGATACCATCACGATGCTATATAAGAGAGGAGTGGTGCATGGTGATTTGTCCTCGTTTAATATCCTTGTCAAGAATCAACGTCCGATATTCATTGATTTTTCACAATCGACCGTGACATCATCAAATCAAGCGCCGAAATTGATGATCAGGGATCTGAACAATATCGCATCGTATTTCAAGAAACAAGGGATCGATATGGATCCCAATGAGACATATACTGTCATAACAGGAAAACAACACCCACCCGAGGATTTATAAAAAACTACATGTCAAACACGTTCATCAAGAGGGATAAGCACATGACACGACATCATATAACGGGATTGGATAATATAAAAAAAGAACTGGCACAAATCAAGAAAACACTCGAAGCAGACGATGAGAATCGAGAACAGATAGTTAAGATATCAAGAGATATAGTCAGGCCGTCAAAACACGCCATACACGCGCTTCACAGAGATGAATACGATAAGGCAAAAGGATTACTTGACACGGCAAGAACGTCAATCGAAAAAGCATATCAACTCATCGATAAGTCACACTTCAACACAGTGGGTGCTTTCGGAGCGGGGGTTGAAGAATACGTCGAAGCGACATCATATCACTTGTTTCTCACGGAAAGACGACTGCCGGCACGAGATGATCTTGGACTCTCATTCAAAATACCCCAAGATAAATACTTGCTCGGCCTGTGCGATCTGCCAGGAGAATTGGCAAGAAAGGCAGTATTATATGCAATCGAAGACGACAAGGGAAAAGTGGCGGAGATACACGCAGTTATCGAGCAGATGGTTGAAGCGCTACTCCAGTTCGACTTCAGATCGGGAGAATATCGTAAGAAAATAGAAAGCGTGAAATATCAGCTCACGAAAGTCCAGGATATACTCTATGATTTGCACATGAAGAAGTCTTGATAGGCTGACAGACGAGATGAGGTAATGTATAATGTATAGAACACACACATGCGCACAATTACGAAAAGAACACGAGGGAGAAACGGTTACACTCGCAGGATGGGTGCACACGATACGAACACATGGTTCGCTTGTCTTCATGGATCTAAAGGATAGATATGGAATCACGCAAATAACGATAACGAAAAAACCAGAGAAGCTACCGAGCAGAGAATCAGTCGTGCAAGTCAAAGGAAAAGTCACGCTTAAGCCGGAGCCGAACAAGGCGCTTGCCACAGGTGATATAGAGATCAAGGCTGAAACCTACACCATGCTAAGCGAAGCAAAACCTTTACCCCTCGATCTCAACAATGAAGAGACGACCGAAGAGACACGGCTCAAATACAGATACCTTGATCTCAGGACAGAACGTATGCAACGAAACCTGTTTCTCAGGCACAAAGCGACAAAGGCAGTGAGGGATTATCTTGATAAGAATGCCTTTCTTGAGATAGAAACGCCGATGCTCGGAAAGAGCACTCCGGAAGGAGCCAGGGATTATCTTGTGCCAAGCAGGGTCAACAAAGGAAAATTCTTCGCACTACCGCAAAGCCCGCAGATATTCAAGCAATTATTCCAGGTGGCGGGGCTCGACCGCTATATGCAGATAGTTAAATGCTTCAGGGATGAGGATCTGAGAGCGGACAGGCAACCTGAATTCACGCAAATAGATCTCGAGATGAGTTTTGCAGAAGAGGATGATATATATGTATTGATGGAAGGGATGATGAAACATGTCTGGAAAAATGTCCTCGATGTGGATATAACTACACCCTTCCCGCGTATGACATACGAGCAAGCCATGCTCATGTACGGGAGCGACAAACCAGATCTGAGATTTGATCTGCCGATTACTGATGTGACTAACTGGGCGAAACAAACAGATTTCAAGATATTCCAGAATGCACCCTGTGTGCGAGCGATAAAGATTAACGGAACGTTCTCAAGAAAACAGATTGACGCGTTTACGGAGAAAGTCAAGATATATGGGGCAAAAGGGCTTGCTTGGCTCAAGCAAGAAGAAGGAAAATTAGGAGGTGCAGTGGCGAAGTTTATAGAAAAACCTCCAATGGAACTTGAAAACGAGGATCATCTCTTCTTTGTAGCTGATGACGAGCGTACGGTAGCAGACAGCCTTGGCGCATTACGAACGTATCTGGGAAAAGAGCAAGGTCTTATCAATAATGACGAATGGAGATTCGTATGGATCACGGACTTTCCGCTTCTCGAATGGAGTGAGGAAGACAAACGATTCGTTGCTATGCATCATCCGTTCACGAGTCCAAGAATGGATCAGGTCGACAAGCTCAAAAGCAATCCGAAAGAGGTGATGGCACGAGCATATGACCTCACGCTCAACGGTTTCGAACTCGGAGGCGGTAGTATCAGGATTCATGATAAGGAATTGCAGGAAACTATGTTTGACGCGCTTGGTATTGATGAAAGAGAAAGGCAAGAAAAATTCGGGTTCCTCATCAACGCATTCCAATATGGAGCACCACCTCATGGAGGAATTGCATTTGGTCTTGACAGGATGATAATGTTGCTTGCAAATATGCAGAACATCAGAGAAGTCATTGCGTTTCCAAAAAATAAAGATGCGGAGGATCTTATGTTGCAGGCGCCAAGCGAAGTGACAAAAGAACAGCTAGATGAACTGAACATATCGCTTCGAAGATGAATTCGAAGCGGAAAATATTGTTCTTTTCATATCTGAATGTTTGTGAGAATCCTCCGCACTTCCTGTATTTCTTTTCGAAAATGAGCGTCTGCAGGAAATATTTATAAAACAAACATTCCTTGAATATATTGTATTCGACACGATTATCGTCAATGAGTATAAAAGAGTGTGAGATGAAATGGTTAAAGAAGAACCGAAACTGTTTCCAAACCAGCCCGATCCCGAACAGCACGTCAAAAAACACCAAGGTAGTCAAGAGTCACGATTCCAGCCTGTAAAGGAAACGGTCAACGACATAGCCACACGACTCAAAATCCTTGAAGAACGATATGACATCATCAAGAAAAAGATGAGGTTATCCGAACAGAACATCATCGATCTTGAAAAAGAAACCTCTGAAGAGATAATACTCATCAATGATGACATACTCGAACTTCGAAAGACGGTCAAAGTTGTTCAGGATAAGCTATCTCTGCTAAGTGATGAAGTTGATAATTTCGTCGATAAAAAAGATTTCGAGATTTTGAAACGATATGTGGATTTCTGGAATCCGATGGATTTTGTCACACGGGAAGAAGTAAACGAATTCTTACGCAAAAAATTCAATAAATGATATTGTTGTTTTAGAGAACTTATTACATTCTATAAAAGATGAATTAAACACAAGAGAACCTTACGAAAAGGAACAGATTGTATTTATTTATGAATCTGAACCAGAAAACAATGGAATATATTTGCTTCGGTTTTTATTTTGATTGCAGATAAACAATACTGTCATAGAAAATATATGCGTGGCTACTTAACTATAAAATTTCCTTTTGCACAACTGATAGAAGGCGGTGAAGCCATTTCTCCCAAAACTAAAGTCTTGGGTGTCCTGCCTAAAATTTTATGAAAAATACCAACATCCGATTCACTCGTCAGACTGAGATTTCGTAGCACTATTTGAAGGTTCTTTTCCCATAGCTCTCGTGAACTCATCAGAAACCTGAGAAAGCTGGTTGACTTTCTCGGTGAACACGGGCAGGATTTTAGCAAACACTTTCTCCATCGAGTGGATCTCAGCACTGACATCCTTGATGTGATTATCATATTCTCCGACTTTACCAAGGATGTTCTCGTGAAGTTTATCAAAATCACCTTTTAACGAAGTGATTTTCTCCTCCATGGTCACAAGACGTTTTTCAGCCTCATCCTTCCATTTGATGATGGTGTTGATATCCTTTTCAAGCTCGTTCCATTTCTCATCGATGATAGCCTCGATAAGCTCCTCACTCGAAACAGAATCACTTGTAGAATGATTTTCTTGCATATAGCTTTGTTGCTGAGGGGGTTGTTGTCCAGGAGTTCCTGGAGGTGGGGGTATGTTCTGATTTTGTTGATCATCCATTATACTCGAACCTCTTTTTCAAATTATATGATGATGTTTGCATGGTTGCTCTAGCGACCACCAGTCGTTCTCGAAAGTAAAAGCACGGCAAACCCTGCTATGAAAAGCAGAAGCAAAGTGCCAAGCATCTGAGGATGAAGAATGGTCTGGAGAATCTGATCACCGAGCGTTCCGGCTTTCACATCTTCTTTTTCACTATCACTTCTATCGTCAACATAATTCTTTCGCTGATATACTACAGTAGCCTTATTATCACCATCTCCTTTGATGATGGTTGTATCGCTTGTTATGCTGGAATCGAATGTTGAAGAATTATCCTGTTGATCATCGTTGCCTGATTCGGATTTTTCCTGATCGATGGCAGGAACGACAGAACCGATGAGGATGATGGCGAAGATGACGATGAGAGAAATGTATAAGGCAGGCTTTTCCTTTATCATGTTCGAGAAGAACTCCTCGTTTGGACCTGTGAAGATCTTTATAACAAACATCACAAGGAATGTGAAGATGATAAGCGTTGCAAACCAAGGTGTCATCGTCGTGATGGCAGTGAACACTCCTTTGGAAAGCGAAGCTATGAATGCGATGACGATGGCTATGATAGTATAGATGCCTTTAGCGCCTTCAGCATCCTTAAATATTTTGGTTATCTGCAAAAAAGCATAGACGACAACGAACACGAGAAAAAAGACAAACACTCCCGAGAAGTGCTGCATTATCGTCAAATCAGCGAAACTTGTCATGTTGATTCACACCATACCATATACATCTATATTGATGTATTATTTAGTTTTCATCATCTCTTCCCGAAAGGAATTCCGTGAAATTCTGTACTGCCTTGTTTTTATCTTTCTTGTTATTTTCTTTCTTGCCTGGTGAACTAATCCACTTGATGATAAGACCGAAAACAAGGATGGCGATAACTAATGCTATGACATCGCTGTGAAGCAAGTTCATAATCCAATACGGAGCTTGCCACCAGCCCATCGAAGCGACGAAGATGATAACGACAATCGCCATGGAGATCATGGTGAACCAGACTCCTGATCCTTTGCTGCCATCAGGACTTTTTCCCGTCCACAATCCGATGGTAAGAAGCATCATGACGATAGCCACGAGAAGCAAACCCACTTGAGGGAGGGCGTCGTTGATGATAAGGACAACGCTCTTACCGCCAAAAAACTGAGATCCATAACCAAGAACGTGTTGTATGACAACCGATAAGGCCATGACAAGAGCGATCATAGAGGAATATTTCCTATTTTGCCCGTCATCTTTTGAAAACAACTGGATTTTTTCAAGCACAGCGAATACGATTGTGAAAATCAGAATGAAGGGAAGGATGACGTCGAATACCCCCCATTGTTCCAACGAATAAATCAAACCTTGAGCTCCGTAAACCATATTTATCTTACCTCACACGTGAATGTTTTGCATTGCGATGCTATCCTTGAATATGTCTTGAAATTAATTATCCTCCGAGTCGCTATCGACTTTCGAGCCTTTGCCCGGGCTGGTGATCCATGCCATAAAGCCGACAAACAAGGCAATCATAACAATAGTGGGGATGTAACTGCTCTGCCAATTGGAGATGATGAATGCATAGATCTTATCAAGCCAACCTAACGCGTTGAACAGGATAAGCACAATACCGACAAAGCTGAAAATCATATACCCTTTTTTCCATTTTCCCGTCAAAGTGTATTCTTCGTTACCCTTATGAATAAGACCGCTTGCGAGCATGAAACATACTCCGACGACGATAAGGATGATTGTATTGGCAAGCACTTCACTAATGATACGCACCAACTGGCTTGACGCGACAACAAAAAAAGCAGCCGTGAACGCTACGACACTGTTGAGATTCTTGCGGGTGAACGTGTGTTCGTTACCCGATTTGTCAGTGATAAGTTCAACACCGAGAATCCTCGTCTTCTCGAGAAAGGCGAACATAAGAGTAAATACCAACAAGAACGGCAGTACGATGTCGTAAACGCCGATTTTTGCCAGAAATTCAACTGTGTTGCCCAGTGCAGTCCCTGCCATATATATTCACCAACATAATCACCTTGTAGAGTATTTAAAGGTTTCGTTAGTTCTCTTGTAGCATTTGTGTAGTGTGATTATTTTGATTATTCGATCTGATGCTCCAAATGATGTTTTTGCACAGTTGCCTGGGAGATGATTCTCATCACCAACTACTCTGACAAGGAGAACAGGATAACCTTTAAAAAGCAAAAGCCGTTCCCGCACTTATATGGAAGAATACTCATACGAGATCAAAATCCCTCGGGAACGAATCGCCGTGCTCATAGGGCAAGATGGAACGGTCAAGGAAGAGCTTGAAGCGCAGGCAAAAGCGGTGATTAATGTCGATTCAAAAGAAGGTGACGTGAGGATGAGAGGGTTTGATTCTGTTTTGCTGTTCCAATTGAAAGATGTCATCAAAGCGGTCGGAAGAGGATTCAATCCTGAAATCGCAATGAGACTCTTCAAACAGGATTATATTCTTGAAATTATCACCATAACTGATTTTGTCAAGACGAAAAACCACGTCATCCGCCTGAAAGGACGCATCATAGGAAAGAACGGAAAAGCAAGAGAGACTATTGAACAACTTACTGACACGAGCATCAGCGTGTACGGTAAAACGATAGGTGTGGTGGGATTCTGCGATAGGGTGGCGGTAGCGAAACGAGCACTCGAATCACTTCTCATGGGAAGTCCGCATTCCTCGATATTCAAGATGCTTGAAAAACAGCAGAAACAATGGAAGATCGAAGAGATGACCAATATTTGATGTTGGTTGAGTCTTCTCTTTTCCTGTAATAAGTATGATTGGCGGTGACAATTCTTTCTCGACCTTCCCGCTCTCTTAAGGAGAATCCCTTGACACAATATTTAAATATATTCGCATCGTAGAAAAGAGCGAAAGAGGTGTGGTGGGAGTATCCTTTCTCGACTGCAGGTGTTTTGCCGGATGGCTTTCGGTAGAGTGAAACAGTCCTCTCAAGTGATGGTTTAGGGTTGTGATGATGTCCGCTTTTTTAGATTATATATGTCAGTTATTGGAGCAAGGTTATAGTGAGCGAGTCATTGAATCGCATCTCAGATCATATGGTTATAGCGTATCTCAAATACGTTCTGCGATGCAAAAAGCGAAACGACATATGAAGACTAAAGAATCCTCTTCAACTGCACAGCTCTCTCAACAGCTCAAGACGTATGTGTATACTATGCTGGAACGAGGATATAAGCCGTCGCAGATCCGACAAGTTCTCAAGACGCAAGGATATAGCAATAAGACTATTTCTGCCTTGTTCTCAATGGTCAATGAAGGGTATTATGATATGAGACCATATATAAAACAAGAAAGCAGCTCTCGAACTAAGTCCATTGCGCTTAGATTCTTCGTGATAGTGGCAGTGATGGTGGTGTTTGCACTGGTTGGTTTTTTCACGATGCCATTTGTAGATGATATTTCTCCGCGGGTTGACGATACGACCGGATCACAATCAGATATTAATAACAATAATGTTGATCCTGATTTTTATGATGACTTTCGAGATGATGAGACTCAAGAGCCATATGAGAAAACGGATACAAGCAGGACCTTGCGCAACAAATTAGAACCTGAGAACAGGTCAGAAGTCTCTTTAGCACCTTATGGGTGGTTGGATGCGATGTCAAGAGGGTCGTCGGTCAAATTATCTGAAACCGATTCCTTTTATTTCGAACAAGCGATGAATTCCGATACTGCTTCAGAAGCGATTCCCATATGTGATCGGATCATCAACGAGAATGGGCAAATAGATTGTTATAGCTCTCTTTCTCTTGACTATGAAAATGTTTCCTTGTGCCAGAAGCTGGACTCCTCCAAAAAGATAGAGGATTGTCAAATGAATCTTATCCTCAACGGAAAGACAGAACTCTGCAGTGAAATGAC
>CAZRUJ010000011.1:0-1096 GCA_964603345.1 uncultured Methanosarcinales archaeon | reverse complement strand
CACCTGAAAACAAGCAATTCTGCACTGAGATGAAGATGCTGAAAGCAGCGTCGTAAACGGATACGGTTTGACAGGATACAATATTATCTTATGCTAGGTCATATGTTTTGTTTAAAACGATATATTACGCTTGCCCCTTTGAAACTTTTCAGCTCCTTATTTTTTGAAAATACTTTATCAGATTCGTTTCTCCTCCGAGTATCAGGACAAACCCGTCATTAAAGTTCCCTGCTGTAAGCAAAAGCGTACTTTGATGATCACGGCCAAATCATAGAAATATTTAAAAGAAGTATACGACCAACGAACATTCGATGACTTCGAACAATCAAGATCAACAGACCCTCATTTCTACAGGGACTCCTGCTAAAAAAAACAGGAGTAAAGCGCATGAAATGGCGACAAAGCAACGTGATATTGGTGTTGCCGAATTCTTCGCGAGAAACAGACACTTGCTAGGTTTCGACAATAAGAGAAAAGCATTGTTGACAACAATCAAGGAAGCGGTGGACAATTCCATTGATGCTTGTGAAGAAGCGGGAATACTCCCTGAAATACATGTCGAAATAATTGAAATGGGGGAGGACAGATATAGGGTGATAATAGAGGATAACGGACCAGGTATTGTCAAGAAGCAGATTCCGAATATCTTTGCCAAACTCCTGTATGGAAGCAAGTTCCATAGTCTCAAGCAAAGCAGGGGACAACAAGGGATAGGAATCAGCGCGAGCGTGATGTATGGTCAGTTGACAACCGGACGGCCGGCGAAGGTCACATCCAAAATAAGTGATGAGGATCAGGCCTATATCTACGAATTACGTGTGGATACAAAGACAAACAAGCCGGAGATCATTTCACAACAACAAAAATTGTGGGCTAAAGAGCACGGAACAAGAATCCAGATCGATCTGGAAGGATATTATCAACGTGGAGGACAGAGTGTTGATGAATACTTGAAAGAGACAGCTGTCGTCAATCCGCATGTAACAATCATATATACCAATCCGAAAGCCGAACAACTCGTATTCTCACGAGCGACCGAACAGAAACCGCAAGAAGCAACCGAAATAAAGCCGCATCCATATGGTGTTGAGGTGGG
>CAZRUJ010000010.1:0-27427 GCA_964603345.1 uncultured Methanosarcinales archaeon | reverse complement strand
AGAATTCCACGTCCGATAATGATGGTTTCGTAAAGCTTCCTGAAAACGATACGTCCATTAATACCACGAGTAACGCTACGCTCGAGAATTCCACGTCCGATAATGATGGTTTCGTAAAGCTTCCTGAAAACGATACGTCCATTAATACCACGAGTAACGCTACGCTCGAGAATTCCACGTCCGATAATGATGGTTTCGTAAAGCTTCCTGAAAACGATACGTCTGTTAATACCACTTCTAAGGTTACGCTCGAGAATGCCACGTCTACAAATACCACTTCATCCGATACAGCAACAAACGATGCCTCACAGAATTATTCTGAACCTACACCCTCAAATAAAACTCTTGACAATACTTCTTCTATCAATGATTCTGAACTCATCGATGATTTTAACTTCACGAACGAAACAGTCTTTGATAACACCACGATTCACAACCGCACCTCTTCTGTGAATGAAAAGGATAACAACTCCAATTCCAACAGCTCTTCAGGATCTTCACCGACTATACTTGAGAACGTCACAAATACAACAACTATCAATGATTCAAAATCTGCAATGAAGATTCCTTTCGAAAAAGACAATCAAGAGACGGTGAACAAGACTGCCGATAACACTATAAGGTCCACCGTTCACAAGCTCGATCGGACATGCCGTGAATCCTGCGAGATGCCTCCAATCTCGAATGTATCGCTTAATATTATAGTCTCGGGAAATGCTACGTTCACATTGGATACGGTCTCATACGGTGTGCCTGCTAAAGACGCTCCCGATACTGATCCTAAACTCTATCTTAAGAGAAACTTCACTGACATGACAGCCCCTTTCAACAAAACTACTCGTATCGATCTCTCTTCGTATTTCGAACCTGTGGACGGAACGTATTTCGATGTGCCGGTTGTCGGTGATTCAGGTATCTCTGTTGATGACAATCACTATCTCTCCATCAATCCATCAACTAAATATCCGTTCGATATGTTTGTGTATGCCACCACTGGTGATGATCTTGTCCGTTCCAACTCTTTTACTATAACTCCTGTTTTCCAAGATGAAAATTTCTCGAACCAGACCATCCCCTTCAACGATTCTGAGGTCAATTATACTGAAGTTCTTGTCAATGACATCTCGCTTCTCGTCCCAAAGGATTTCGCTTCCAAAATATCTTCAGATGTCTTTGATCGTTTCGAGAATAAAAGTTCGAAAGTCAGAGTCCTTATCAAATCCCGTTCCGGTGCAGTGCTCTTTTCAGAAGAGCAACGTGGCTCGCGAAAGGATAAGGATGCAGATCGATCTTCTATGTCAGGTTCTCTCCGTGGTCGCGCAAGCCATTTAGCTCGTGTCGATAAGATTAAAGATACAACTCCTTCAGGAGGTAAAGTTGGTGCCAGTACCGCAATCCCAGATACCGCTTCCCGTTCACGCGGGAAGGGTTCTGGCACCGCTTCTCCTGGTCTCTATAGCAAGGTAAAATCCGATGTCGCTGTCAAGCAGCTCGTTGATAAGTATCAGGCAGTCGAGATAAACGCCTCCGAACTCGAGTCCTTTGCCAATTCAAGCGATGTCGAAGAGATCGTGGTTGATACGCAAGTTTCCGTATTGACTGATGATTCCGTGGATTTCACCGGAATCACTGAGGCTCAGGATTCAAAAGGTCTTTCAGGCGCTGGCACTTCGGTGTGTGTTCTCGATACAGGAGCGAATCTGGATATTCTCGGACTGGAGCGTGGAGTTTCAGCCTTCGGTTATAACTTCGTCAACGATTCGAGTGATATCGCCGACATTCACGGTCACGGCACGATGGTTTCTCATCCTTTGGTCAGTTCAGCCCCCGATGCAACGTATTACTTCGGGAAGGTCATCGATGATTCCGGTGTCGGATATTCCAGCGATGTCGCTGCAGGTCTTGAATGGTGCGGATCGCAGAATGTCAGTATCGTCAGCTTGAGCATCGGCGCCGGTTCTTACAGCGGTTACTGTGATGATGAGCTGGTCGCACAAAAAGTCAACGCTCTAGCTTCGGACGGTGTTCTTGTCGTTGCAAGTGCTGGAAACGACGGTAATTCGTCCGGAGTGGTCGTTCCAGCGTGCGCTTCAGGCGCCTTGCCAGTCACCGCTTCGACCAAGGATGACATTATCTGGTCCTCAAGTAATTATAATGATGCGACCTTGCTTGTAGCACCCGGAGCGTCCATCTCGACGCTTGATGGTAATGGTTTGACGGTGACGTTTTCGGGAACGAGCTTTTCAAGTCCTTTCGTTGCCGGCGCTGCAAGCCTTCTCCTTGAGGATGATCCGTCTCTTGATGATACTCTTTTAAAAGATTCTCTGATCCATTCAGGGACTCTTCTCAACCAGAGCGGGCGATTGTTCTCGCGATTGGATGTCACCAACGCTCTTGACGGTGTTATGACAAATAATTTGAGTGCAGGTAACCTGACAGGCGAGGGCTCGTCTGATGGTAACTATACTCCTCTTGTCGAATGTGAAACTGGTGAAACGTGTAGTTCTGGTGTTTGTCTTGATAGTTACTGTGTGGAAGAGGATCCTCCTCTTTGTGAACAAATACCTTTTGAAGTCGTTGAGTTCATCGATCTCGGCTACGAGGAAGTCATCTGTCAAGGAGGTCCTATAATAAAACCTCGCGGAAATGATGTGCAAGTCACATGCGGTGCTAGCAATTCTATTGTTGTTGAGGACGTAGGTGCTGTCCTTGAAGCAAGGGGTGTTTCTGGGCTAACTGTTGAAAATTGTTATTTCAACCAATCATCAAGTTATCCTGCAATTTCTCTGGTTCTAACTGATGATGTTTTATTAGATGGTGTGGTTGTAGAGGAAGCCGGACCGCCTGGAATATATATTGAAGATTCTTCTAGTGTTACTCTTAATGAGGTTGATGTGACATCTCACTCTGTTCAGAATCTGAAGGTTTCGGGATCTTCTGATTTTACTGTCAGTAACTCGGTATTTACCGGTGGAAATGGTGAATCCATAGTGTATCTTGACGATTCCGACGGAGTCTTTGAAGAATCAACAATCTCGCTTTCAGGAAACGTTTCCCACATGATGTATGTTCCTGACTCTTCATTTACTATCATCAATCCCACCTTTGAAATGAATGGTTATAAGCCTAATTTTTATGTCGAACAAGGGACTTTTTCCTCGCTCATTTTCAAGAATACGCATGGGAAAGTAAACTATATGAGTTTCGATTTTATTGAACGGAATGAAAATGAGCCTGTCATTTCAGTCGATTCGTTTACCATCGATAACAATCGCATAGCGAACAACACCTTGGAGTCTGACTTGGTGGAGAAGCCTGATCAGATAGAAATGTATGGTTTGGATTCTCACCATTTCGCAGATCCTGTGTTGGTGTACGATGGAACGTCCAATCCTACTTATGAATTATTAGATTTCACTGGTAGTTCTATGATTGCAAATATCACGAGTTTCAGCGAGTACCGCCTGGAATGTGATGATAATTCTGATTGTGATTCAGGATACAATTGTGAAGATGGTGGGTGTGTTTTCGCTTGTATTCAGAATTCTGACTGCGCTTCGGGGGAGTATTGCGATACTAATCAGGATTGTGTCTCGACTCTCGATGATGGTGTCACTTGTATAGGTGTAACGTATAAGAAT
The DNA here is from genome assembly GCA_964603345.1 of uncultured Methanosarcinales archaeon. GTDB lineage: Archaea > Nanobdellota > Nanobdellia > Woesearchaeales > SKGA01 > SKGA01. The sequence continues at coordinate 23,786 of CAZRUJ010000010.1, read as the reverse complement.
ACAAACTATGAAGAAGACAACGCTTGTAACAGCGGGTATTGTGATAATGACGGTCAAGGACGTGAGGATGATGGTCATTGCTTCACTCCATATAATATATATTTTGATGCTGAGAGTGTCGACGATAGTCTGGAAAGTTCTGCATCGACTTCTGTCGATCCAGGTTGTGATGAGGTTGAAGATAGGACTTGTTCGGATCAGAGTTTCTTCTGTGATTATTCCGGATCCCTTCTAGATAGAGATGAATCACAGCATGCTTGTGAATACGATAGTAATGGTTGCACTGGTTATGAGTGGAATATCGGCGGAGAAGTCGACGGCTCTGAATGTTGTGGTGATGATATGCAACAATCATCAAAGACATGTAGCGAAATCGGTGATTTTAGTAATGTATACGGAAGCCCTGATGTTTGCGGTGAATCGGATTCACCTTCGCTTGGAGGAAGCTGTTCAGGATTGAAAACGTATTCTGAGGCTGTGAATTTCTGTGAATCTGCAGGTGCGAGACTATGTTCTCTTGAAGAATTAACTAATGATGAAACGAAAGGAACTGGTTGTGCTTATGATAACGAGCTTGTCTGGACTTCCACTTCATGTGGTCCAGGATCATACATTGCTAATGAAGGGGGTTCTCCTTTCAACACCGTTGAATCTGAATGTCTATCCAATTCTTCAACTACATATGTTCGTTGCTGTGCTGACACCCACCATGAGGTAAGACGTACAGAAGAAGGATCAGGAGCTGACGGTACTAATTCGGATGCCTGTTGTGATGATAGCTCTGACTGCGTTGATGACAATACGTGCTATTCTGCTGAATCGTTTCACGATACGGGTGCTGGTGACGGTGGTGATGAAGAGTTTTGTAAAGATGGGGATTGGTATCTGGCGGATGACTCATCCGTTGCCTGTGAAGCTGGCGACCACGATTGGGATTCGACCGGAAGCAGGGATTTTGAAAGTGACAATTCCGATTGCTGCGGAGATGATAGTGATGAAAATAGAGTGAATCGTGATTGTGTAAGTGGTGTCTGCACCTCTTCAAGTTCAGATTGGGCTTGCTGTGACTTGACAAGTGATTGCACATACAGTGGTTCCTGTTATTCAAACGGTTATACCAATGATGTTGATGGTGATGGGAATATTGAAGAGTGTAGTTCAGGGACATGGAGTGATGGTGACGCTCCTGAAGTCGATATTTATAATCACGCTTCTTTTGGTTCGACCACTTGGTCGGGTGATAACAACGCTCAGGATATTTTTGTGTTTTATAATGCCACTGATGAGACAAGCATTGATTATTGCAGGAAATACATAAGGGATGGTTTGGGGAGCTCATATGTCGATGCAGGATCTGCGGATTGTGGGACTGGTAGCTCTATTACTGTCGATGTCGGACCGTCAGGCGAGTGCACGGTCGAAGGAGAGGCTGAATGCGGTATCAGGATATATGCTTATGATGAAGCTGGAAATTCAAATTATGATGAAGTGGAATACGGTATCGATTTGACAGATCCAATCTCTTCAATTGATGGTCTATCTACATATCAAACTTCAACCTCATGGACCGTTTCATGGAGCGGAAGCGATTCGCTTTCAGAAGTCAAGGATTATGACATCCAATATCGAAAGAACGGCGGTAGCTGGACCACGTGCAAATCATATACTGCTTCGACGAGCATGACATTCCCAAACGGTTGCTCATCATCACCGAGCATTTCATCAGGGGATACGTTTGACTTCAGATCGAGTGCTCGTGACGTAGCTCATAATGTTGAAAACTATCCTTCAATCCCTGACGCTTCAACAACTGTGGATACGCAAGCACCGAGTTCTTCCATTAACCCTGATGGTGTCTCATGGCAAAACAGCGACGAAACTTATTCTATCAGTTGCAGTGACTCGACGTCCGGATGCGAAAACACGTATTGGCAGGAGATCTCAAGCGGTGGTTCGTGCCCGAGCCAAGGAAGTTTCGCTAACAGCGACACGTCAGCTTCAGGCACAGTGACATGCAGTTCAGGATCAGTCTGTCAGATTGAAGTGTGCTATTACAGTGATGACAGCCTCGGGAACACCGAAGCAACAAAAACCAGCAACACGTTCAACATCGATAAGAAGAATCCGTCAACATCAATAGACAGCCCTCCTGCAGGAAGCTGGCAGAGTAGTGACTTTAGCGTTGGTTTCAGTGATAGCGATGCAGATAGCGGTCTTGATAGTTGTGAGTATCGTATTGTTGATGATGGTACTCAGTCTCTTGGTTGGACTAGCCGGAGTTGTGATGATAGTGCGACTGTAGATATCTCACAATACTGCACTACTGAAGGTTATGATGCTTGTACTGTTGAGAGTCGTGCTACTGATCTTGCTGGTAATAGCGCTACTGATAGTCGTAGTTTTAAAATAGATACGGGTTCACCTTCAACCTCGATAACCACATCCGAAACCACCTGGTATAAGGATGATATTTCGGTATCTGTCGATGATTCTACGAATGGCGGTTCTCCTCTTGATACTTGTAGGTATAGGATCGATGATGGTAACGACGGCACGTATGAAACACCGTCGACTTCAAGGACATGTCCGGATGGCGGTTTCACCGTTCCGGTAACAGAAACGTGCTCGACCAACGGTCAGGATAAATGCAAGGTAGAAACCTTTGTCATCAACAGTGCAGGAACATCCAGCACGGACACAGCGCTGTTTGACATCGATACTGTCCCTCCGTCATATGAGGGATATTCGGGAATTTCAGGGTATTCATATCAAGAATCATCTACTGAATACTGGGTTACTGGAGGAGATACTTTCAGTATCGATATATCCCACTCAGATGCTCATTCAGGAGTAAACAGACAGTATTTCGGCTTCAACCATGATGATTGCAATCCTAATAATTGTGGCGGTGCTCCTGATGAAATAAAATCGTATAGTTATGGCTCTTCAGTCAATGATATCAATAGCGACGATACCTATGTGGATATATCTTCGGTTTCCTGCGTTGACGGGGATGGTAGTTGCTCGGATGATGATATGACTCTTAGCTGGGATTCTGACATCGCCGCAACGGCAAGCGATTGGGATTATAAGCTTCACACCTTTCAATATGATCAATTGATGATCGGGACTGGCTATACTGATTTGGGTGTCTGGGTCAAGATCGACAATAGCAATCCTTCAACGAGTTTCTCCTCACCCGCAACGAGCAGTTGGCAGGATGGTGACTTTAGCATTTCAACAAGCGATTCCGATTCGAGATCTGGAGTTGGATCATGTTCGTACAGAATTGATGACGGTAATGACGGCAGTTATGATACGAATTGGCAGTCGCGGACTTGCGACACTTCATTTACTGTGACAGTCGGTGCTTCAAGTGATTGTTCGGTTCAAGGAACTGATGAATGTAAAGTACAACTGAGAACTATAGATAATGTCGGTAAAGATGTGTATTTGACAAGGACATTCTCCATAGATTATTCAAATCCGACAACAACAACAAATCCTACAAGCAGATCGTGGGATAATACTGATGTGAGTGTTGACATCACGGCTAGTGATGCTGGTAGCGGTGTTAATCATATCGAATATTGCTGGACGACAAGTGGTAGTTGCACTCCTGATACTATCGAGACTGGCAGCAGTGCTACTGTAAGTCAGTCTAGCACTGGTAGTTGGACGTTATGTCACCGTGCTGAAGATAATAACGGTAACTTGGGTGACACGATCTGCGATGGTGATTACAATATTGATGAGTTGAATCCGACAAGCATGATCTCACCTGATGGAACTGGCTGGAGAAACGATGATGTTAATTTTGATATAACTTGCCAGGATGATGATTCCGGTTGTGATACTATCTATTGGGAGCTTATCGATGCGACAGGTAGTTGTCCAAGTCAAGGAGGATTCGCTAATAGTGGTGCTTCAGCTTCTGATACAGTGAGCTGTTTATCAGGTTCGATCTGTGAAATTGATGTTTGTTACTATAGCGCGGATGTTGCTGGCAATACTGAAGGCACCCAACGAAGCAATACTTTCAAGATTGACAAGTACTTGCCTGAAATAACTATCTTGGATCCTGCAAACAATTCAAATTTTGCCGTTTCAGAAGTGACGTTCAACATCTCCTCATCAAAAGAAGCTGACTGGTGCGGCATTTCAGTTGATGGCTCTGCAAATGAGACTATGACTTTGAATGCAACTTCGACGGGAGCGAGTTATTCAGATACATTCGCTGATGGGGCTCATGATTTTATTGTTCATTGTAATGATACTGTTGGAAATATGGAATCAAGTGTTGAACACACCTTCTTGGCAGATACTATCGATCCGAATCTTGATTTTGTCAATCCCACACCTGACCATAACGATGTTATTGCAGAAAATAATATTGTTATCAACATGTCAAGCAGTGATGCGAACGATCATTATACGTTACTCGATTGGGATGATAGTTTGGTTGGTTATTGGAGATTCGAAGATGGAAGTCTGGCCGATGAGAGCGGTCATGGAAATGACGGGACTAATCACGGAGCAAGTTATACAGATGCTGGACGGTTCGGTGGTGCTTATGAGTTCGATGGAACTGATGATTATGTAGATGTTGGTCCTGTGAAAAATATAGGAGAAACCACAGTTGCATTCTGGTTCAAAACAAATTATTCGGGACAACACAATCAACCTATTGATTTTGGTGGTGACACATCTGGAAAAACATCTTTTGATTTTAATCATTCGGGAGATGGAAGACCACTATTATATCTTGATGGTTCAAATTATAGATATTTTGATAGTTCTTTTTCTAATTATGTTGACGATCAATGGCATTTTATAGTATTGTATGTAGCTGGTTCAAATGCTGCTGATATAAATTATGCACGTCTTTATGTGGATGGTCAAGAAATACCTTCTAGTAGTACAAGTGATTCCAGCACTCCAAACTCATGGAGTAAATTTTACCTTGGTCAAGGTGGTTATGATAATTTTGATGGTAGTATTGATGAAGTCCAGATTTATGATAGGGCATTATCTGAAGAAGAGATCAAATCATTATATGATGCGACCACTAACCAGTTCGAAAATAATTTTACAGAACTAGCCGAAGGAAATTATGCGTTCAAAGGTTATTCTGTCGATGAAACAGGAAACAAAGCCGAAACTGGTGAACGCGAAATCAAGATAGACTATTCTGAACCTGAAGTCAATATAACAACTCCTGAAAATAATTCCCGTCAGATAGGTAATTCTGTAGATATCAACGCGACAGCCTCCGATTCAAGCCTCTCTATAGATTCCTGTACGTTGGAGTGGAACGGAGTCAACGAAAGCATGACTGTTGTCGGCTCAGGATCAGAGGTGGTGTGTCATACCACCAAATCAACTATGGATGGAATTTCTTATGATTTCAAAGTTTATGCAAACGATAGTATTGGTAACACTGGCAGTTCTGATCAGCATTCCTTTGTCGAGAACACGAAACCGCCTGCTCCGTTGCACGTCTTGCCGGCTGACACGCAACGAACTGTAGGTAATGATCAGATTCTCAGCTGGACTGCAGGTGGGACTGACGATGAAGGTGACACGATAACTTATTATTGGAGAATCGATACTGACTCAACACCGACAACACCTTTCACTTGCTCCGATTCGACAACATCAACAATATCAAGTGCTTGTTCGACAACCGACGGAACAACATATCATTGGAATGTTATCGCAAGTGATGGATATGAGAATCAGACCGCCACTTCAACGTGGAGTTTCACAGAAAACAACGATCCAAATGTCGATAGTGTCAGCTTGAGCTCGACAAGCGGAGATAATATTACTTCGGACGATCTTGATCTGACATTCTCAACCTCCGATCAGGATACTGATCCTGTCATAGGCATCACTGATTGGCGAGTGGATGGTTCGAGCATGGCAGTGCTGAATATGCCTTTTGATACGAAGGATAAGACTGTTAACGACTATTCAACAAACGATAATGATGGAACACTCGGTGGAGGAAGCAGTAGCACTGCACCGACATGGACGTCCTCGGGACAAGTCGGTGGTGCTTATGAGTTCGATGGAAGTGATGATTATATTTCAATAACATCAAATCCTTACAGTTCTTGTGGCAGTAACAATTGTGATGATCCTGTTACAATCTCTGTGTGGATAAAAATAGATAGTACCTCTCAAGATTCAGTTATTGCTGGTCGTTTTGATAGTGGTGGACCGCATTGGGAAGGTTGGGGTTCAGGTATAAAGTATGATGATGGAGAAGTCAAAGTTGTAGGTATGAATAATAATGATAATGATTTGCTATCTTATTCTCTTACTGACACTTCCAGTTGGCACCACATTGTAGGTATTTTCCATACAACTGACGGTAAACTATATGTTGATGGTCAGCTCAGGGATAGTGGAGACCTTAACTCAGGTTATTCTTATGATTTCTGTATTGGAGCACAATGTAATGATGGCGTATCCCACCATTTTGATGGTGGTATCGATCAACTTCAGATTTATAACTATTCGCTATCTGAAGAGCAGATATCAAACCTCTACAACGCCGGTCTTTCTGGAGAGCACGTGAAGACTTTGGATTCGAAAGAAACATCTTATCTTGACACATGGACTGTCAATGTTACTCCAAACGACGGATTCGAAGACGGGGATTCAGTGCTCTCGAACGAACTTTCCATTGACCATCCAGCACCACAACTAGCTTTTGAGAATATCTTCGAGGATAGCACCACAGAACATTCATTCTACGTGACGGCAGGAGCGTACTATGAAGCAGGAGGTTTAGGAATCACCGACCATTCTATTGATAAGAGTAGTTCCTGCTCTCTTGAGGACACGATGGTGTCTGGCGATTACTTCAACGTGACATACAAATGCACGGGGGAGCCATACACATCAGAATCGGTCAGCATCACCATGTGCGATGATCATAATCAGTGCGTTTCCACAACTCCTTCAAGTCACGAATATCCAAACCAACCACCGACGATGAACAATCTTCTCACTCCATCAGATGGCGACCAGACAGTCCATGATCTCACGCCGACTTTCGAATGGGAACCTGCAAGCGATCCTGAAAATGATAATCTTACTTATTATCTCAATCTCTCTACTATTGTCGGTTGCCAAGATGTTGGTCAACAGACGGTTTCCACAACCTCATTCACTCCATCACAAGAACTCTGTCCTGATGCTCTGGAATCATATGAATGGACTGTCAAGGCATGCGATGACTGGGATTGCAGCGAGTGGCATCAGAACTGGACGTTCATATTGGAACCGTATATTGATATTACGATTATCAACGACCAAATTGACTTCGGATCTCTTGAAATATTAGAATCCGATTCCACGGATGGGACAAGTGATGCCTTCACGTTCAGAAGCGATAGTAATGTCAAAACCGACTTGACAAGCGTCTCTGCTGATCAAAGCTTGTGGTCGAGCTCGCTTGGGAGTCTTGGAACAGATTATATGAGAATAAAAGCACGAGAGACATCAGAAACAGGATCTTTTGAAACAAGTAATTCGCTCATGGACTGGTTCAACCTGACAACAGCATCACAAGATATCATCTCAAATCTCGATTATGATGATGCAAATGATGAGGTGTATATAGATCTTGAAGTTACTGTTCCAAGCGATGAACCTCCAGGAAGCAAACAATCAGAACTGACATTCAATTGGGAGCAATCATGAGATCACATAATATGAAGATGAATCTGACGCTTATGATATTTATAGTCGTAAGTATCGTGATGTGCTCATCTCAAGTAGTGGGATTCGGAGTCGCACCTTCGAAATATTCATTTGATATTGGTGATGATGTTGAAGCCTTACAGCTTCGTATCATAAACAGCCAACAAGAGGATCTCATGCTCTCATTAGATGTTGAAGGTCCTCTCTCAGAATACATAACTCTCCCTCAAAATATTATCAGCGTCAAGCCGGGAGAATCTCAGAAGACGATTAAATACAATATAGACATCCCTGAAGATCTCCCGCCAGGTATGTCTGAAAGTGCTGTTATCATAAAGAATATAGGAGGTTCCTCATCAAAAGATGAAGGGTCGAAAGTGAGGGCTTCAGTTTCTATCAAACAGAAGATAAATGTATTCTCGCCCTATCCCGAACGCTTCGTCGATGGCGATCTGTTCGTCCAGGCTGCCACCATACAGGAACCTATCACATTTTCGGCGCACGTCAAGAACAAAGGATCTGCAGATACTGATGTGTCGGGAAGCATATCGATAAGGACACCTTCAAATACAGAAGTGGGTCGATTACAGATTCCAAATAGACGTCTTGATTCGTTATCCTCAAAAAAGATTCGTGTTTCATATGATGGTTTGGAGAATTCAGGAGTGTATATCGCCCAAGCTCACCTCAATTATGCTGATAAACATCTAAAGATGGAAGAGCAGTTCATGGTAGGGAATAAAGAAGTTGAAGTGAGTGAAGTTACCACAGGAGAATTCAATCTCGGTGAGATTGTGAGGTTAGATCTTTCATTGGATAACAAGTGGAATCAGGAAATAAAAGATGTATCTGCCGAAGTTGAAGTGCTCTCCGAAGACGGGACTGTTGTCGGCTCTTCGAAAACCACAACTACAGATGTCAAAGCTCATGATTTCGCATCCTTGCAAGCATATTGGGATACTGAAGGAATTAAGCCAGGAACATATGATATCGGCGTCAGAGTCATGTTCGATAATATCGTATCAGAATATTATTTCAATGCAGTTGTGGGTGCTGACTCGATTGATGTGACAAGCGATAAAGTGACGGGTAAGGTGAGTGGTAGCGATTCTGACGGTGAAGACCCTAACATCTATACGGTGCTTATGCTACTTGTTATAGCTATCATCGTGATCAATGTCTCCTGGTTCATTCTTATCAAGAAGAAATTACTGAAAAAATAAGTTTTATAATATGGTTATTACTATTTGATGTCAAGGTGTGAGTGTATATGGATGTTTTTTTTAATATCGGGCTGATAGTAATCGTTGCAACACTGGGTGGTTTCATAGCACGCTATCTCAAACAACCCATGATATCCTCTTATATTATTATGGGTATTATCATAGGTCCCATTCTCGGTCTCGTCACTGATATGGAGATTATCACAGTTCTTTCTGAAATAGGGATTGCGTTCCTTCTTTTTATCGTTGGTATAGAACTCGATATAAGCAAACTCAAGGATATAGGTCCCATCGCTTCGCTTGGCACATTGTTACAGATGGCAGCGTCATTTATTCTTGGTTTCGGTTTGTTCTCCTTGTTGGGATTCTCGACGATGGAGTCAGTGTTTGCAGGTATCGTTCTCATATTTTCATCCACGATGGTGGTCATCAAGCTTCTCGCTGATAAACAACAGCTCGATACACTTCACGGTAGAATAGTGATAGGGTCTTTGTTGATGCAAGATGTCGTGGCAGTAATCATTCTCTCTTTCCTGTCAAAAACAGGAACTTCTGTCATTGACGGTCTTGGTCTCTCGATACTTCAAGCTGCTCTCGTGTTCTTTTTCGCTATCACGCTCTCAAAATTCGTGTTCCCTAGGATGTTCCGCTTTGCTGCAAAATCCCAAGAATTATTCTTTCTTCTCAGTCTATCGACATGCTTTTTGTTTTCATTAGTATTTGCATATATAGGGTTCTCAATTGCCATAGGAGCGTTCGTTGCGGGGCTGACGTTGGGTAATCTACCGTATAACATCCAGATAATCAGCAAGGTTAAGAATCTCAGGGATTTCTTCGCGATATTATTTTTCGTGTCGATAGGATTAAAACTCTCATTTGGCGCATTAGCTGATTTCACACTACCATTTCTTATAATGATGTTTATGACAGTAATCTTCACTCCCTTCTTGACCTTCATCAGCGTTCTCGCATTCGGATATAGTAGAAGAACTGCGTTTTTGACAGCGATATCACTCTCGCAAGTTTCAGAATTCGCTCTCATAGCAGTATATGAAGGTATTGATCAAGGATTTATAGGTCAAGGATTCCTTTCACTGACCATACTTGTAGCGCTTACTTCGATAATCGTCACTTCATATCTCGTCAAATTTGAAGATATTATATACAAGCGATTGAAGCCATTTCTCAAACGTTTTGACAATTTATCTATGACTACGAAAGTGCTTGGCCACCACAACGTTGAAAAACCTCATGATGTGTTGCTTGTGGGGTATGATCGAATAGGTTCGTCAGTATTTTCGACACTCAATCGATTGCATAAAGATGTGCTTGTAGTGGATTTCAATCCTGATATTATCCCTTTTCTTATCAAAGAGCATATCCCTTGCATATACGGTGACATTGGTGATGATGAAGTTATTGATTCTATCAATCTCAGAAAAGCAAATATTATCGTCTCCACCATCCCTTCATATCATGACACTCTTCTTCTTATCAAAAAAATCCGATCGATCAATCCGAACGCTAAAATTATCGTCACGGCATATATGGTTGAAGAAGCGCTATCGTTGTATGAAGCTGGCGCTGACTATGTGATATTACCTCATCTTCTTGGTGGTAAGCATGCAAGTATCTTGCTTGAAGATATCTCGCTTGATATGGATAAGCTGATACGAACAAGAATAGACCATATTGATGAATTGCGACGACACCATAACAGAGGTTCGAAGCGGTTGTCGCGATTATAGTTGATATGGGAAATCTTTATAAACAAATTCTTGCTTTCTAACTTCACGTTCATGGGCCCATGGCTTAGCCTGGACAGAGCGGCCGGCTTCGGACCGACTTTTTGAAAAAAAAGTTGGGAAGTGACCGGCAGGTCGGGGGTTCGAATCCTCCTGGGCTCATTCATCTTGTTTCGGTTCGAAATGGCTTTTTTCTGTTGTCGGCTTCGAACGTCTGCGAAATCAAAGATTTCTTGAGTTTCTCGTATAACTCGAAACAATCCTCCTGGGCTCATTCATCTTGTTTCGGTTCGAAATGGCTTTTTTCTGTTGTCGGCTTCGAACGTCTGCGAAATCAAAGATTTCTTGAGTTTCTCGTATAACTCGAAACAATCCTCCTGGGCTCATTTTCTCTGAAAATGAGGCTGGAGCCAGAGGTAATTTTTTTCCTCGCTGCTCCTGGGCTCATATTTTTTTGTCGTATTTATGAGGTTTTTTAAGAAAATTTATTTAAATTAATTAAACGAGTTTTTTAATTATTTATAAAAATTTAAAATAAATTCATATATCTTAGAAATACTTTTTTTTATCTCATTAAATTGTTGCACAGTAAGTTCATCGTCAGTCTTTTCTAAAGTTTTTTGTTTTTTAATCTCAGCTTCATCAAATAATTCATTTTCCTCATTATTAAGAATCTCATTAAACAAAAACGTTTTACAAGAGAAATGCTTTTGCATATAGGTTTTATGCTCTTTAGTCATGCAAATGATTACATCTGCCTTATGTACCATATCAGCAGTTACTTGTTGTTGTCTAAATGCACTCACATCACAATATTCTTTTACTAAAAGATTAATTACAAGCTGTCGAACACTTCCTGAATTAACCCGAATACCTGCAGATTCGCATTGCATTGCAGTATTTTTCTGTTTTTGTATTTCTTTTCTTAAAAGAGTTTCAGCTACTAAACTTCGAAAAATATTTCCAGTACAAATAAATAGAACTCTTGACATTTTTATCTCGCATATACTATCTCATGCAGTTGTGCACTTTTTAAATGTTTTTCTTTCAATTCTTGCAATAATTCTGTATTTTCATCTGGTGTATACTTACTAAATTCCTTAATAGCTTCTTTTAATTGGTAAGGGTTATTTGGTTCTGTAACCAATTTATTTTTATATTCTGAAACAAGGTCTGGAAGATTACCTGAATTTGTAACAATAAGAGGTTTATTAAGAAACATCGCTTGAATACAACTTATACCAAAAGGCTCTCCTTCAATACTTGTTCCTTTTGTTGGATGAATAACAATATTTGATTGTTTCATTTGCTCTAATAATCCTTTTTCAGTAAATGAATCTAAAGTAATATAATTCTTTATAGATGAATGATATGCATTCCAATTTATTTCTACATTATCAAATAAAAGATTCTTTGCACCTGCATGTATAAACTTGATAGGAAATTTTTCTTGAAAAAGCTGATTCATTGCTTCAAGGGAATCATATGACCCTTTCCAATTTGAAAATCTTGTTGGTTGGATAATCACAGGAATATCATTATTCACTTCATTGTTTTCCTGATTAGGAATATTAAATGAAAGGGGCAATACTTCAGAATTTATTTTTTCTTTTTTTAATATATTTTGCATAAACTTAGAAAACACAATGTATTTATCGAAAGGTAAATGTAATACATCTAAAGATTCTTTATAATGACTATAATTATGCACAGAAAGAATTAATTGACCATTGTTTTTTTGCAAATAAGGATATGCATTCTTAATTAAAGCAGGCTTTAATAAATGGCCATTATGTATGTTTACAACATCAAAATTTTTTACCTGAATTAATTCTTCATTACATTTTTTGCTTAAATCTAAAGAAGGTACATATATATTATAATCACTATTTGCATTAGTTCCACTAAATACTTTTTGTGTAGCACTACTTTTTTGCATGAGGTGTTCTAAATGAGTTTCTACACCTCCAATAATGGGTTTATAACTCCAATGTATATGTGCTATTTTCATTTTTTAATGGTATCATAAAATCTTTGTTGTAATACTTCAAAAGAATCTGTATTAGATATTATCTGATCAGCTACCTGAAATAAACTAGTATTTTCTTCATTAATAAAATAACTTAATACTCGCTTATCTAATTCATAAAATTCTCTCATATTGATCGGTTCATCAAAATTGACAGGCTGTATTCTGGTATTTTTTACAATACGCTTAATTCTATCTTTTTGTGGAGCCCAGATACCTACAAGTGTGTAATCAATATTATGATTTGCTAAATATTGATGTTCGTAAAGAGTTGTTATAGCATCAAACACATTTATTCTATCCTCTCGAATACCTTGCATCATTAATTCCATAAGAAAATTCTTATTTTTAGAGAAATTTTCATATAAATACGTCTTAAAACTCATTTTATCAAAAAACCCATTCAATTCAGTACATTGTTCCTTCGCGATAAGATCTTTAAATAAAACATTGTATTCGTCAGAAAGACTTCTTGATAAAGAACTTTTTCCAGATCCTGGAAATCCAAATAATCCAACTATTTTCGGATTCATATATATAGAAAACAACAAATTTTATAAAAATATTGCGGTTCTTTATCCCTTATGAGTGGAAAATATGATGTGAATATAATAATTCATCCTCCTTTTTTTAAGTTTTTTCCTTCATTATTACGCAGTTTAAAAGGGAATGAGGCACAATTAATACATGTCCTTTCAAGTTCAACTAATAAAAAACAGGAATTAGAACTACGAAAAATCATAAAAGAGAATTACACTGGAAATAATCTATGTTTACACATTGATAAAAAGCCTTATACTATTGCAAAAGCAAGAACTTTCTTGGCTAAACAATCGATTGCTGATTGGATTGTCTGTTTTGATGCAGATATTGTTTTAGTAAAAGATTATTTCAAACACCTTTCAAGAATTCTATCAACAATTGATTCAAAAACAGTTGCTATCGCAGGAGGAATTGATATTAACCTATTCACACCCTATGGTATTTGGGAAGGCTTAGCAGATATGAGAGTTTACTATAGAGGCGTTTTAGGCGCTTATACAACAGTTCAAGGAGATTTAGTTGGTTTACGAAACCAATTACATTCCTTAAGTGGTTGTGAAACAAAATACTTCCAAGGCTTTAATCACATTATAAAACGAAGTTATTTGGAAGAGATTAACTATTATGATGTTGATTTCTGGTCAGCAGAAGATAGAGAATTAGCTTGTCGAATTCGTTCGAAAAATCAGTCAATAAAATTATTTCCTGAATTGATGGTATATCACAATTATAACTTTAGTTTAAAAGACATCATTAGACGTAAACGAATTCATGGATATTGGTATACTAGACTAAGAAATAAATATCCTTCAGAAGAACTAGTTCCTCAATTATCGTCCAAATTATTGTGTATTTTTTTTTCGCAATTACTTTTTGGATTAAAATCCTTTAGAGGTTTTTATGGGGGATTATACATTCGTATTTCAATTTTTTCGTATTTATATGGAATTTTAGAATCAAAATTAGGATCCTTCAAATTTAGAAATGGATGGAAATATGGCGATTAATGAAATATATTGTTCAACACCAGCAATAAATTACCCTTTACATATAGGAACTTTAACAGGTCCTAAACTACTTTCATTTATGAAAAATATTGCTGAAAAAAACAATATTTCAACTACTAGTAAAATACTTTTAAACTGTCATTCGCCAGAATTCAATACTACTGATGTAAGTGCAACATTAGAATCGTTTGTTCATGATAGAATGGATGAATATAATTCTCTTGGTTTAGATACTAATTTATCCTTTCAAAGAGATGATTTAATCAAAGATCAAATGACTGAGACTATTAATCAATTAATTACAAAGGAATATTTCTATGTTTCTTCGGGCAACTTATATTTTAATATTAATAAAGCAAAACAAGATTTTAAAGAAGGCTTAGATACTATTCATTTCTATCCATCTCGATTTAAGAATCAATTTGAAAACTATTTGAATGTTATTGAAGATGACCGAATTTTAAATAGGGATTTGCAATATGGATTAGAAGTTCCCTCTTTACAAATCACATCTCCAATTTCTCAAGTACAAGAACAAATATTATTTGCTGCAAAAAATAATGCTGAAAAACTTATAGTAACAGGAAGAAATGTTCTAGGGCATTACGCGTTCCAAGCTGCCCTATTACATTATGTAATGCATACTACTCCCATGCATGTCCTGGTTCATTCAACATTTAAAAAACCTGTAGATGAACATTTCATACCAAATAATAATAAAATAATTACTTATGACGATTTATTGGGAATACATGAAGATACATCACAATCTTATTTTGCTTCGGATTTATTTTTATTATCTTCAGTCACTGATGCAGATCAGATGGTTCTTTCGAATACTGAATTACAAAAAGTAAAAAAAATATATTCTAAATGGTCTAATTTACAAAAGTTTGCACAACAAAAAGATCAATCAGTTCTTAAATTAATCAATTCTTTTGGTGTGAAATTTTCAAGACGAAGTTCTATTGAAAGTTTCCTAACTCGTTATTCCTCAAATTTTTTAGATAAATTATCTTTTGAAACTTTACTATTAAGTAGACTAGTTTCAGAAAATTTAAACAAAAAAACTAAAAATATGTTGTTTCAAAATAAAGATTTTTCCCCTTTAGAAACACACACTATTTTGGAGAGTGTTTTAATAAAATGAACATTTCCTTAACAAACTGTAGCTCAAATATTATTATAGGGGGATATTTTGGTTCATATGCAAGAGCTACGCAAATAGAAAATTCAGATATAGATTTTGCTTTTTTTGTAAAAGATTTCAAAAAACCAATTCATTTTACATTTAATGATGAAATCAAAACTCTAAAAAAAGATTTTTTCATCTTACCAATCTCTCTATTATCTTTACCAATAATTAATCCTAAATCAGTAACTATGTTTTTAGATTTACAATTCATATTTAATCCTACAAATATTAAACCATCTCCTTTTTTTGATGAGAAACTGTTCATTGCTTTTTTAGAATTAGAACGTTTAAAGAATATTTCTATTTTTGCAAACAAAAAAGTAGATTCTTTATACTTAAAAAAAATGCCCGGTGGTCGACGAACTCTTGATGAACTTATTTGGTTAGATAAAATTTTATTACGAAAAAATATCCCTTCTTTATACAATAAAAAACATATTACCACATACTTACAAAAAATAAAAAATATTTATACAAAAAAAGAAATGAATAAATTATCGGATGAATTAGATTTTTTTATTTTACAACAAATAAATACAATTACAGGTATTGATAGTACATCTCGAGGGGATGTATTATTACAAACTCTAAACCGTAGTATTTTTGAAGCATTTATAAGTAATAATGCTAACCTATTAGAAAAATTATTTGTATTAGCTTTAGAAGAAAAAACAATGCAGAATTGGTTGATTATTTATGCATTAGCCTCAAATCCGAATATTACTTTTAATATAGCCAAAACAATTGTTTCTCTAACATCAAATTCTTATTTTGTTTATGAATTTAAAAAGGGGTTATTACAAAATAAATCGTTAAAAGAAAAAAATTATTTCAATGTGTTATTAAAAAAGTTACAAAATGATTCTAATTCTTTAGTTAGAACATACTCCTCGATACTTTTAGATAATAATTATTTAGATTCTTTACCTGAAGAAATACGTATTTTTTTAAAGAAAAATATTAGTCACATTCTATAAATTCTATAATATTTTTAGCATATTTTGTAAGTATATCTATATTCATACCATGTCCTTTATTATGCTTTTGTAGTGTGATTACTTGCTTTTGTTTTTTAAAGTATTCAGTATGATTTATAGACGTAGTTTGATCTTTTGGATCTTGGAATACCAAAATTTTTTTATCATCTAACTTTGAATGATAATTCTCCCACAAACAGTCTTCAAATAAATTCATTTGTTCTTGAATGTTATCAAATGTGAAATTGTATAAATTATTCCATGCTTTTTTCACAAATTTTGTAAGATGCGCAAGTTCTTGTTCTTTATATGTTTCATTATGGAGTGAATAATCCCAAACAGGAGAAAATAAAATGATTTTTTTTATGTTTTTTATTTTACTTATTGTACTAAGTGCAATAGCACCGCTAAAACTCCCTGTAACAACAATATATTTTGTATTTGTAAAAGAAACTCGTGTATCATTCCATAAATTAATTACGCGACCTTTTTTTAAAAAATTTACAAAATCAACAACATCATCACTAGGATCTTTTGATAAGAATTCACCTTCGCTTTGAAACATTCCTTTATATCTCATAAAAAAAACGTTATATCCTTGATCAAAAAAATAGTGCATTATCTCGTCTTGATTATTATTGGATGGGAAACCAGGTAATAAAATAATTGCTTTTGCGGGCTTCTTATGAACTAAAAATTCAAAAAAATTATCTTCTGCAAATGATTTAATTATAAACGACATAATTACTATTTGGATTTCTCTTTTTATATATTTTTTCTTTTATAAATAAAATATGCTTTTTTGGGCTCATTTTGTTGTTTTTCTCTTCGAGAAAAAAGTTTCACAGTCATATTAGGGGGTTTTGAAAAGATTTGAATTTCAATCCTTTTTATTTTTCTGAGGTTGATTGCGTTAAGAATGGTTTATTCAGATAATTTTATATATCGATCTTGTTTTTTTCCCTTTGGAAAAATAAGAGGTCGTGTTGAGGGTGGTTTGTTATGACTGTACTGTGTGATGATATTATCTCTGTTCTGAAAAATAGTTCTATGGGTGCAGATGTTTCTCTTTTGAACCCTGCTGGTTTCTCGCATGATTCTGCTGTCATTGCTGAAATACTTTCTGCCGGTCACGGGATAGGCGGTGTTGATATTCTTTCACTTGATGAATCCGCTGAGAAGGTAGGATTTGCTCTTAATACTCCTGGATATTCCGGCTCGGACTATTTTTTGTTATTATCGCGACATATACCTCTTACCCGACCAGGGTATGCTAAAGGACGAACGTCCGAAACATTGCTTTTTGAAAATGATGTTCTGGACTCGTCAGTCTCCGACCTTATTGAACGAATATCGCATTTCGCTCAAGAAGTATCATTTCCATCGGATGACGAACAGGTCGCTTTCCTGCAAACGAACGGCTATGCGAACCTCCTCGCATTCTCACGAAATTATAAGTGTGATCTACCTCTCATGGGTAATCTTGTCGCTTCAGACCTTACAAGACAAGAGAATGGAGATGTGAATGGGAGACTTACGATGCTTTCATATGTGAACATGGGATCGCAACAAGAAATACAACAAAACATCGCCTTGGATCCCTTTGATGCCCTGCAATCCTACGATCCAACCAGCTTGACAAGGATAAAGAATTCCCTTCATACCTTCTCTTGCGAGGCACTGCAAAAGGATGCTGGCGAAATCGCCGATTATCATTTGTTTCCAAAGGCATATTCCTCAATGCCGGCTCCTGATGGGATTTATAGTCTTGTCATGGTTCCGAAAAAACACTGATGTCTGCATTTATCTTCTTTTCATTTTCTTTTGTTGCTTTTTCAAGACAATCAATTATCTCCCTCGTTATAGCCTGTCATGAACATCGCTTCTTCAAAACTCAATTCATCATCTTCAAGCAACCTCTCGACGAAATCCTCCTTGTAGATCGTTGATTCATCCTGATCGTTTTCATGATTCGTATGTTGACGTTCCATGCTGGTTCACCTCACACGTTTGATCGTGTTGTTTATGATGGTCTCACATCCTTAATGGGATGTTATGTATTCCCTTTTAGAATGAAAAAAGAAAAAAAGCCAAAGGAGACTTCTTATTCTCATTTGACTTCAATCTTTTTAGTTTCTTTTTTATCGACTTCCCTTTTCGGGATTTTCAATTCGAGAACGCCGTCCTTGTAACTCGCATCGATATTCTCCTTATCGGTGTTTTCAGGAAGTGGGAAGTATCTGTAATATCCGCTATAGCTTCTCTCGCAACTGTAGTATCCCTTCTCCATGTCTTCATCTTGTTTTTTATCTTCCTTCTCGACACTAATCCGGATCCCTTTATCATCCACATCAATATCGATATCATCTTTATTCACACCTGGAAGCTCGACTTGAGCCATCACTTCGTTTTTCGTCTCCCACATGTCAGTTACTGGAGTTCTCGCTCCTGATTTTGCGAGTTTCTTTGCAGGTCCAGACAAAAGGTTATTCGAACCCAGTATCGGAGTTCCCATCGCACTCGAGAAGAGCCTGTCCATCTCTTCTTGCATGCGTTCGAATTCATCCCAAATAGTATATCCTCGTCTCATACAAATCACCTCGTTGTTGTTTTTAGCTAATATTTGTTGATTTAAAATCAACATTTGTATATACTAACAAATATATAAATTTTATTGTGATTTTTTACAATAATTTTACTTTCAACGAAATAATTGGTGGAAATTATGAGAAAACGGGACTCTTCCCTTCGTTTTTTTAGCAAAAAACTGCGGGGAAGGGGATTGTTCCGAGTCATAGGAGGAACTCAAGAAATCTTTGATTTCGCAGACGTTCGAAGCCGATGAGTCGCACGACGTGAACTGAAGAGAACGGAGTGCGGGGAAGGGGATTGTTCCGAGTCATAGGAGGAACTCAAGAAATCTTTGATTTCGCAGACGTTCGAAGCCGATGAGTCGCACGACGTGAACTGAAGAGAACGGAGTGCGGGGAAGAGGATTCGAACCCCTGTAGGTACTAAACCAATGCGGCCTAAACGCATCCCGTTTGACCACTCCGGCATCCCCGCATGAGAACACTGAATAGCAGGAAGGATAAAATATCCATTTATAAATGTTGTTGTTGTTCACGGTTGATTTTCGCAAGACATATAAATCAAGTTTTATATTCCTTAATCCCTATTCAAATAAACTCATGTTTATCGAGGTTATATTATGGATATCAAAGCAACACCAGGTTCAATACTGGATTTAGGATTTAAGACATTCTTCAAGGAATGGTGGCAATTGCTCATCGTGACGCTCGTGTTTTCATTGCCGTCATTGGCGCTACTTGCCTTGCCGATTCAATCGGTCGGAACAACATCAGCACTATCTGTCGCGCTGACCGTTCTTGCGGTACTGTTTGGCATCGCATTGTTTATTGCGGTTGTTAAACTGTCTCAAGATAGGATGCTCTCCAACAAGCATTCGACATTTGAAGGGCTTTTTAGGTTCATCTGCAAGAACTATATTTCCTTACTGTTAACTATGCTTCTCACAGTGCTTATCGGTATAGGGATGTTCATCCTATCGCTCATACCAATCACCATCGTAGGATTCTTGTTTTATGGTCTGTATTTGCTTGTGATGGCGAGCAACATGGCGTCGATCATAGTCACGGGTTTTGGGAGCGTAATTGTATTACTCCTTCTCGTGATTGCATTCATTGTTATATTCTCTCATTTGATGTTCTCGCCGTATGTGGTCCTTTTCCATGGAAAACGATACATGGCGGCGATCAGACGATCGCTCCAGCTTGTCAAGAGCAAGTTCTGGAACGTGATTGGCAATACGGTCATCCTCTTACTGGTGGGATTTGCGATCACAGTGGTTCTTACCTTGATGTTCTTGCCCTTGCTCATGGCGTTTCAGGGTTCGATGACATCGACTGTTGTTCTTACATTCATACAGCAATATGTCTCACTTCCTGTCAGCATCGCCTTCGTGGCACTGTTTTTCGCTGTGGATAACGCTGTCAGTAGCGAGTCGTTGACCAATGGATCGAACCATGTCCTGAAAGTGATGGCACGAAGCATAAGAAGAAACTCTCTCGGATACAAAAAACCTGCTTCAAAATCTAAGAAAAAAACACCTGTATCGAGAAAAAAGCAAAACACTACATCCTCCTCTTCGATGAAAATAAAAGTGGATACGAAGTCAGTGAAACAGTCGCCTTCAAAAAAGACCGAGAAAACGAGTGGAACAAAAAAAGAGCATAAGAAAGCTCCTGAAAAGCATGCTCGTCCCTTAACCGATAAATCGGAGGAACCTGCTTCTTCGTCATCTAAGGTCATCAAGAAAGCATCACGACAGGGTCGACGGAAAAAAATCTGAGATGTTCTTGTCATGGCTTTTTTTTCATATTTTTTTCTTCTAGATTTTTCATCCTGTTTTCTCGAGAGAATGATCATGCTGTCATGATGCATGCTCCAGCGATGACCTCGATGTCGTGTTCATCACAATACTCGATAATATCATCGTTGAAACTCCCTGGCTGCATCCATATGCGTCTGATCCCTTCAGAAATAGCTGTTCTGACAATCCGATCGGTCACGTGAGGTCGTGTCACCACCACGAGCATATCAACCTCAGAAGCGATACTCGTTATGTCTGTGGCGACAGGGATGCCATCAAGAAAGCCTCCTTTCGGATTGATAGGGATGACTGCGCAACCTTTCTTTTTCAGATCGGAAAATACTTTATAACCGTACTTACTTGTGTCAGCAGAAGCACCTGCAACGGCATACGTCTGTGATGTATTTACTGATTTTTTCACCATGTGCTATATTGTTTTTTATTGTCTTAAAAATATTATGAAGAAGTGATAGGGATGGTTCTTGATATTGCCTTGCAAAAAGAAGAAAACATAAAATAAAAAAACAAGCATTTCAAAGGATGCTCACACTTTCTCAAGCGAGATTCTGAATTCTTTTTCCTTGACAGTCTCTTGTTTGGAATGTTTAAATTCTTTTCGCTTATTGAGATGAAGTTCTTTTGCGCCGACTTTCGAAGCGATATCACGTGAAAATTCCTTAATCGTTCTCTCCAAGTCAACAGTCTCTATAGCGAGCTTGATTTCATCATCCTTTTCAAGTCCTGCTTTTTTACGAAGCTGTTGAACCCGTCTTGTCACTTCACGAGAAAAACCTTCTCTTTCGAGTTCCGGAGTCATGGTCGTATCAAGATAGACTTCACCGTAGAAGAACGGTGCCATTTGATATGGGTTGGGAACGATTTTCTCGACGTTAAAATGATCGCGTGTCAACCTCCACTTCCCAACAACAACAGTATCGCTCTCATTGAGAGCTTTTGTTATCAAATCCATATTCTGCTTCAATTCGGGGATAAGATCTCCTGTTTCAGTCCCGAACTCTTCACCGAGTTTCTTGTAATCTATGGAGAATGATAGCTCGACAGGGAATTCCTTGACGAATTCGATGTTCTTGAGATTTGTCTGTCCTTTGATAAGATCGACGATCCTATCGTTGAGATCTTCAATATCATCTGTCAATATCTTCGCATTGCCAAGCGGCCATCTGACGCCGAGTTGGGCTTTTTCACGAGCAGCAAGAACTCCTTGTATTATGTTTTGCGCCTGATCGAATTCCTTCTCGAGATCCTTGTTGACATCGCCAGCTTTGGGAAGACCATCAAAATGGACGCTCCATGCACCTTCAGGGGTTTTGAGAAATTCCTGATAGAGATATTCGGATGCATACGGGGTGATAGGAGCCATCATCCTGACAAGGGAATCAAAAGCATATTTCAATACGAATGCAAGATCCTCATCTTTATAGTTTGAACGATCCCGGATGAGCTTTATGTATGTCCGTGATAATGTATTATTGGCGAATTCAACAATCGTGCCAATAACATGATTGTATTCATGATGCTCGTAGTGATATGTTACTTTATTTATCATACTGTTGGTTTTTGATAACACCCATTCATCCTCGAGATTTTTCACTTCATTTGTCTCATCCCCTTTCAGATCGAAACGATTAAGATAACTCCGGATGTAGAAATATGAATTCCACAATATTCTAAAGAACGGATTGATCTGTTCCTTGAAGATGGACGGTCCGAATTTTATAGCTTCACCTAGTTGATATGAGCACATGACCATCCTGACAGCATCAACACCGTGCTTGTCGAACACGTCGTCAGGGTTGATGATATTTCCCTTGCTCTTAGACATCTTATCGCCATTTTCATCGCACAACAATCCGGCTACAGCGACATTCTTGTATGGTGTCTTATCGAACAATATGGTGTTGACAACAAGCATTGTATAAAACCAGCCTCGCGTCTGATCGATACCTTCCGAGATGAAACTGTAAGGGTATAATTCATCGAACAGATCCTTGTTCTCAAACGGATAATGGATTTGCGCAAAGGGCGCGCTACCGCTATCAAACCATGTGTCGATGACTTCAGGGGTGCGTCTCATGGTGCTGCTGCATTTAGGACAATTGTAGGTGAGAGGATCGACCGTTGAAATGTGAAGGTCATCAACTTGTTCTCCTGTCTTTTCCTTCAATTCTTTGATGCTACCTATTGCATCCATATGCTTGCAGTTCTCATCATCACAGATCCAAAGGGGTAAAGGCGTTCCCCAGAACTTATTTCTAGATAATGCCCAATCCCTCGCTCCTTCAAGCCAATTGCCGAAACGACCATATTTAATCGTATGAGGATACCAGTTGATCTTCTCATTCTCACGGAGAAGGGCGTCTTTCACTTTTGTCACTGCGATAAACCATGTCTCTTTAGCATAATAAATAAGAGGAGTCCTGCACCGCCAGCAGAAAGGATAAGAATGCTCGTAAGGAGCTGTCGAGAACACAAGCCCTTTCTCTTTCAGGAATGAAAGGATGTCTTCATCAGCTTCTTTGACGAAACGACCTTTGAAATCAGCAACCTCTTCGGTGAATTCACCATTTTCATCGACAGGATTGACGAAATCGATGCCATGAGCACTGCAAGCGAGATTATCTTCCTCACCGTATGCGGGAGCCAGATGAACGATACCTGTTCCATCGTCCGTGGTGACATATTCAGCAGGGATGATTCTGAATGAATCAGGTGCCAAACGCTTGAAATAATCAAATAAGGGCTCATATTCCTGACCGACCAGATCGCTTCCTTTCAATGTAGACAGGACGGTTGCATCTTCTTCGAAATAGGATCCCACCAAATTGCTTGCGAGCACGTAAATATTTGTATCTCCCTCGACAAACGAATACTCTACATCAGGATGGACTGCTAAAGCAAGATTGCTAGGTAGTGTCCAAGGGGTTGTGGTCCAAGCCA
>CAZRUJ010000009.1:23757-27606 GCA_964603345.1 uncultured Methanosarcinales archaeon | reverse complement strand
TTTTAAAAAATTCAAAAGTTCAAAGAAAAACCTAGAAACAAAACTAAAATAACCACTCCTTCTCACACCACTCTCTTCACAATCAGATCATCAAACTTCTTCCAACTATGCTCCTCTGCACCTCTCACCTTCTCCAGAGCATCCTCCTCATTCTCAGCTTCAACAATATCTACAACCACTATATCCTCAGTCCGTTCAAAAATCCCATTCTTGCTCAAGAACTCACTATAACAACTCTTTCCTATCTCCATAACGATAAACTCACCCATTGCCGTCAAAAAAGAAAAAATTCAGAAGAACCTCGTTTTGTTGTTATAAATTGGCTTCGGAACCGTAACACCATCGAATTTTTAGGAATTTGGGAGAAAATTCACAATTCCGATTTTAACCGTGTCGGATTCGATACGGTTAGAAAAAATACACTCGTGAAAGAGTGTCATTGCAACGAGATTGTTAACAATAGCGTTAACTAACATTCTCGTTATTAAAAAAACCATCACTGTTCTTTACTAATCAAAAAAAACAGTAAAATCGGTGTTAACAACAAAACAATTTATTAAAGAAAAAACTATTTTAATTTAATAAGAAACAAAAGATTTATAAATGAAACAAACTATATACTCAGTATGGACGAAGAAGAGTTCACCAACGCGTTCGGTTCCCTTGAAAAAATACAAGACGACGAATGGGACTCATACCTATCATTCATCCCATACAAACTACCTCCTAAAATAGAATTCGATCAGAAACTAGCTCTTGCACTTTCCAAAGCGGACTCAACACTGAGTAAATTATCGGGAGTTGGCATCCTCCTTCCCAATCCTGACCTTCTAGTCACACCATACATGAAAAAAGAGGCATTATCAAGTTCTCGCATCGAAGGCACACGAATCTCACTCTCGGAATTTTATCTGGCAGAAGCGAAAGGTGATGAAGACAAAGAGCCTAATGCTTCTGAAGTGAGCAATTATATCAAAGCCATGAATCATACCTTACAACAGATTAAAAACCAACCAATAGACCTGGATCTCATACGGAAGATGCATGAAATCTTGATGAACCAAGTCAGAGGGAAAGATAAATTTCCTGGAGAGTATAGACATATTCAGAACTGGATAGGACTACCCAATTCAAAACCTCAAGATGCTTCTTTTGTTCCACCCCCTCCAGAAAAGGTCCCGTCATTATTACAAGACATGGTCGATTATCTCAACACCTATGATGAAATGCCTTTACTTATCAAAACCGCACTATTGCATTACCAGTTTGAAACTATCCACCCATTTTGCGATGGAAACGGACGGATCGGACGTGCACTGATAGTATTGCATCTATGCAAAAAAAACAAACTCACACAACCTCTTCTTTATATAAGTGGCTTTTTCGAAAAACACCGTACAGAATATATCCGAGTATTAGCAGAAGCGAACAAAAGAGGGAATTTCAAGGAATGGATCTTGTTCTTTCTCAAAGCAGTAAAGGAGCAATCTCAAGAAGCACTTGAAAAAGCGACAAAGCTTCAACAACTTAAAGAAGAATACAGAGATAAAGTGCAAGATAAATCAAAAACCAATCTCATGTTACAGGCTGTCGATAATCTATTCATAAACCCTTACCTGCGAATAACAAGGCTAAAAAAACAGATAGGTACAACGTACCCCACTGCAAAAAGGATTGTTGAGCAATTACAGGATTTGAATATTCTTAAACAAGTTAATGATGCAAAGCGAGACAAAATATATCTTGCACAAGAAATAATGGAAATAATCGAATCATGAATTGTCACACCGTCGCTCGTATCTGGGAAGAAAACGGCCTCTCATGGAAGAAAAGAAATCAATCCAACACAGAATAACTCCTCTCCGGATGCTTGACAAAGAACGTCACCTTCTCGTTTCTCGCCATCTGCTTCACACAGTATTCCATTTTCATCGCATCAACCTTATCCACCACCTCAACAACATGCAGCAACCGCTTGAACCCTTTCCTGGCCACGTACTTGCTTCCCTTACCACATTTGTGCGCCTCCATGCGTGTAGTCACATCGTTTGTCACGCCCGTATACACGCTGCCGTCACGGCACTCGAGCAGATACACATACCAATTCTTCTCAGCCATACCGTATAGCCGACAACCCTTGTCTTTTAAACCCTTTGCACTAGACAGGTGCGTGTGAATCTTATAAATATCAACCACACAACAATCACTCATGCCCGAAACTTTTTAAGCAAAACACCGTCACTTTCAACAACGCCGACCACTCACACATTTCAACCGGGGCCGTAGTGTAGCTTGGTCGATCACTGGAGCTCGGGGAGCTTCAAACCTGGGTTCAAATCCCAGCGGCCCCACTCATACATAATAAGAAATCATTCCGTGGGGCGATGGTCAGGAGCGTTTAGTGACGCAATCAGCGGCCCCACTCTTTTCTTATTTTTCATCATTGGGTGGGGCGATGACCAGGAGCGTTTAGTGACGCAATCAGCGGCCCCAAGTTATTTCGCTTCAGGTTCTCGCTTTGTTAAGGGATTTGAACATGCTTAACACTGTTAGTGTTGGCACCATTTCATATCACTCAATGGAATCCCAGCAGCCCTACTTATGAATAATTATGAAAAAATCATCAAGTGGGAAGATGGTCAGAAACGAAAGCGACGCAATCAGCAACCACACAGTTCTTGCTTCACAAGCTTCATTCATTAAAAGATTTTTATATAATGCAAGCAATTAACCACTTTTAAGTAACCACAAAACAAAACATTTATATATTAGTACTACTTGACAGTTGTTAGGTCGCATCGAAAGTGTGACTGAGAGGGTTTTTCCAAGGTGGAAGTCTTTCTTACACGCTTCCTACGGAATAACTGTTGCACCAACCTCTTGTTGCCCTACAAGTTATACATGCTGGTTTTCCAAAACACCTCACACACACCCTTTTTCACCACACACAATCCTTGGAAAATCCCTCTCTTTTTTTCAAGAACAAATCATTGATTTTGGAGTTATACAATGCAAAGCCATCAGTTCGACAATTTTCATCTTGATATTTCTTCAAATTGTCATAACGAGCACAATGAAGTTAGCAAGGCTCTTAATTACACACATCTTGGAGAAGTTAATACGTATCGTTATCTGCTTGATCGCTTGTATCCTTTATTGGATCATCACATACACGTGTTTTTATCAACACTTTCTTTATATATCCAGACTTAAAAGAACCAGTTCAATCTATTAAATTCTTAGAGGCTCATGGCGGAGTTAATAAAAACGGAACATATTTTTATGAAGATGAACGTGAGTATTATAACATTGAAGATTGGGTTAATGAAAATGAAGAAATGTATGATTTATTATGTATAAATGTGTGTAATTGTACTTTTGACAAAAGAAAAGGTGTTTCTTTACCTCCTTCGAAATCAAATATGATTTATCCTTCAACATACGATAATTTGATTCTTTCTTTACCCAACGTCGATAAGTGGGGGAATATTGTCTTTGCTCGAAAAAACTAAGTGGGAAAAACATTAAAACAGATTGTTCGAGATCATGCGCATTTAATTAAGACATAAAGAATTATCTCAGAATGATTTTAGGAAACTCAAAACTTCATGCGCTTGCCTTGCAACTTCAGCAGCCAGGAAACACCTGGGCGAACGGAGCGTAGTAACGCAAAAAAGCGATACTACACTAAAAAAATATAGAATTTAATCTTCTTAGAACCCATTTTTTGCATGGTTTTTACTGTGAGCAAAAACCTCAGGAAGCGAAGGTTCCGCATGGTTTTTGCTCACAGTAAAAACCTCAGGAAGCGAAGGTTCCGCATGGTTTTTGCTCACAGTAAAAACCTCA
>CAZRUJ010000009.1:0-23657 GCA_964603345.1 uncultured Methanosarcinales archaeon | reverse complement strand
CGCATGGTTTTTGCTCACAGTAAAAACCTCAGGAAGCGAAGTTTACGCATGAGCTTTTACATGGTTGGGTACGAAGTAGCCGAACCACAGAAAACGAAGTTTACGCATGGTTTTTGCTCACAGTAAAAACCTCAGGAAGCGAAGTTTACGCATGAGCTTTTACATGGTTGGGTACGAAGTAGCCAAACTCAAAGAAAATGATCTTATAATTTTATACGCTTGCCTTGCATTTTCCGTGCTCAACAATTGTATTGTTGGCATCACTCACTTCGTTCGTGACATCATTTTCTGCATAGTTTTCGCTCACAGGGAAAACTAAAAAAAGCGAATGCAACTAGAATTTCATCTTCTTAGAACCCATCTTTTGCATGAGTTTTTGCATATCCTTCTCAGATCCGCCGCTTCCTTTCATCATTTTCATCATTTTCTTGGACTGCTTGTATTGTTTTGTCAACAGTCGCAAGTCCTTAATATCCCGTCCCGCTCCTTGTGCGATCCTATCGAGTCGCGATCCTTTGATGATATCAGGATTCTCAAGTTCTTCTTTCGTCATCGAATCCATAAGGATCTTCCAATCTTCCATCTTCTCTTCTTGGCCTTCAAGCGTATCTTTAGGGATGTTCATGCCTTGAAATCCAGGTATCATATCAACCAATTTCGTCAGCGACCCCATTTTTTTCAGGGATTTCATTTGTTGATACAGATCTATTAGGTTGAATTCTCCCTTGAGGAATTTCTTACCCATATCTTTGGCTTCATCCTCATCCACCGCAACTCTCGCTTTCTCGAGTAGCGACTCGAGATCCCCCATACCAAGGAGTCGTCCTACAAAACCTTCAGGCTTGAACTCTTCAAATGCATCTAGTTTCTCCCCTGTTCCTATATATCGAATCGGTGTCCCTGTCACTGCGCAAGCCGCCAGAGCTCCTCCTCCTCGTGCCGTACCGTCGAGTTTGGTAAGTATGACTCCTGTTACATTACACGTCTCATGGAAAGCTCGCGCTTGTTTTTCAGCACTCTGCCCTATGTCGGCATTGATGACAAGGAACGTCTGATCCGCATCCACTGTCATATTGATAGAATTCAATTCTTCGATAAGTTCATCATTTAGCGCATCCCGTCCCGCCGTATCGACAATAACCAGATCGTATCGGTCAAGCTCCTTTTTGAATGTCTCATGGATCTTGACAGGATCGCCAAGTTTTGGCTTTCCGTAGACATCAACCTTGATAGAATCCCCTATCTGCTTGAGCTGATCATACGCTGCAGGTCTCCATGTATCAATTGAGAGAAGCGCAACTTTCTTCCCTCGCTTCATATAGTACTTGGCGAGTTTCCCTGCTGTTGTTGTTTTTCCGTTCCCAAACAATCCAACGAGCATAATCGTATATGGTTTTTCTCGCTCCTTTCGCGAAGGTATCTCTATCGATCCAGTACCCGCCCCCACGAGGTTTGCCAATTCCTCATACACAATGTTTGTCAGGAATTCCTTTTTCGATAACGAACTAGGTATTTCTTCGTTGAGCGCTCGTTCCTTGATTTTCTTCCCGAGCGAGAAGACAAGTTTGACATTGACATCCGATTGGATGAGGGATCGTTGTACGTCTTTAACGAGCTCGTTGATGAGCTTCTCATCTACAAAAAGTGATCTTGACACTTTCTGCAGGCTATTTCGAAGCCCTTCTCCGAGACGATCGAGTACCATAATTATCTCAACTCACTAATTTTCGTGTTCTTTTTTCAGCGTCTTCTCGTTTCTCCTATTGCTTGATTTTTTGCGTATCCTCCTTCCCGATGGGCTTCCACCGTAGGTGAAGATATCATCCTTTGTTATTTCATGAAAATAATCCGCTTCATCAAGTAGATATTTTGAAGTAGTCTTTTTCACGGCAGCTATCTCGACTCTAACCCCTTCATTTTTCAAGTGCCTGACCAGATCAACATAATCACTATCCCCTGACATGATGATAATAGTATCTACCTTGCTTGCTAATTGTGTCGCTTTAATAGTCAGAGGAATATCTGCTGACTTATGGCACGGGATGACCGAACCGTAAAAGTGTGTGTATAATCGTTCTGCCAGTTTATCAGATATCCGGTATCCTTCTCGGAAATACATCATCCTGTTCAAACCCCTTTCGTTAAGAAGCTTAGGGATGAAGGTATCAAAATTGATCATCGTATTTGATGAAGCCGTCTCTTGTATCGAACGTTCAATATTATTGCCATCACAGAGGATGGCGACTGTCTGGTTGATGAAAATCTCTGCCATTATAGTTTCACACCCATATTGTTTTCGTTTCAAATATCCAGCTCTTTTACTTTCAGAGCGTTTTTCTCGATAAACTCCCTTCGCGGTTCTATCTCATCTCCCATGAGCGTGTGGAAGGTCTTATCGGCTTCCACCGCATCCTCGATGGTGATTTGCTTGAGAACTCTTGTTTTCGGATCCATTGTCGTTTCCCAGAGTTGTTGAGGATTCATCTCTCCAAGACCCTTATATCTTTGCAACGTTATTTTGTCTTCACCGATCTTCTCAAGAATCTTGGACTTCTCATCCTCATTGAGAGCATAATATGATTTTTTGTTCTTGGTGACCTTGTATAATGGTGGCATAGAATCATAAATATGACCTTTCTCGATAAGATCCCTCATATATCTATAGAAGAATGTTAGGATGAGTGTTGTGATGTGGCTTCCGTCGATATCGCTATCTGTCATGATGATTATCTTATGATAGCGTAGTTTCGAAATATCAAAATCCTCTCCGATACCAGTTCCCAATGCCGTAATCAAGGCAACGATCTCGTTATTTGCCAGCGCTTTTGCAAGTCGTGCCTTCTCTACATTGAGGATTTTTCCTCGTAACGGCAGTATAGCTTGAAACTCTCTGCTTCGTCCTTGCTTCGCACTTCCTCCCGCCGAATCACCTTCAACGATGTAGATTTCTGTTTTGGCAGGGTCGCGCTCTGAACAATCGGCGAGTTTCCCTGGTAGCGAGGATCCTTCAAGCACCGACTTCCTTCTTGTAAGATCTCTCGCTTTTCTCGCCGCTTCTCTCGCTTTCGCTGCCAGAACGCTCTTCTCAACCACTGCTTTCGCAATATTAGGATTCTCTTCAAGAAATGTTGATAACTCTTGCGTGACAAGCGAATGAATGATTCCTTTCACTTCACTGTTGCCCAATTTTGTCTTCGTCTGGCCTTCAAACTGCGGTTCAGGAACTCTCACCGAAATAACGCCTGTAAGTCCTTCCCTGACATCATCGCTTGATAGCTTGACATCCTTGACCGCTTTCGAATTCATCTGGCTCACATAATTGTTGAACACTCTTGTCAGCGCCGTCTTGAATCCTGAAACGTGCGTCCCTCCTTCGTGAGTGTTGATGTTGTTGACGAACGAAAATAGTGATTGCGAGAATCCTGATGTGTACTGGAGCGCCAGTTCAAGTTCTATTCCGTCCTTTTCCTTTTGCAGATAGATAATATCGTGTAATGATTCTGCATCTTTATTGAGGTACTCGACAAAACTTCGGATACCACCCTTGAAATAGAAGTTTTTCTTCTTGACTCCTTCCTGACCATCATCCTCTTCTTCATCAATTGTTGCAGTAGAGGATTGCTCCCTGTAATCTGAAAGCGTTATCCGTACCCCTTTATTCAAGAACGCAAGTTCGCGAAGCCGACTTGCCAAAGTATCAAATGAGAAATCGACAGTTTCCAAAAATATCGTGTTATCAGGGTAGAACGTGATGGTTGTGCCTGATCTATCCGTCGAACCTAATTCTTGAAGCGTTCCTTCAGGAACCCCTTGCTTGAACGAATGCCGGTATATCCTACCATCCCTATGCACAGTGACAGTGAGCAATGATGATAATGCATTAACGCATGATACCCCAACACCATGCAATCCTCCAGATACCTTGTAACTGTCCTTATCGAATTTTCCACCTGCATGTAGTTTCGTCATGACGACTTCGAGTGCAGACACCCCGTATTTCTAATGGATCTCGACAGGAATCCCTCTCCCATCATCCGTGATGGTTATCGATCCATCCGTATTGATGGCGACGTCTATCCGGCTACAATAACCTGCCATCGCTTCATCAATTGAATTATCGACGACTTCATAGACAAGATGATGCAAGCCTCTCGGCCCTGTCGACCCTATATACATACCAGGCCTTTTCCTGACCGCATCAAGCCCTGATAATACCATGATGTTTCTAGCACCGTATCGTTTGTCGTTTTTCGTAATATCTTCTTCTGCCATAATTCTTTCCCTGTATAATTGAGTATCAGATTGAAACAGTCTTCTTGAATCTGCAATGGATTTCATTTAAAATCCCACCCAGAAAGACCGCATCCTACACTGCGCATTACCGCTTGTTTCCAACCGGTTTCACTGCTATTGATAGCAACAGGACAAGCTATTTAAACGTTGCGATTAGAGTAAGAAAAAAACAAACAATTTATAAAAGAAAGTACTACATAGGTTTATTCGCAAAGAAATATTTCTGTATACTGAATAAAACAATCGAATCACGTTTGCTCTCTACATAAAAACATCTCTCGACAGAGGTTATAGGAGGATTTCGGAGTACTACAATAGCCTGCAACAGCTCCCAAAAAAGATCATTCTAGACAAAACCCCCTTCATAGAAAGGGATCTAAAACCCATTACAAATAGATGATCGCTCTGGCAAACGATCCTATCGGCCCATACAGGACGACAAGATGTTTTCCAGAGAAGAACCACCTGTTATCCTAACGATAATTCAAAGGAAGACCAGTTGTCAGCACGTTAGAAAAATAGTTATTACCTAACGAATCCAGCAATTCGGTCTGTTGTTCTGTTTTATCATCGATTGTAGACTTGGAGCTCTCATACAAAGATTGATTTGCTGTATTTGCTTGAGCTTCAACATCAGATGAGGTGTTTGCAGATTTCTGCTTTCTCTCTCCGGTAGGAATATCGAATTCAAGAGCTACAAAAAATCGGTTTAGATAGTCATTATTGATGATGCCATTTCCACCATATTTCCCTTCAAACTTATCTGTGAAGTTGACTTCCGAGCTCGCACCGAGAATCAGATTGACATCTCCCAATTCGACTCTCGCTCCCATCCCTCCTTGTAGGTATGGAGTGATGCCTTCAGTGTTCTCAATTATCTTATTATCAGAAGTGGATTCTGAAGTCGCTTTATACCCTCTCAGACCACCTCCAAACATCAGAATTGGAGATACTTTCCTATCAGCAGTTATCTCATATAATGCATTAAGATCAACACTGACTGCATCTGTATTCGATTTCCAATCATACAACATATTTCTCGCTTCAATATGGTCATAGCCTAATCCCGCTCTCAACCGTAAGTTATTAGCCACATCAAAATTGTATCCTGCTTTTATACCGATTCGTTTCCCATCCTCGAAAAAAGGTTTTGCTTGCTCTGCGACAAATCCGTCTGAAGGATCGCCATTATCCCCTCTTAATCCTGTCGTGGACAGTTCAACATAGAATGGGAACTGATTATCGGTTTTAAGAGGCGTCTGGTCCAATTCACTTTCTCGAGAACGATCTACGGTTTCTTGAATGCCAGTAGAATCAGGCACATCTTGTTTCCGGCTCTTCCTGTCTTCCTTGACAGTATCTTGTGCAACGTCAGATTTCTGCTTTCTCTCTCCGGTAGGAATATCGAATTCAAGAGCTACAAAAAATCGGTTTAGATAGTCATTATTGATGATGCCATTTCCACCATATTTCCCTTCAAACTTATCTGTGAAGTTGACTTCCGAGCTCGCACCGAGAATCAGATTGACATCTCCCAATTCGACTCTCGCTCCCATCCCTCCTTGTAGGTATGGAGTGATGCCTTCAGTGTTCTCAATTATCTTATTATCAGAAGTGGATTCTGAAGTCGCTTTATACCCTCTCAGACCACCTCCAAACATCAGAATTGGAGATACTTTCCTATCAGCAGTTATCTCATATAATGCATTAAGATCAACACTGACTGCATCTGTATTCGATTTCCAATCATACAACATATTTCTCGCTTCAATATGGTCATAGCCTAATCCCGCTCTCAACCGTAAGTTATTAGCCACATCAAAATTGTATCCTGCTTTTATACCGATTCGTTTCCCATCCTCGAAAAAAGGTTTTGCTTGCTCTGCGACAAATCCGTCTGAAGGATCGCCATTATCCCCTCTTAATCCTGTCGTGGACAGTTCAACATAGAATGGGAACTGATTATCGGTTTTAAGAGGCGTCTGGTCCAATTCACTTTCTCGAGAACGATCTACGGTTTCTTGAATGCCAGTAGAATCAGGCACATCTTGTTTCCGGCTCTTCCTGTCTTCCTTGACAGTATCTTGTGCAACGTCAGATTTCTGCTTTCTCGAATCGTATGTGATGATTTCTGACTGTTGCTTTTCCTTGCTTTCTTGCTGTTTTTCAAGAACATCGTCCGGAGATTGTTCTTTTGTATATTCTTTCTTATCACGTCCTTGCAATAGCGAATCAACAGCAGGTCCTATCGTCTTCCATTCTATACTACCTGAATAAGAAGCAATAACACCATAATCGGAGTTAAGCGCGAATCGAGTGTACGTTTCTGCTTCAACAATATCATCTAACCGTACTGCAAGAGTTTGATCAGTTCTGGCAACATCCCATCCTTTTGATCCCAAAGCAATTGCGCTGTATGGATATTTACCTTGATCACCATCATTAATATCGAAAAAAGCATATGCGACATCCTTATTAAGACCGTATTCGCTAACCTCTTTAGAAGATGGGAATCGCAGCTCCGGCGTTGCGAGAATACTATAATTTCCGTTATCAGAATATACAGGAATCGCCCGTTCACTTTCAGAGAGCGAGATAGTCGTTTCAGTGCCGACGACATTATTTATAACATCAGCTTTCGAAGGTTCTTGTCCCTGAGCCATCGCGACACTCGAGGACATCCCCGTAAGAAGAGCAATCGTTAATATTTTTGATTTGAAAGGTTGCATTACACCATTAACTAATTTAGATAAATCCATAACATATCACCATATAAGCACATACGATCAAAAAGATCGGAAAAAACAGAAAGGAAAAGACATATATAAATCTTTCGCTATTATTCAGTAACAAATAAATCAATTACAAATCAGAGGTACAAACTTTTAAAAAAGAAAAGAGAGTGTGTAGTTATCAAGATACTATGCCGACCCAAGAAGAGATTGAGAACATGTCTCCTGAAGAGCTTGCCGAGCTCCAGAAAAAGAACTGTCCATTTTGTAAAATTATTTCAGGAGATATCCCCTCACAAAAAGTATATGAAGACAATATCATTCTAGCCATCCTTGACATCAACCCTTCTCGAAAAGGGCATGTAATCATCATGCCCAAAGAACACCACCCTATCTTACCCTTAATCCCTCCCGACATTTTCAAGCACATGTTTCGCATGACAAAAGTCCTCAGCAAAGGAGTGAAAAAAGCGATGATGGTCCCGAGCATATCCTTATTTATAGCAAACGGTGCGGTGGCGGGCCAGCAATCACCTCATTTTTTATTTCACCTCATTCCTCGTGAAAAAGGCGACGGTCTCGATAGACTTGAACCTCAGGGTAACGAGAGTCTGATTGACAAGCAAAAGGAGATTTACAATAGTCTGAGAAATAACATAACGAAAATGATACAAAACCACCTCCAAAGGGAAGGAAAAATACCCTCTGGAGAGGCTCGAGAAAAACAACAGACATCCCAACCCCAGCTCACCCAGCAGCAGTTAGAAGATAAACGTCATAAAATAGGAAAGATCATAGAAGAGAATGCTGATGTCAGAGAACTTCTCATTAACGATCCTGAAAAATTCAAACAAACTATATCAACCAATGAAGAACTAAAGAATATTTTTTACGGTGTCGACCTTGAATCGCTCTCCAAAAACATCAAACAACTTACCGAACAAGGCGCATTTCAACAGAACCCTGAAACCCACTCCCCAAACACAGAACACAGCACCCAGAACACAGAACACAGTGCCCAAACTACTTCTGGCCCGCAAGTATTTCTCGGTAACGATCCGCACACCCAGCGCGATCGCGTGATGAAGTATTTTGAAGAGAAACCGAAAGCCAAAGAGTTGCTTAAAAAAGATCCTGCCACCTTCAAAGAATTATTGTCGAAACGAGAAGATATCAAGCCCATCTTTGAGAATGTTGATATCGACAAGCTTTCTGAAAAGCTTAACGAGCTTGAAGGAGGTGAACGTTGATGGGAGAACCACTACCTTTATATGGTGATGATATGATAACCGTCTCTCTCTCAGATAAACCTGTCAGTATAGGGCATATGATCGTCAGTCCTGCCGATACGAAAATAACCTCTCTTGAACAACTTGATGACAAGAAGTGCGATATGATGTTTTATGGCGCATCATACGGCGCCACCGCCATTTTCGAATTACTAAAAGCGCAGGGCTCCAACATCATATTGACAGAAGACAATTCGATATTGGAGATCAACGTAATCGCTCGTAACGAGAACGACGGATTGGAATTGATGTGGAATGGCTCTCAAGCAGATCCTAATAAGTTAAAAGAGACTGCGAAATCGATAAGAGATGCGATCGATTATGAAGTATGGGCGTATAAGAATCCTGAAGAAGCTGCCAAGGCAAATAAGCCCGTCGAACAGAAACCCGTTCAGGAATTGAGCGCAGATGACGCTGAAATAGAAAATGAAACGGGCGAAAAGAAAGTGAACTATCTCCTCAGAAGTCTTCGTCGAGTCCCTTGAATCGTTTTCTACAAAGTATTCTTTGTTGCCGCAATTTATATCTATTCATCAACACGGAATATTTCCGGAAAAAACACCGCATAACATATATTGATTCCGAACCAATCATACTCTGTCGCCTTATTGAAACCAAGGTGGCGGGGTGAGTCTAATGGTAGAAGTGGATTTGAATTTTGAGGAGGAACAATATGGAAAAGGACATGGCACAAAGGAGAAGCAAAGCGAAATCAGTCCTGAAGAACGCATAGAAGGTCTTAAAGTATTGCAAGAAGCTGCAAGCAAACGAAACTATACAAGAAAAAGCAGAGGTGTGACTGAAGAAGATATACAACAGTGCAAACACCAGATTTCTGAAATCAACCGTATCAAACCAAAAGGATTATTCAATATAGGCGTAGAATATTTCAACAAGATAGGGGCGATCCTTAGAGGTGAAGAGTATTTTAACAGTATATCCGCCCGAGAAATGCAAAAACAAAAAAAATATCTCAATAGTAAGCTATCTGAATTGGACGATAATCTCAAATCATTGGAAACTCGCATTGACAAATATGAAGA
The DNA here is from genome assembly GCA_964603345.1 of uncultured Methanosarcinales archaeon. GTDB lineage: Archaea > Nanobdellota > Nanobdellia > Woesearchaeales > SKGA01 > SKGA01. The sequence continues at coordinate 14,300 of CAZRUJ010000009.1, read as the reverse complement.
GATAAATAGTGAACAGACCGATTTACGCGTCGAAAAGGAAGATCTGTTAAAAGAAACGAGAAATGAGAAAGCTGATCTGGAATATAAGATAAGCAGTGCTGAAAAAGTCATAAAAGAAAATCCTTCACAAAAAACAGTTGATGTTGAATTGTACCTTAATAATCTCAAAGTGAAATATGAAGAAAAACAATATGAAGAAAATAATTACGAAGAACAGTTAAGGCACATATATGAAGAGAACAGAATTAATATTATGGAAACAAGCAGTGCGAGAATACTGAAAAACGAATTCCACTATTACAAAAACATGGGCGAGATAACGTTGAAAAACATAGACAATTATCTACGACAGGAGAAATATGAGAAAAATGAACATCTGATAAAAACGGAACATGAAGGATTTGATGACCGATTCATGAGTATACGAAATACGATATATGATAACAACAGGAAAAGAAAAGACATTTACAAAAATAAAATCGGAAAAAAAACCACTATAGCTTCCGAACGTCGAAAAAATCTTGCTGATAAGATGAGAAGAGATCGTGATAACGATGGAACACAAACGTACTCTTGAGGATGTAGCTGGACTTGAGCATCAAAAAAGTGTCGTGCATGATTCAATCATATTGCCAAGAAAGAGAGCTGAATTATACGATCGGATGGTCAAACGTCCCGATATGATCATTGACAACAACACGTTCCTTTTCTACGGTCCTTCAGGATCTGGAAAGACATTTCTCGCCCAAGCTATTGCTAACGAGATTGGCATCCCGTATAAGGAGGCTCAAGCCACACAGTTCTTGAACGAATATCGTGGCGAGGGAGCTAAGAAGCTACGTCAGATGTATGCGCTTGAAGGTGAACGAATGTTTCTTATCGATGAGATAGATGCGATCGCTAAAATAAGAAGTGGCCACGATAATAGTGGAACGTACGATCTTGTCTTGCAATTGAATATGGTTCTCGATGGTCCTGGCAGCGCCCGTGATAAGATCACAATATTCTCTACCAACAGGGAAGATCTCATCGATAGCGCCATCATGTCAAGGATTCCGAAGGATCAGAAGATATATTTTCCAAAGCCCGATGAGATACAAAGGTATAAGATTATCGAGAAGCATCTCGAATATCATAATCACGATATCAAGGATTTATCTCCGTTGCTCCATGCCACCGAGGATTATGACGGTAGGCAAATCAAGTATATGTTCCGCACCGCCCGTAATAACGCGCTGAAAGCAAATAGGGATTATCTCACGACAGCAGATTTCAACCAGAATGAACGACGCCATTAGGTGAAATGATGAATTTTATCGATCTGTATTTCACATCAGGCCAGCATCTTGATGATATGATTCAACTTGAGACTGTTACTACAACCGATCTGGAAAAAGGGAATCCTGAACGAATCGAGAACTTACTATCCTCATATAAGGAAGTGAGAAACAGGATTTCCAAGCTTGAGAGACAAGGTCTTGTCGATGCGAATTCAAGATCAAAATTGTATCAGGTAAAAAAGGACCTCCACAAAGCTGATTCGACATTGACTGCTAAGATCGAAACAATGTTATCGAACCTCCGAACGGATCTTGATGATAAAAGACTATTGAAACGCAAGGATTTTGAAAGATATGCAAATGAAATCATCACCTTGCAAAGATATGCAGGATATGTTAACACCCTTGAGAAATCACCATCTTTTAACAGGATGGTTTCAGAAGCATACCGTGATTTGGAACAACACGTATCATACTATAAGGGAAACAGATTATTCCGGGAAGATCTCGTCTCATTTCAGGACTGTATCAAAATTCCTTTTTCAAAAAAAGGTTTGCAGCTCAAAGGGATCCAGGATTATATCATGGAATGGTACAGGAAAGTAAGCCAGAACTTGAAGACAGGAGGGCTCGTTGTCGCTCTCATCGGAGGAGTGTTGCTTGCATCCACTGCGTCCAACGGGACAGCATATGAATCGAAGCAAGTGGAGAGAGAGTCATTGAAAGCCATACATCTATATACTCATAAAAGCAATGAAAAAAAAGAAAGGATCGCTCACATACAGGATCGGGGTGATCGGATAAAAATCGCATGCCAATCCCTGAAAGCTCAGGATAATCTAGCTGGAGAGATGTCAGAAGACGAAGGTAAGAAGCGAGAAAAACCAGAATATCTCACTTACGCCACCAAACATCAAAATATATATTATCCTGATAGGGAATCGCTTGAATTGGCGATCGCACTAAAGCAAGCTGGAAGGTGAGATGAAATGAATCGTATCACTAAAATCGTGCTGAAATCAATCCTAGCAGGAACACTTGCTTGTTCTGCAATGACAGGATACTCCCAACAGGATAACTACGAATTGTCCAACCGAGAACCTAAAGTTCTTGAACGTATTGTAAAACAAGAAGCAATCCGACAAGGATTGTCAGATGCCCAGCTTGATTCGACTACAGGCCATTGGCTTTCATTGTATAAAAGAACGGGCGGTGCACAAAAAGAGTATAAATATAATGAACGGATCGTTGAAAGCGATACGAATCGCCAAGTGTTATCTGGTGAAAAGGGTTCTCTCTTGACGATAATAGAATCAGATAATATAACTACGAAAAATCAGATTTCAAACCTTGCCGTCAAGACATACGATCTCGGTTCATTCAGCATGTGGGCTCGCGAACATGAGGTCCCCGAATACGCAAAAGATGCTATATTTAAAGGATTGATCTTGTATTCGAATCTCAATCAATCATCACAAGAAGATGCTAAAGTCAAACAGAGAACTGAACATGACATACAGCTCTCAATGGAAAAACGCTATTGTCAAGAATCAACTCCACATCCTGATAAGATTTCTGCTTCAGAAGACGAAATTCAGCAAAAAGTAAATTCGGAAAAGGATCATGCGAGAAAATGGACTGCAAGCATATACTATGGATTCCGGGAAAATGACGATTGTCTTGAATTAGGCATCTCAAGAGATATTCTCGAGTCAGATGACTTGGCAGTAAGATTGAAGTTCCAGAGTATTCTTGGAAGCGAATATTATATTACAAGAAAGAAAGAGGACATAACAAGCAAGTATGAAATAGGTTATCTTCACAACGAAACAAGATATGAACTTCTCGACAGGAAAGTCTCAACCGTTACGAACAAAAGTATAACCAGTCCTGCAAGCTTATCAGTAGGAGTGAGAATGAAGGAGACAAATGATCTGAAAATAACAATATATGGAGGAGTATCTCTTATCAGCACAGAAAAAGGAGTTTCTGAAACTACTGTTTGTGAATCATATTATGTGTTGATCCCTGAAAAAAAGCAAGTAGGATATGAGCTTATCGATAACATACGGGAAAATGAGAAAATACAGAAAATAGTTTACAAACCATTTATGGGAATCTCTATCGATCATAATATCATCGGCATGGGAATAACCTATCGTCCGTTACCTGATGGGAAGAGAAGGTGGAGCGTGGGTGTCAATTTCAATTTCTGATGTGCGACCATGCAGATTAAAAGAAAATATTAAATAGTTCAAGACATATAAGTATATCCTGATGTCATACCACATCAGAAAAACAATATATTCGGGAAATAGATTGACTAGCTTGGAAGTCACCCATAACGGCGAGGAATTCTACATTACGTTCGGTGAAACGTGTGAGCTTAAGCGATTATACGAGACATCTTCCGGTTTTGAGGAGGAAAAAGGTATCGAGACCATCGCAAGGTTCACTTTAGATAATAGAGAACAGGACAATAAAAAACCGTTTAGGACCCAGAAGCATAATTTGATCTCGATTACCGATAAAATGATGGAATTCCTTGATTATCGATTGTAACGACCGCATGTCAGAGCGGATAGGGATTGTCGTCATAAGACATCACTCGAGATTTAGTTAGGCAGTTTTATCTCGTTCTTATTCTTTGGAAAAACCAATACCTCATTCGGAAATTCTTATAGCAACAGAATCAGTGCGGAAAGCCAATTACCAAAAATGAGTATCGTAACATATCCGAGAAGAAATCCTGGAATAAAAGGAATGCCGTATTTGACCTTGAGAGATTTTACATTGTGATCTTTGAGAGTGCGGATCTGTTTTTGTGAAATACCAAGATCTTTAGGACCGCAAACGCGACTGCCATCCAGCATCACATCTTCAACAATCCAGTCACCGACTGTCACTTTCGATAAGGGTATCGTCTTGATAAGAATGGATGATTCGACCACTTTGCCAAACATGAGAAATACATATGAAAGAAGTATGAATACGATGAAGATAAGCAATGTCGTCCTGGAAAAGGAAGGAGCCACAAATAGCAGGATGAAAATGAATAAAAATAATAAGACCGTGGAGAACACATAAAAGAATTTCTTATGTGAAGATTTGTATCGTTCATGGAACATTCTTGAAATCAGCTTCCTGTTGGCTAGCACGAGAACCAAAGCATATAGTATGCTATAGAGCGAGCCTACAATAAGAAATGAAAGGAATATTGTCAAGAGTATCGGTATCGAGCCGGAAAGAAGTTGTCCGATAGCAAAGCCGTGGAACGAGCCTACGGCCATGAGCATTTTAGCATCCCCTCCACCCCACTGCCCTGTATAGAACATGAGAGCTCCAAGAAGATATCCAACTATAAGACCTGCAATCGAATGGTAGACGGGAATGATTGATTCGAGAAATATGCTAGCTGTCAATGAGATAAGAATCCCCATCGCCATCAACGTGTAATTAAGGAGATCAGGGACTTCTCTCGTTCTGAGATCGGTATATGAAGCATAGCCTAGAGCGAGAAGTATCAGCGAATGAGCCAACCAGGATGGTATGCCTTCAATCATATGAGTACATCAAGCGAAAAGCAGGATTTATAAATATATCTTCTGAGAGAGCCTTCCAAAGGACAAACCACATACTTTATAAAAGAGCACGCGTTTCCGGAAAACAACACAGTTACCTGTGATAGATGATGATTATCTTGATCGCTTGCGATTTTGATGATCTGATTGAGGGATTGTGGGAGTTTTCTTCTCGCAATTCTACATGGAATGCGACCGACACAAAGGATGATTTGCATTCTGAGATATGATATTTTGGAGGTAAATACGATGAGTGAAAAAGCATATGAATTTGTTGAAGCTGCGAAAAAATCAGGTTCATTAAAAAAAGGAACGAACGAAGTTACTAAAGCGATCGAACGCGGAAAGGCAGTGTTTGTCGCGGTTGCAGAGGATGTCAGTCCTAAAGAGATCACCATGCACATCCCGCTTCTGGCTAAAGAGAAAGGAATACCTTGCGTCACAGTCCCTTCCCGCGAAGAGCTCGGGACGGCTGCAGGCCTTGCAGTGCCAAGCGTTGCCATCGCTGTTGTCGATGCAGGAAGCGCAAAAGATCTTCTCAAGGAATTCCATGACGAGAAAGATGAAAAAAAAGAGTGAACGTCAAGTCTACTCACAATTGAAGGAGGAATGTGATTATGGCAAAAGATGATAAGGGCGGTAAGAGACCGTCAGGAAAGAAAGGTGACAAAGGATCTTCCGGATCACTATTCACTGAAGCTGTACCTGCTACTGTTGAAGAGATAGTCGGTCGTACAGGGACTCGAGGAGAAGCTATCCAAGTCCGATGCAAAGTACTTGGAGGCAGGGATCAAAACAAGATTCTCAGACGTAATGTCAAAGGACCGGTCCAGATTGGCGATACTCTCATGCTCAGGGAGACCGAGATTGAGGCAAGGCCTCTCAACAAGGGAGGAAGAGGTATTTAGATATTTCATAAGTAGGAATGAAAGGTGACATATCATGGTTGATTGCGATTTTTGTGGAACGAGCATCACTCCAGGAACAGGAAAGATGTTTGTTAGAAAAGAAGGATCTGTTTTGAGATTCTGCTCCTCCAAATGTGAGAAGAGTATGAACAAGAGAAAATTCAAGGCCCGTATCACGCCTTGGACTGCGGAATTTGCACGTATAAAAAAACAAAGGCTTGGCAAATGAGCATTATCGTGCGAGGTAGGATAAAATGAAAGAACAGACACTTGTATTGCTAAAGCCTGACGCCGTCCAAAGAGGCTTTGTCGGCGAGATCATCAATCGTTTCGAACGGTGCGGCATGAAACTCGTCGCTATGAAAATGACAAATGCGTCTGAAGCCATCGCTTTGGAACATTATGATATGGACGACGATTGGTTCATCGAAGTTGGCAATAGATTGAAGAAGAAAATGGATTCTGACAAGGATCCTATCGAGATCGGTAAGAACGTCCAGCAACAATTAGCTACGTACATCGCTCAAAGTCCTATCGTTGCCCTTGTTCTGGAAAGTCATAATGCTGTCGCTCATGTCCGAAAGCTCGTTGGAGAAACAAGTCCTGAGGATTCCGCTCCGGGTACAATAAGGGGAGATTATAGCTTCGATACATATGCGCTTGCCAACCAATCGAACCGTCCTGTCATGAACATCATCCACGCTTCAGGGACGATTGAGGAAGCGAAGCGGGAGATCAATATCTGGTTTTCAGATAGGGAAATTCATAGCTGGAGACGGCTCGATGAAGATTTTCTATACATGCAAGATGTATAAATACTATAAATAATAACGAGGGAGATATACAATGGTAAAAATGGTTGATAGGGTTATGAAAGTGATGAAAAACCCTGAACATATAAGAAATATTGCAATTGCTGCTCACATCGATCATGGAAAGACAACACTTTCCGATAACTTGCTGGCAGGTGCCGGTATGATGAGTGATGAGCTCGCAGGTGATGTGAGAGCTCTTGATTTCCATGAAGATGAAGCGGATAGGGGAATTACTATCGATTCCGCCGCTGTATCAATGGTTCACGCCATCACAGATAGCAAAGGACATGAAGGTAAAGATCATCTAATCAATCTCATCGACACCCCTGGTCACGTTGATTTCGGAGGTGACGTCAGTCGCGCCATGCGCGCTGTTGATGGTGCTGTTGTTGTCTGTTGTGCTGTTGAAGGCATCATGCCTCAGACAGAGACCGTTCTCAGGCAAGCTTTAAAAGAGCGGGTCAAACCCGTCTTGTTTATCAACAAGACCGATCGTCTAATCAAAGAATTGAAGCTTTCTCCTGATGCGATGATGGAACGATTCACCAAAATTATCGCTAGTGTGAATAACCTCATCAGGGATATCGCTGAAAAGGAATTCGGCGAGAAGTGGCAAGTTAACGTCCAGGATGGAAGTGTCTGTTTCGGTAGCGCATTCCATAATTGGGCTTTGAGCCTGCCGTACATGAAAAAGAAAGAAGTTTCTTTCAAAGAAATCATCGACGCATATGAAAATGATAATTATAAGATGCTCGGAAAGAAAGCACCTCTTCACGAAGTTCTGTTGGATGCGAGTGTCAAGCACCACCCTGACCCTGTCAATGCCGCCAAATACAGGATTCCTAAATTCTGGCATGGCGAACTCGAATCGGAGACGGGAAAAGATTTGCTTACAGCGAATCCGGATGGGAACCTGATGTTTGTAGTGACCAAGGTAGTTGTCGATCCTCAAGCCGGCGAGATAGCAATGGGTCGCTTGTATTCCGGTACGATGAAAAAAGGATTGTCAGTTCACATGCACAATGCAAATATGGATTTGAGAACCCAGCAGATCTACATATATAACGGCGCTAAAAAAGAGATAGTCGAGAACGTTCCCGCAGGTAATATCATTGGAGTTGGTGGATTGAAAGGTGCTTTCCCTGGAGAGACCGTTTCTTTGCAAGGTAGAGAGGCCGAACCTTTCGAGAAGATAGGTCACATCTTCGATCCGGTCATCACGAAAGCAATTGAAGCTAAAAAACCGAGCGATCTACCTAAGCTCGTTGACGTTCTTGTCGAGATTTCAAAAGAAGATCCGTCTATCGAAATCCAGCTCAATCAGGAAACAGGTGAACACTTGATGAGTGGCATGGGAGAACTCCATCTCGAGATCACGGAAAATCGTATTGTCAAGGAAAAGGGCGTTGAGATCACGACAACCCCTCCTGTAGTCGTCTATAGAGAGAGTGTTCTGAGCAAGAATGAGAGTCCGGCTGAAGGTAAGTCGCCTAACAAGCATAACAAATTATACTTCACTGTCGAACCTCTCAATCAGGAAATTATCGATAAGATGAAAAGCGGTAAAATCCCTGAAGGTCGTGTCAAGAAAAAAGACATGGAATTCAGGCAACATTTCATCGATGCTGGAATGGATACTAAAGAGGCTGACAAGGTCAAAGATGTCTTTGAAGGTAACATCTTTGTCGACGGCACCCGTGGTATCGTCCAGATCAATGAGATCATAGGTCTTGTCCTTGACATGTTCGAGGATGTAATGAATAACGGCAGTCTTGCAGGAGAACCCTGTTTTGGAGTGAAAGTTACGCTCAACGATGCGAAACTCCACGAAGATGCCATCCACAGAGGTCCTGCGCAAATGTATCCTGCTGTCAGGGAAGGTATCAGGACAGCGATGCGAAATGCCAAACCGTTCCTTCTCGAGCCCATTCAAACACTCCGTTTTGAAGCTCCAAGCGAATACACTGGCGAGATTTCCAAGCTCATCAGCAACAAGCGTGGACAGCTTCTTGATATGGATGATGATGGTGCGACAGCTACGGTCAAAGGTAAACTTCCTGTCGGGGAGATGTTTGGTCTTTCCAGCGATTTGAGAGGAGCTACCGGCGGTCGTGGCAGTTCAGCTTTGGTCTCTCAGGAATTCGAGAAGCTTCCTGACGAGCTTCAAAGTAAGATTCGAAATCAAATCCGTAGCCGTAAAGGCCTTGGTGAGAACGATTAAGAATCAATTTTTTATTTGTTTTTTATTTTTTTGTTTCTTCCAGCCTCTTTGAACAGAGTACTGCTCCCATATCATAGATTATCCGAGCGAGCAGCTACTGGGTTTCGTGGGGTAAAAAAAAGATCATTCGTTACGAGAATTCTTTGAATCACGTTCTATTATCGTATCGATAGAGAAATCATGGTTTGTATCACGGTAGAGAATCGTAGATGATTCCTCCCCTTTGGTATTGTATATTACCTTATAACCGTCAATCCGAAGAGTATCTTCCATATTTTTATCCAGATATATATATTGTACATATTTATTCATTGTAGAATCATCTGGGAATGAGGTTGTTACAATCACAGGAGTATCTCCCACAGCCCCTCTTGATGTGAGGTAATCGTTTTGTAGAAACTGCGCCGAATCATATTTCGGAAACACCAAAAGTGGGACTTCCCGTTCGGGCGCTTCCACACGATTGATGCTGCTAAAGCTGAAATATGACATTGCAAAGAACAATGAGAAAACAACATAGTTTCCGATCTTTCGAGCAATATTTTTCGATCTTTCTGATGGTGAAAACATATTGTGCATATATCAGCACAAAAAAATATATAAATTTTATCATTAAGGGCGTGCCTAAAATATAAATAGGAAAAACCCTTAGAAAATTATGACAAATGAACTAAATAAAAAAAGGGAATGTACGATGAATATTTAAAGGATATTTCGCTCACTAGAATATATGGATTCCGAGAAAACATTATCATCCCGCGCATTTCAAGAATTATATCCTGATCGAAAGCAACCTTTGATGAGTATCTCGTATTCTGCTCGCTTCAACGAATATAATGCAAATGTAAAGATCGTTCGCTCCAATGGTCGGAGATCATTGCATTTTAGCCTCTCTGATGCGTATAGAACGTGTGAAGAGGATATTCGTATTGGTGTGGTCCAACATCTCCTTAACAGGGTGAATAAGACATCTATCCCTACGCTTGAACAGGAATTATACGAATCATTTCTCAAAAACGTGACACGGTATGTCCGCCGGCAGGCCAGCGATCCTTTGCTTGTCGAATTGTTCGATGAACTCAACAAAGAATATTTCAACGATATTATGGAACAACCGTCCATGATATTCGGCGCTGAAGCGACGACGACGTTAGGTCATTATAATTTCACGCTTGATCGAGTAAGCATCTCTTCAGCTCTCAAGCCACGAAGGGATCTCATCAAATATGTTTTGTATCATGAACTCCTTCATAAAAAACACTCATTCAAGACAGCAAACTTAAGAACACAATACCATACCTCTGCATTTCGTGAGGATGAGATGAAATTCGCTGATAAAAAGATGGATCAAAGACTTAATGATTTCTTGAAACGGAAAAGGAAAAAACGCATTCTCTCCTCGCTTCTCGACTGGAAATAACTGAATATAAAAAGTTGTCCTCTATTCAAAACAGCAGAAAACATTAAAAGGATACGAGTGCAAGAAAATATCAATTCTTACCTATAATCCCTGTCTTCAAAAGATTGCTTGAAGCATGGGAAAAAAGACAAGCAAGAGTATGATGATAAATAACATCAGACCCAATTTTGACCAGTACTTGTTCCCTTTATCCTCACCGAAAATTCGCCGAAGCGATAATCGTATCATCTGGCCACCATCCACAGGTCCCAGCGGTAACAGGTTGAACGCGCCAAGACCGAGGCTGAGTGCGTGTATCCAGAAAAAGAACGCTCCGAAGAAATGCACTATCTTATACCACCACGGAGCAATATCGTCCCTGATTTTCGTATCGAGGTTGGGTTTGAGAACGCCAAGGTATCCGCTCCCCGGTTGTTCAGGATGTTCCATAGGGGTCACTATCACTTCCGTACCGTTTTTCGATCTGAATGTGATGTTCTCGCCCGGTTCGATATTTTGCAGGAATGTTGTGAATGTGGCTGTTGAATTAATCGCTTGACCATTTGCATGAGTGTATGTCACACCCGGCACCATCCCGTATTCCGCTGCGGGAACGGTCTCGTTATGATACTTTTCGAACGAGAATCCTGTTGGTGTGACCATCGACCCTGTGTTGTTCATGAAAGGTATGGGGACGAGTTGTGCAAATACCAAAACAAGTATTAGACCTGCCACAACAGCCGTCAAGCCGTTTGCGAACGGTCCCGCTGCAAATATAGAATACTGTGTTGTATCAGCTGATTTTTCGATTTTTTTCTCATCAGGTTCGACGAATGCCCCTGCAAGAGGTCCGAAAAAAGCAAGTCCTGTGTTTTTGATGGGGATTTTGTGAGCTTTAGCGACAAGCCCGTGACCTGCTTCGTGTATAACAACAACTATGAAAAGAGGTATGATAACCCAGAGCGGGATCATAAGCGGACTTCCTGGAACGTTCACTCCTGGCAAGACCAACGATAATGTCGCTGGTGCTTCTGGTTGCGTGAACAGCTTGATAAAACCGTCAATCACGAAATAAGTGATAAACACCATCCCTGCATAACCTATTCCGATGCCAATGTATCCGAGTAGTTTTATGGTTTCGCAGTATTTTTTTGAATACTTATTGATGAATTTGATTCCAAATTTCGTCCTTCGTAGCGCTATAATCCTCGCTTGGAATTCGAATTTTTTCCTGTAGACAATCAGAAGAACTATAATGAGAACATAAAATATCAGTGTCGGCCAATGTTGCGCGATGAATTCTGTCACCATGTGATACATTGGAATCTGCCGTGTTTAAAAATGTTACTGCGTTGCACCCTTACTTAAAAAAGAGGTTCAGGTATATACTGCATGGTGACGTCAAACAAGAATTTGTTTCCGCCAGATGAAGGATTTTGTCCATAAAGGAATATTTTTGTACACTAAACAAAAAAATCCGATTTACATCTGCATATAAATGGAAGAAAAACTCTCAACAAGAGGTCTTGAGAAAAGTTAAGGACGCTATAGTAACTTGCAAACAATCCACGACATCATAGATAGAGTCAAGGTAACAAAAGATTTTTAAAACGAGTCAGGATGAATAATTGAGATGGGGTCGAAAAAAACCTTTCTCAAGAGGATGTGGAAATTCTTATGGCACGAGGATTCGTTAGCTAGTTGGGTTGCTAACATAGTTCTTGCCTTTATCATCATCAAATTCATTATTTATCCGTTACTATCGGTCATGTTCGGGACGAGTTTACCTCTGGTGGCTGTAGTCTCATGTTCAATGGAACATCAATTCACTGACTGCGGAGAACCCGATTCTCCTGCAGTCTTATGCTCCTCTCAAGGTTCTGGATTTGTTTCTGATGACATCTACTGGAAGGAGTGCGGGGATTTTTATGAGGCGAGAAACATCTCTCAGGATCGTTTCGAGAAGTTCCCGTTTGATGATGGTTTTAACAAAGGAGATGTTATCGTGTTGAAAGGGAAGGATCCTTCTTCTATCGAAGTTGGTGATGTGCTGATATTCGAGGCGAAAGCAGAGAGTTCATATCCAATCATTCACCGAGTGGTTGGCACTCACACTATCAACAAAAGCCAAGTATTCGAGACAAAAGGAGATCATAATCCCACACAGATCAACAATTCACGCGTCAACGAATATTCAATTTCTGAAGATGATGTCATCGGGGTCGGCATGGTTCGCATACCTTATGTGGGTTATCTGAAAATAGGGTTTGTCAAACTTATTTCTGTGATGGGGTTGTAAGCTAATGTCACAGTCGACTATTGTATTCAAAGGAATCTCTTTCTCCCAGCTTGATATATTATTGGAGAAGGGTTTTATCGAAAAGAGAGTGAAAAATGTATATGAGAAGAGACGCTTGAAGCGTGAGACGGCAAGCGCCATCTTGTATTCCTCCGGAAAGCTCGTCCTGTCAGGACCGGATACTGTAATTGCTGGTCTCCAGAATGTATTCGGGGATAACAAACCTGTTAATCATAGGTTGTCAAGAACAAGAAGAGTATCATACAAAAGAACATATGATAAACCACTTTCTGAATCAAAAACCATAGCTAATGCCGAATGTGTCATCGGCAGTGATGAGACTCTTAAAGGCGATACCTTTGGAGGAATTATCGTATGCGCGTGCAGAATCTGTTCTGAGAGCAAATCATTTTTTAAAGAAGCAGGTGTTATCGATTCCAAAGGGCTCAACAATAATCAGATAACAATGATCGCTTCGCATTTGCTTGAATCACATCCTGATTCATTCTGTTGTATAGAATTATCTCCTGAATCATATAATGAACGTATGCAATCCTATTCGACTTCTACAAATTTGCTTAACAAACTGCACTTTCAAGTTACCGAAGCTCTTCGTGAAGATGGGGAAACAAGCGACGAAGTAGTGGTTATTGTCGATAAATATCCTGGATGCAAAGTGGGCGATGTCATTGTTGAACGTGCAGAATCAGTATCTTTAGCCGTTGCCGCCGCAAGCATTGTAGCAAGGTATAAAGGTATCGAACAATTCGAGAGATTATCCCGAGAAGCGGGATTCAAACTGCCTTTCGGCTCCACCCACGTCACTGGAGCTTTGGAAAGAATCAAACAAGACAATCTTGACCCTAGGAAATTCTGTAAGTTGCATTTCTCGAATGTCAAGAAGAGTCTGCATTTATGAAAGAAGGATCAACAAAAAGAAAGTGATGCGGATAAGCACTATTTCTGCATGATATCCTGTATGAGACTTGCAATAAGGGCTTCTAGTTGTATGAATTCATCACTGCCTTCGTTGAGGCGATGCTCTGCTTCACCACAAGCCGTGACAAACGATAACTTGGTCTGATTATCGATATCTTGCACATTCCAGACCTCTTTTTGCAGTTGGACGATGATATCGAGTCCGCTCAATCCGTATTCGAGCATAATATCGAGGAGTGCCTTTCTGGCTTGCTTGAAATTACCTTGCTTGCACTGCTCAAATACTGTCGTTATTTCTTGAGGTTTCGCAAGTGATGCTATTGAAAGCACATTCTCTTCAGTTATCTCATCACCGATGCTTGCCGAGCTTTGCAGGATGTTCTCCACACGTCTGAGATCGCCGTTGCTCGCTTTGAAAATTGTTTCTTTGGTTTTCTCATCCAAAGTAAGGTTCTCTTTTTTTGCAATCATATCGATAACAGAATATATTTCTTCTTGAGGCAGTGGCTTGAATTTGAACACCGCGCATCTTGATTGTATCGGATCGATGATCTTCGATGAATAATTGCATGAGAGGATGAACCTGCACGTGGCCGTATAATTTTCCATCGTTCTTCGAAGTGCTTGTTGCGCTTCTTTTGTCAAGGAATCACATTCATCAAGATAGATTATCTTAAACGGCACATCCCCTAACGCTTTCGTCCGTGCAAAATCCTTCACTTTAACCCTGACTACATCAATACCCCGTTCATCGCTTGCATTAAGCTCTAGAAAATTATCCCTCCAGGATTCCTTGAACATTTGTTTTGCGATGACAAGCGATAATGTTGTCTTACCCACACCTGAAGGTCCTGCAAA
>CAZRUJ010000008.1:0-28535 GCA_964603345.1 uncultured Methanosarcinales archaeon | reverse complement strand
GGAGAACGGAAAAATAGGAACAAGAAACAGGTTCCTCATCACCGCTTGAGGAAATGTCAGCGTAAGAGTCTGCAAACCCATCAAGCGCATCCCAGGCGTGTAGCCGAGATGATATTCAAATAAGGAGAAATACAATACAGAAATAAGACCTGCCGTAGTCACCACGATGGTCAACAGTCCTGTAGGAAGAGAAAAAAATATCGTCGAGAACTCACCTAACGATACGTCAGGAATGGTAATAAGACGCTCAAGCGGAGTCAACAGGAATATGTATATAAAAAACATATCTAGGACAAACCCTGTAACTCGACGCCCTATTCTCGCATCGAGAACGATTTTTTTCTGTCCAGGAAGATCGAGATTGAACTCGTCAGAAATACTCATGACAACATAACAATAAAGCATCGTTTAAAAACTTTATCTACAATCAAGATACTTCAGAAGTCATCCATCGATTCGAGATTATCAAGATAACCTTTTCTCCGCAACCATTTGACTTGCGACGGGCGGTATTTGAAAATAATATCAGCTTTCTCATCACCACCGAATTCCCAAGGTTCTATGAGAACTATATCATTTTCCCGAACCCAGAGCGAACGTTTCAGACGACCAGGAATCCGACATATGCGTTCTTGACCATCAGTACCGATAACCCTGCACCTACTACCGCCCAGTCTCGCGACAAGCAAGCCCATCACTTCATCCCCTCTCGGGAGCCTGACTCGGCGGATATCTTCTATCTCTCTTTGTTTTTGTATCTCTTCAAGGGTTGGCTTCTTTGCCATAGTATTGATACTGAAAAAGACGGTTGTTTAAATAAGTGTCGACTATAATATGAAAAAAGAATGGGAAAATGAGTATGACGCTTCAGACCATCAACAGTTCAAATGAAGCTTTTCATACGATGCCGGACCGATGCGCAACTCTTTGATATGTGTTAAGGGCTTTTCAGTCAGGATAATAATGATCATCTTGACGATGACCGAATGAGTGACGATAAGGACCGTATCATAAGGCTGTGACGATAACCATCTTATGAAATCATCAATGCGTTCTTTGACATCAACAAGTGATTCTCCACCCGGCGGTCTCGCATTGTACGGATCGTGGCTTACCAATGTTCGGAATTCTTCAATAGGCTTGCTGTCACAACCCGTGTACCTATCGTTGATTCTCTTATCGACGATACGAGGAGCATTGTGAAATTCGTTAATGTAAGATGCTGTCTGGATGGTACGATACAACTTCGAGGTTATGATGCAATCGAATGATTCGGATTTCAATCTTCTCGATACGAGTTTCGCTTGCAATTTACCTTTTTCTGTTAAATGGACGTGCTCGCCTTCGGTTTCACTGCACAATCCCATGACATTATAATTGGTCTCCCCGTGTCGCATCACGATAACATTCATGATATCACAGTCCCGTCCTGCTTTATCTCTTTAATAAGCAACAGCATTAACAAGCAGACTCCTATGACAATCCCTGTATCCGCGATGTTGAAAATAGGCCATTTCCATACTGATATCCAATCAAATACAGCTCCGAAGAATAGTCTATCAATGAGGTTTCCGACTATCCCTCCTGCGATTATCCCTGACGCAACCTTGACCATCGTCGATGAGCTGAACGGCTGTTCGGTGACGAGGAAATAGTATAGGAGGGCAAGAGCCAGAAAGCTCAGGATGATAAATATGAGGTTGATGCCTTCAGTAGTCGAGAACAGCGAGAATAATGTTCCTGTATTCGTGGTCGGACGTATCGCGATAAGACCTTGCGTGGACAGATCCGCATACCTGAATATGGTCTTGGTTGCCAGATCGAATAGCAGCACGATCAGAGAGGGAATCAAGAAAAACCGGTTGAGAACGGACGATGAAGATATCATGTGTACCTGCTCCTGAATCGAAATCACCAGCTGCGTTTCCGTTCTTTTTCAATATCGTTCTCCAACTTGAGCAGTCGATGAGATATAGCATCCATGGCGTTCTTGAGCGAATCAAGTTTTACATTGATGAGTTCAAGCGAATTCTCGACTGAAGACGTGCGACCCTGTTGCGATTGCGCTGTGCTAGTTGGTTGCCAGACGCCTTGTTGGTTTTGACCTTCGCGTTGTTCAGAATTTCGAATATATTCTTCTGCCAGACCTCGACCGATGTTTTTCTCACCGTTTTCTGTTTGCATGGTCACCTGATCCGGTTGTTGCATTCCCTGCTGAGATTGAGGATCCTGAGCCGGAAATGAAGGACCTGATTGCTGTTGCAGATACGGATTTATGTCTTGGTGTTGTGATTGAGACATCTGTTGGGCTTGATTAGGATCCATGAACGCTTGATCATCCTGTTGGCTTGACATATCAAGAGGAGGGATGTCACCAGGATTGCCTTGACCAGTAACACCTTGATCAGAAAATCCTTCCTTAGCATCGAATCCGGTAAAGGACTGATCCATATCCTTTGAAAAATCGTCAGATTCTAAGAACGAATCCTCTGATGAGCGTTTCCAGAATTGCAGTTTATCCTTGATTCCCACGAATATCAATCTCCCTCTTTTCTTATCGTTTCAAACAGTACTGACCATCCCACGAAGTGAGATTCATGTTTTTCAAACTGGCATTTCCATCTGTCAGTTTATCCAGACTAGCATTATCTCCTGTGAATTCTTGTTTGCGTACCTTGAATTCATCCTCTGCTTTCGACCACAATCTTCCAGGAGTGTATTTGAGCATGGTCAATGTCGGTCGCTGTGGAGCGATGGTGACATTATCATCGTCAATGTTCTTGAAAAAGAAGGACGGTCCTTCATGCAACAGTGTTGTCGTGACCGCCATCATAAACCCTCTCGCTTGCATGCTCTGATCGTCTGAATCAATGAGTTCTGCAACATCGACGGTCATGTTGTCATCAGATATGTCAGTGATGATAAGCGCCGAACGCTCGATGAATATCGTGATGTTCCTTTCGCTGGCATTGTCAGGTCCCGAAGGTAAATCATCCCTTCTAACCGGTTCGAACGATGAGAAGTTGAGCGCAGTCGCCCTGAATCCTGTGACAATCCCATCATCTTCAGTGAGAACATAGGTCGTTTTATCTTCGGTGAATTGCTCTTTGAAAGAAGATGCGTCGTTGACCACAATCACACCGCCTACGACCCCGAGGATGAGAACGAGGATGATGGCGGTGATGAATGCTTTAACCAGACTGTGAAACAGCTTGATGCCGAGCACAAATACAATAACGACAAGAATGATGCTTAGTATGAGTGAAAGTTCCATGATAGGATGAGATGAACAACACACATTTAAAAAGCTTTGTGCAGGATGTCAGGGTAGCAACCCACAATGTTTAAAAATGAGGGCAGGTGCAATAAGCGTCATCGACACTGAAGGTGAGATATCATGAATAGCGATACGTGTTTTTCTTCACTTGGGTTCTCCTCGAAAGAAGCATTTTGCGAGGTTTTTGGTCCGGTTTTCATATCGGAAAAAGAAGATTGTATAGATGAGTTAACAGATACTGTCAGGGAATCATATGAAATATATACTTCGTTTCTGGAATCGATCATACAACCTGACTCAAGCCTTATCCAGATGAACGAATCAAGCGAATTCACGGACGATCTCAGGGCAAGAGCTTATGAGCTCTATAGGAAAATGTTGCATATCTTGCGCTCATCGCTCAAGACAGGACTCACTCCTACCGAGGATGTGCGATTCTCCCATCTGAAGGATCTGGTATCTTTATGGCCCTCATTTGCACGGGAGCTCGAGCCCCTTGTCGAGTGCGCACTATCTTCATGGAAGCCTGATAAGAAGATGATATCAGGCGAGGAAAAATATTTCGGGTGACTGATACTAATGAAAGGAAACCAACAAAAGGATTTCAAATACCAATTGGTCATCATAGGAGCCCCTGGCTCAGGTAAGGGAACAATAGGAGAACTCATCCAGAGGCGATTGCATCTGCCGCACATCTCGACAGGCGATATATTCAGGCATCACATCGATGAAGGGGATGCTCTGGGCACGCGCATAAAGGAATCTGTAACTAAAGGAGAGCTCATCCCAGATGACATCACGGAAGCTGTCGTGGAAAAGCGATTATCAAAGGAAGATGCGCGATATTGTTTTCTTCTGGACGGTTTTCCTAGGGATCTGGAGCAAGCGAGATTCTTACTGAATATAAGGGATGTTGATGGCATCCTGCATGTCACGCTCGATGATGAGAGTATTGTCAAACGTCTCTCGAAGCGTCGCATTTGTTCTGAATGCGAAAAGGGATTTCATTTGACATCAAAACCTCCTGAGAAGGAAGGGATGTGTGATGAGTGTGGCGGGAGGTTGATAGCGCGTGATGATGATGCTCCCGATGTCGTCAGGGAACGCTTATCGACCTATCACAAGACGACAGAACCAGTTATCAGTTTTTTTAAGAAAAAAAGGATCCCTATACTTGATATTTCAGGAGATTTCGATCTCGAAACAGAAAGCGATGACATCATAGATCGGATTGTTCAGTGGCAAGAATCCCAGCAAGGATAGTCTTGATCGCGATTGTTGCATACGCCCCTTTGGGCAATGAGAATTTGAGGCGAAGATCGAAAAAAGAGTTATCGTCAGCTGATGCCAATCGTTCCAGGGAGATATTCCTTGCTGAGACGGTCGTCGCGCGTAACCCCCCTTCAAGCGTGAGTTCGGGGAGTTGCTTGTTGATGAAATCACGTTGCTTTATCCCGGCATTCTCAAGCATATCTTCGTGTTCTCGGGTGAGATTACTATCATATCCGATTAAAGGGAGTTCTCGATCGATACAAGGTAGGTTGCCAGGATGTCTTGGCACGGTGATGTTCGAGAAGTGATAAGGAAACTCCACAGTTTCCACTCCCAAATTCCTGATGCGATCTGAGAGCATATCGTTGAAGAACTTGCTCTGCAAGGCATGGACGTACATCAGAAGGATTGTTTTCGGGATGAGACGGAGCGCTCCGACAAAATCGTTGTGATGCGTCTTGAGATATTCCTCCAAATCCTTTTTGCGATCGTCATCCGTTTCCATGATGTGATAGACTGCCTTATCGAATTCTTTTCGTATGATATGAAGTCCGATCTCATGATTGGCTGTCGAGAATCGTTGAGCATCGAAATAATTGGGAATGGACATTGTCTGACGCTCGGTGAACGGGAGCGTGACATGGGATGGGAGATTGCGTAGCAGGATATCAAATGAGTTACCAGTCAAACATCCCATATAGAGGTGATCAGTTGCATATCCTCGAAATGATAAGGAGATATCCTTGAGGTCGAGCGTTTGGACCTTTTTCCTGCTCGCACCTTCTATGGTGATATGCTGGTGGGTGAGCGCAGTCTTATCTTTCGTTCCCGCATAGCGTATGGAGCGAGGCTTCAGATTGAGCGCTCTTGCGATGTGGGATACGGCCCGTTGCGTGGTATAGTTACGCTTCGTAAGCAAGTAGACATGAATTCTGGTCGGCGTCCGGCTGTATATGCTCTCAGCTATCGTCTCGCTGACTTGGAAATCTTCAGGAATTGATTTGAGCCGTATCATCAGTTCTCGTTCTCCTTGAAAAAAGATTCTATCTTTTCCTTATACCTGTTCACAGATACCTTGAGATCCCACGTTTCAGGAAAGCATCGATAGTATCTCGGCCAGGTGAATCGTTCATCGAGAAAGACGATGACCCCTTTATCATTCTTGCTCCGGATACATCTGCCCGCGCTTTGTATGATCCTGTTAAAAGCAGGATATACATACCCGTAATTCCAACCATCGCCAAATTTTCCACCGTAATAATCGATGAGAGCTTTAGTCTCGAGATCAGGCCTTGCAAGCGGTAAACCCACGACGACCACCGTCTTAAGCTCGTCACCGGGAAGGTCGATACCCTCTCCGAAGCTCCCCGACATCACAGCCAGAAGCGCCGCCCCTGTCTTATTATATCCCCTGAAACGGGCAATCATATCTTCACGCTCATCCTTTGACATCTCTTTACGCTCCTGAAAGACGGTTTTCTCAACGTTCTCAAGATAAGCAGCGACGTCGTCTTTTATCTTGTAACTCGGAAAAAAGATCGCACTGTTGCCAGGAGTGGCGTTGATAATATCACCGATAGCTCGCGCCATCTCAATATATTGCTTAATTCCTCGGGAAGTATATTTAGTGCTGGTTTTTGCAACGATCATGTTCAACCGGTTCTTATCTGGAAACGGAGAGGGAAATACCTTCATATCCGTCTCGCTTTCAGGAAAGCCAAGGAGTTTCTGGTACATGTCAGGAGGAGTGAGCGTCCCACTCATCAGGATGGTCGAATGGGCATTTGCGATAACCTCCCGTGAGATGACGCTCGGATCGAGGCAGCGATAGCTGATGGTGGTCACATCAGCAGTAATCCCTTTCTTGGTCGAGATGATGCGCGTGAACCCTTCGTCACGCCCAAGCCATTTCTCGAGAAATGAAGCGACCGCCCCAATCGATGATTGCTTCTGCTCTTCACGGATTTCATCCCCTATAGTCGTGAAGAAATCGAGAATGACGTCATACTGGTCGATGTCGGTAATCCTGCTTGTCAATTCCCCTTTTCGCAAGTGACGTTCATCATCCGGCTTGGGAGCTATAGTGGTGACAATGTCAAGAAGCTGTTCCAGAATGGTCTTCGCTTTGGGATAGGAATGTTTTTTAGCTTCAGAGATGGCTCTTTTAAGAAGGGTTGTCGAGAGATGCTCGCTTGCCAGATCCTTGATACGATATGGAAGGTTGTGAGCTTCATCAACAATGATAATACTATCTTGTAAAGTCTTATTGTTCTTTGAGAGAAAGTGCTCTCTAATATCAGGATGGAAGAGATAATAATAATCGGCGACGATAACATTGGATTTGGCAGCGAGAAGAAGGGCAAGCTCATAGGGGCAGAGATCGTATTGCCGTCCGCAAGCCACTATCTGATCGACATCGACAGGGCTGAGCTTATTGAGATCCTCAAGAGCTACTTTGGTCTCAGTAGTCAGCTTCTCGCCGTTTTTCACACGTTCGAAAAAAGAGCATTTCTTATCCTCGCGAAGCGCGCGGCAGTATTCGGTGAATTCTGAAGAGACAAGAAGGTTGACCCCCTGCTGGATGCACATCCATTTCTTGCCGACAAAATCAGTTGCCTTGACAGGGACAGAATGCTTGTCACGGATCTGCTTGGGCGTATCGATAGCGATCTTGTGCTGGGTGTTTCTTGATGTGAGAAAGAACACAGTCTTTCCAGAATCGAGAGCTTTTTTAAGAGCCGGTGATAAACTCGCCGCAGTCTTTCCAAGGCCTGTGGGGGCGTGGATGATGGCGTTGCCTTTCGCTTCGATCTGCTTTGCGATGAGCTTGATGACCTCATCCTGTATGGGACGGATAGTGTCGTGAGGAAACAGCGCTTGTCTGAACAAAGGAGTTTCAGACCTTGTAGGAGAGTGTGTCATCGGCATCGGCTGTTAACAGAGGGTCGTTTAAAAAGATTGCGCGATAATGTCCGGTGATTATTTTGAGAAAGGCATTTACTATTGTTTCTTCTTTTTTGAAGCGACCAACGCTTTGCGCTTGGAAGACAATTTCGACGAATCCCGGTTGGCATACTTCTCGTTGAGATTCTCTATAAACGAGGATATGCGGTCAAAAAACGATTTTGAGGAGCGCTCGGCCGATCTGGCGAATTCTTCCACTTTCAGAGAATAATCCCTGTTGATGAGCACTTTGTCATACTTATCATTACCGAACGTGTCGAAATACATCATCAATTCGATGCTTTTTTCGTGTTTTTCCTGAGCCCGCTCGTTAGGGTAACCGACAGTGACAATCGCTTCAACACGCGCTTTTCCTTCGGTGCCAAACAGCTTGTCCACCTCTTCCTGATCGAAACCGCCGATCCAGCATGCGCCAAGGCCTGAAGCGTGAGCAGCCAGAAGGATGTTTTGCGTGGCAGCAGCGGCGTTCTGTATCGAGAAGACGTGACGACCCTTTTCACCATACCATTCGGCTTGGACATTGGGTTGCGAACAGACAGCGATGACAGCTTGCGCTGATGAGATCCAAGCCTGATCCATGCACAGTTCAGGGAGCTTGTTTATCATATCACGATTCTTGGTGACAACAAAAGTGAAGTCCTGCAGGTTACCAGCGCTTGGTGCTTTACGCCCTGCTTGGATAAGCTCGAAGAGGAGCTCTCGAGGGACGGGTCGTCGCGAATAGCTTCTGAAACTGCGTCTTGTCTGTATCGCCTTGAATACGTCCATCGCCATATGATATGTCAAGCCCACGGTTGTTTAAATACTTTTTCAAAGCAAGAATTTCGTCTTGACAGAAAAAAACATTATCAGTGTGAAAAAAAGAATACTTTGGTGTCATAATCGCTTTCCACACATATGACAGAAGTTCGACGTGCTGTAATTTCTGGTGTTACAGTGAGGGCAGGCGATGATTGCGGGCTGCGAACGTTGACGAGGCTGCTGTTGCGGTGATTGTGATTGTCGCGAGACGGAGTCAGATTTCGGAAAGATTTCCTCTCGTCTTTTGCGTAGCGATTCCACCTTCTCTTTTCGCAAGGTCGCTTCATCCCTATCGATCTGGTCAACACCGCCGAGTCTGGATGCGAATCGCTGTTCTTGTTTTGCAATCGGAGAGCCGGATAGTCGTTTGATGAGCAGTTTGAGAAGGCCAATGACGATAAATCCAACACCTATATAGAAAAAGAACATCATGGCAGCATCGTTGGATTCTTTAGAAATGTAGCGTACGAGCATTGAATATCCTGATATGAGAACTCCTGCGATGAGAAAGACCAAAAATGATAATCGTTGACGTTTTACCATACTACCATATCTGTGTCGGTAAAGACTTTTAAAGGTTGTGTAAGAACGCAATCAAGAGCGACACTCAAGGAAGTGAACGTCTTATCGCGATGCAAGCATTATCGTGAATGAGGTTTGATATCTAATGATATTCGATTACATCATCATCGTCATCATCTTGATATGAGTCGTTTACAGAGGAGATATTCCTGTTGCCGGTCACGTCTTCGACGTTGCCGAATCCGAAATCAGCATTATTATCGCTGGCCGATGGTCTTATCGAAGGCTCGTGTTCGGTGTTGTGCTTGTGATAGGTCTGCGGATCGGTGGAGGGCATGTCGTCGGAGAACATGCTCATCAAGCTAGAAGTATCCTGATGCTGGAATGCACCGCCTGCAGAGGTATCTCTGGATGGAGAGGTCATGGAGTTCTCGGAGACAGGATAGGTGGGTTGGCCTTGTGATGCTCTGGTTTTTCGCGAAAGCTCCTGATGGAGAATGGTGATTACGGATTGTATCGTTGACGCGTCATCCTGAGCGGTGTCTATCGTGATGCGAACCATTGTATACATGGAACGGATTAAGAGATATATAAAAGTTGAGGTCACAAACCCGCCCGACCAATAGGTATAAAAAGGAGTGATGATAAGAAATAATCCCCTATCAAATGTTAAAAAAAATTCTATAAGACAATAATGTAGTTATCAAGAGCAAAACCAGAGGTTTCGTGATATGATGGTTCCGTTTAAGGCATACGATATCAGAGGAGTATATGGTCGGGATATTACAGAAGAATTCGCATACAAGCTAGGGCCAGCCATCGCCATCACACAAAAACCTGAACGAGTGGTGATAGGACGGGATGTAAGAGTATCCAGCGAGAGCTTATCACAATCACTTATCAACGGGCTGGTCGAAGCAGGAGTGGATGTCATCAATATCGGGAAAGCCAGCACGCCTCACTTTTATTATTCGATGTATAGCGGAACAAGCGATGCAGGAGTCATGATCACAGCAAGCCATAATCCTGCTTCGTATAACGGTTTTAAGATATGCCTTGAGAATGCAGCGCCGCTGTATAAGGAGAACGGATTGTTCGAGCTCAAGAAAGCGATGGAAGAGAGGCCTGAACAGCAGGATCAGTACGGGAAAGTGATATGTCGCAATGTGAAAAGGCAGTATGCGAGGATGTTCTCACGAATCTCAACACCGCTTACCGGAACGTATCGCATCCTAACCGATACAGCAAACAGCATGGGACGATATGAGCTTGATGTGCTTGAGGAAGTGCATCGGCCGAACATCGAGATGACACGATTGTATGACGAGCTTGACGGCAGGATGCCGAATCACGAAGCAAATCCTGTCAAGGAATCAGAGATGGAAGATCTTAAGAAAGGGTTGAAGGAAGGATTGTACGATTTCGGTATAGGGCTTGACGGGGATGCTGACAGAGTGGTGTTCTTCCTTCCAAATGGGAGGATGGTGCCATCAGATGTGATAACAGCAATCCTCTCGACATATGCAAGCAAGGAGAATGAAACAATCGTTGTCGATGTAAGAAGTTCACGTGCGGTGACAGAGCATATTGAAAAGAATGGTCGCAAGGTGAAATTGTCCATTGCAGGGCATGCGTATATCAAGGATGAAATGAAAAAGTTGCAAGCGCCGTTTGGCGGTGAGAAGTCAGGGCATTATTTCTATCGGAGCTTGTATTATACTGATTCTCCGCTGTTTACAATCTGCACCATGCTAGAAGTGCTGGACCGGACAGGAGAGACGCTTGAAACACTTGCGTTACCTCTCATGGAAAAATATGCGATGTCTGGCGAGATTAATTATACGGTGACAAAAAAGGATGAGACGCTCAAGGCGATGGCGAAAGAATTTGAGGATGAAGATGTCAAGCATGTCGATGGCGTGAGCGTGTATGCCAAACGATTCTTTTTCAATGTGAGAAAGAGCAATACCGAGGATATATTGCGGTTGAATCTCGAGGCTGACGATACGAAGGTGCTTGAAGCGGTAAGGGTTCGAATCGAACGGGTGATCGCACGAACGTCACCAGGTTTCGAGTAGAGAAAAAAAAAGGGACGTGTTTTGATTCAACGATGAGCTTGTGCGTCGTAAATCGTTTCGAAAATTTCTTGTTTGATAAAAAATCTTTTCCTTAGCTTTTGCAACGTCTCTTCAAGATTGATGAGAATCCAGTCGTTGTTTTTCTTTTGCTTTATCGCTTTTTGCACGATCAAATTCCAATCTACGGTTTTTTCTATCTCAAGTACCATCTCTATATCTTCGTGATCTTTCAGTCGTCCCGTGATGACCTTGAGCAGTATGAGTTCTTCCACAGGAAAGAGAAGCAGTGTCAATTCTTTTTGTCCGAGAAAATCGTTCCGTCGCATGGCCCGTTCTTGATTGAATTCGATATCATAGCCAAATACGTTCTTGATAAATAAGTCAAACCGTTCGTCTCCTCGAGTATACAAGCGGGGTTTATTGCTGTGATATTTGCGTTTCGCATCATATACATCCCCGATTGCGATTTCTTTATATCCCAATTCTTCTATCGCTTTTATGAATGTGGTTCTATCACTTTCACTTCGGAAAACCAGATCTATGTCTTTTGTTGCGGTCTTATAGTGTTCAAACATCATGGCAGTCCCGCCTATCGCAACGCATCGTATATCCTCATCCAGATATTCAGCTATGAGTCTGAAGAGTTCTTCTTGGTCTTTCGTGCGTATCATCGTCGGTACCGTTTTGGCATAGTTTTACACTTTGTCATTCTTCTCGCTTGCGCATAGAGTTGGTGGAGATTGCTAGTGACTTGTTTTTCTTTTGCAAGATCAAATAATCGTTTCCAATTCTTGACTGCCTTGAATAAGTATGCGGTCGCTTCAAGGGTTCGCGCATCACCTATTACTATCCCATCTATGATCGCGTGCTCGACAGTATAGTTGCCGTAGGTGTGATGTTCGAATTTCGGGATGAGTTTTTCAGGACTGTATTTGTTGACCAGATCGTAGAAACCATTTGTTTTCTCACGAGGTTTTTTTGTTATGGTGTATATCCGCTTCTGACGACCACCTCCCGATGTCGATACCAAACCTTTCTTTTTGAGTCTTGATAGTAAGTTGATGGCCGATTGTCTTTGTATCCCGCGCTCCCGGGCAACCGTTTCAACAGTGTATTTTCCTTCCTTAAGACGCATAATTGATTATGCATACTAACTATTATTTAAATTTTTCTGTTTTAAGAGTAGGTTAATTTATTTTACGATGACAAGGCAAGAGGACAGAACAAAAACTGATTTTCAAACCTAAGCGATTCTTTTCTTGATGGATGACTGATACGCCGTGAGCAAATTCTTTTTTTCATGATCCGACAACCGATTGAGAAGACGGACTATTCGACTATTTTGACGGTAATCGTTAACCAAGTCATACTTCCAACATACAGCTTCATGCAACAATTTCAAATCACGACAATATGAGTAGAATTCATCCCAATCACGAATTTCTCTGATTCTTGACATGCCAAACGGCAGGTTTTCATGTCCGTTTTCGGGTTGTCGATAATACAGTAAACTAATCGGCTCGCCAGCCAATTGTTTGAGCTTGTCGAGACCATCGTCAAGATGAATCCTTGGATGAAGATGAGAAACAAAAGCATTCTTAGGTTCATTACGAGTATTGTGGATATATTTAATCAAAGGACCAAAAGCATGCCTTACGAACTTGACAGCATAAGGATAATCATGATCATTGCGAGATGTGATGATGACAAAACGAAATCCTTGCTTGTGAAGTTTTTTAAGAGTGGAAATGCAGCCACGAGGAACTTCATATTCCATGATATGATGTTCATTTAAAGGATCCATCAAGGAACGATATGTGATATTCTTGCCGAGGTGTTTTGCTAACCGTTCAAATCCGGGTTTTTTGGTTTGCGATAAGGATAAATCCATACCGAACCATTTTTTAGCATATTTGCGTTTAGCGTTCAGCCCGTGAGCCAGAACGCCATCAAAATCCAAACTGACAATGATGTGTTTTGCAATGTGGGAATTACGGTGCGAAAACATCATAAGACATTCTCAGAACGAATGATTAATAAACATATTGGAAAAAACACAGTCTGCCAGATTACGAATAGTGTTCGTCAGTTATTTCTGCAAGTATTGATGCGTAGCCGTTTGGATAGACTCGTTTCTTGTTAGCGCCAAGTTTTGCCACGACGTGAAAGGGGTCAATGCCAGGATAGAGTTCGATGCTGTCAAGATATGCTTGTTTGAGAAGAGCTCTTAGTTTTTGATGGTCGAAAAGGCCGTTATCTTCAGGGAGTTCTGCAAGGAGTTTCTGCTCGGCAAAAGGAAGGTATAAAGAGAGATTATCGATGGCGATTGCTTGTTGCTGGACGGTGAACTGGTCGTGAAGGGATTGTGCGAATAAGGCATTGTCCTTGGAGAAATATCCCTTCTTGAGAAAGGCGTGGTGAGTCTTTGTCTTTTTGAGAAAGGCGGTGATGGCTTGCGGGTCGTTCCAATCAAGGTTGTCGTATTGCGTGAGGAGTTCG
Source organism: uncultured Methanosarcinales archaeon (assembly GCA_964603345.1). GTDB lineage: Archaea > Nanobdellota > Nanobdellia > Woesearchaeales > SKGA01 > SKGA01. The sequence goes on along the minus strand of CAZRUJ010000008.1, from coordinate 15,122 downwards.
TTGATGTTACGCTCCTCGTCAGGGTTGGTGTTAAGCGATCGGTCGATGAGCTTGAGAACAGCAGCAATGATATCAAGGTTGTGGTGAGGGCTTGAGTCGGAGAAGGAAAAGATGGATGTGAAGTAATCAAGATACGATGTTCCTTTGCGATGAGTAAGACAATCCACAATATAACAAATCATTTCACCGTCAGCGCCAGCTTCTTCAAGCAAAGAATTGAGATAGGTCTTTTCAGGGTGTTGCAGTGCAGGATCGCGAGGGGGCGCCTGGACGTCGATGTTCTCGATATCCTCGACAACGTCATGAAGCCATGAGGAGGCAATGGCAGGTCTGAAATAAGTAGTGTCAAGCAGGATGTTGCTTGCAAGGTCTGCCATGCGCTCAAGATGTTCTGATGTGTATGGTAGGCCTGTTTTTCGATAGATGTTCTTGAAAAGCAGTGAAGCGAGGTCTCTAGCGTATGTCGTGATGTCCTGAGAGGGAGCGATGGTGGAAAGCAAGGTCATGGTAGGCAGGGAGAGAGAAGGTTGTTGTTTAAAGGTTTTTTGTTTGGAGGGAGAACATATTTATTTCAATATGGAAATAAAAAAATATAATGGTTGTCATATAATGAAAGGATAAAGATGTTTTATGCAAGACAACAGAATTACCATCTCCTCTAATGCATCAATACAAAAAGTAAGGACACTGTTCAGTGTTATTTTTAGAAAGAGAAACCAATCTATTTCTTAAGATAACGGTTTGTTGTTTGGAGAGGATATTTCTTAACGTTTCGTTTTTTAAATCTCCCAAATATTTTTTACGCAACCAAGTGCAAGGATAAACTTTTCCAGAGGGATCAACAGCTAAAACATTTTTTATAGCACCACAAATTTTTTTTGAATCAAGATTAAATCCATCATCAAAAAATACATTATCCTTATTAAGATAAGATTTAATCAAATCCAATTCACCATCCAAACAATAATTATACCCTCTGTATCGTAAGATTCTTAATGAGAAAGAATTATTTTCACAAAATTGCATAACATCACCCAACTCAGTATAATTTTGATTGTTGAGTACAAAATTAATAACCACGTTAATATTTTCATCTTTTAACTTAAGAATATTAGATAAAACAAGATCAAATGTTTTTTCAGAAGTGTTGCACATCAAGGAATATTTTGTTTCACTTAAACTATGCAAACTAACTTGAATATTTTTAAAATATTTAGTTATTAAAGATATATTATTTTGAGTAATGAGACTCCCATTAGTAACAAGAGTTAATTGAGTTGTAGAGAATAAACGTTTACATATTTTTTCAATCCTTTTTTTAACCAATAATGGTTCCCCACCACCAATTTTAACCTCAAAAGGTCTAATCTCTGCAATTTCCTCTAATATATTATCAATTTCAGATTCAGCAATATCAGATTCTTTTTTAAGATAACAAAAATTACAATTAAAATTACACTTATAAGTAATTTCCCAATCGATGACTATTGGTCGAAAAAAACACGCTTCTTCCATAAAAATTCAATTTATAAAATAAACTTAAAACTTATAAAACTATTGTTTATCCATTAGTTGTGTTAAGAATATGAAAGATAATCCAGTGTTAATAGAGCTAGAAATCCTTAATTATTGCAATTATTCCTGTATATACTGTTATAATGAACAAAAAAAACCAGCTAAATTAAATATTTCCGATGCTAAAAAATTAAAATCTTTATTTTTAGAGCTAAAAATTTACAAATTAGTTTTAACAGGTGGTGAACCAACTTTACACCCTGATTTTTTTAACCTTCTGAAAATTTTTGGAGATGTAGCTTACATATCTATTTTTACAAACGGGACAAAATTAGAAACGTTAGATAATAATTCCTCAATTAAAGAAATTATACTTTCAATACCATGTGCAAACGATAAAATATATCGTGAATTAACAAAAAACAACATCTCATTTATAAAAAATAAACTTGAGAATTTTAAAGATAAATCAAAAATAATTGCCCACGTCGTAGTTAATAAATTAAATATTAAACAAATAGAAAATACAGTTAGTTTCGCAGTTCGAACAGGATTACAATCAATTTCATTTGCACCTATTAGAGCTTCTCAAAATGATTCATTTTCATTAAATGAACTAGTTCTTGATAACGAAGATTATATTTTCTTACTTAATAAACTCAAAGCTTTGAAAAAGAAATATTCATCAATATATATCCACATTCCCACCCCAATACCATTTTGCATGCTGGAAAAAACAAACACTTTTAACTTAGTTCCAAACTTAAAAAAGTGTAATCCAGGCGTTGGATGGTGTGTTGTTGATTACGAACTTAATGTTCGTTCATGCCCTCACTCATTTAAGATAGTAGGAAATTTAAAACAAAAAAAATTTCAAAAGATATGGAATAGAATGTTTTCATGTCAACCAAAAACAATACCTGCTAGTTGCAAAAAATGCACTTATTTAAATAAATGCGGAATATGTAAAGAAAACGTAGATATAAAGTTTAAATAAAAGTAGTTGATACAATGAATTTAACCAGTCCAATCGCAGTATTATTCCAAATAACCCCTCAATGCAATCATAAATGTATTTTTTGCTTGAATTCATGGAGAAAATCAAATGTATTTATCAAACAACTAGGATTAGAACAAAAAAAAGAAATAATAAAAGACATCTCAAAAGCAAAAGCATTCAGAATAATTTTTTCAGGAGGTGAACCAACCCTAGATAAAGATCTCCCTCAATTAATAGAATTTGCAAAAAAAAGTAATTTAAATGTTGTTCTTGAAACCAATGGAACATTTAATAATAGCAAATTATTTGATTGTATAATAACCAATGTAGACGGGCTTCAAATATCATTAGAGGGTCTTGAAAAAACCCACAACATAATAACAGGATCAGACAACTATTCTTTAATAATAAACAACATAAAACAACTTATAAAAAACAATGTTAACCTATCAATAAATATAACTATCAATAAAAAAAACCACCAAGAAATAGGAGATTTAATTGAATATCTAAATAGATTAGGGGTAAAAGAAATTAGTTTTACTCGCCTCTATTTTGCAGGATCAGCAATTAAAAATTTTAAGTACTTAACTTTAAATCCTACAGAATACTCGTCGTTTCTTAAAAAAACAATAAAAAAATATTCTAAGTTAATTTCAATAAAAATCCAAGGACCATTACCACCACCATACATACGAGAACATTCATTAAAACTACCTAATCACCCCTCTTGTGTCGCAGGAATTTCAGAATTAACAATCGGGCCTCAGGGAGATTATTTTTTATGTCCATCTTCAAACAAAAAATTAGGATCTTTCAAGGAAAAGAGCGTTTTTGAATTTTGGAATTCAAAAAGTTTTTCTTATTATCGAGATAGAAAGAATTTACCAAAAAAATGTTTTAAATGCGATGATTATTCAGAATGTAAAGGAGGATGTATCTTGTCTGAAACAGGAGATAAACTATGCCCTAAATAAATATTTTTCCAAATCGAAATTTAGGATTTGAACGAACCATTTTTTTGTATTTATCAATCCACTCAAAACAAACGTTTTTTGTTTTTTCGTTTTTTATGAATAAAAGAGTTACAATGAAAAATTCTTTATGAACAGTAACTAAAAAATTTGTATCAGCATCGTCATCAACAAAATCCATCAATCTTTCAAGTTCATTTATTTTTTCAACGATAAAACTCATTTCAACGCGAGGACCTTTAATATTTTTAGGAACTGCAAATTTACCTCTTGAAATAAATTCAGAAATAGAAATATCACTTTTATTTTTTTCAAAAAAAGAACACCCTTCATCCTCCATATAAATAATTCGATGGTTTATCCCCCAAAAACAGAAACTCTTACATCCAAAAATAAGTATAGTTCTAATATCACCATCATAATTATTATTTTTTATTAATTCCAACATTTTTCGAGAATATTTATATGCATAATTAAAAGTCTTAATTTTTTTTATAGGAGTAATTTTTATTTTTGTAATAACACCCCAATCAACATCACAATTTAAAGATTTTATTTTTTCTAAAGTTGTTTTTTGAACCACCGTTTTTTTTATTTCAGTACCACCTTCCAAAACCCAATATTCTTCAACATTATCTCTGAAAAAACCATATTTATAAGTACCATAACCAAAAGAATTGGATACAAAACTACCACCCAAACTTGCATTTTTATTATTCATTATATTTACAGGAAGTTCTAAATTATCACCTTTTAAATCATCATTTATTTTTGAAAGCATAATTCCTGATTCATAAACAAATTTGCAAATTTTATTGTTTAATTTTGTCATATCAATAACAGTATTAGAAACATCACAAGATAACATACCATAAACATTAGTCCTCCCCCCAGCAATCAAAACAACATCTGAACTTTTTTGAAGCATAATTTTTAATTGACGTATATTTGAAGGTTTTCTCACAGAACAAAAATTATTATTATATAACGACAAATCCATATTACGAATGCAAGATATTCCAAAATATAAATGTTACGCATAATAGAAAACCAGAAATTTACGAAATATTAATAAAGGAGATTGTAAATTATGTTCGTATGACATATTTTTTTTTCAAAATTGATTTTGATACAAATTTCTATTTTTATCTAATGAATATGTATGCATATGACTTGGAAGAAGTGAATCTTGACTTTAGAAAAAAACATTCCCATTTACGTTCAAAAGAATTCTTCAAAGTATTTGAAAAACTTGAAAATCCTTATTTAAAAAATAGTCTTAATCTTACTTCATTATCTATGAAGGAAAAACAGATGATTGAGAAAGAAAGGGGGAAATTTTTAGAAATATGGCCTGAATATGAATCAAAAGCTCAATCATTAAAAAAACAATTAGAATCATCAATATCAAAATTGCAACTAATTCTTAGGAACGCCTATTCTTTTATTGATAAAAAACAACAATTAGATTCTATCATAGTCCAGATAATCCCATTCATGAAACCTCATGGAAAACAAGAGTGTTCAAATGTTCTGTATTTAAGTGAAAAAAAAGAATTAACTATTGAAGATTATCATTTTATTATTATTCATGAAACATTACATCTTGCGTTATATGATTTGATGATGAAATATTATTTTAAGTATAACTATACAGAAAAGATGCACTATATTGAAGAAGTGATGATAAATTTTATTTATTTTGAAGCAGTAAATAGTAAAACCAAACAAACACCAATACTTCCAAGATGGTTATATCTTAACGATGGAGAAACATACAACGCATTCATTCAGTTATTACCATTACAACCAATTATTAAAAAAAATATTTCTAAATTCATAGAATCAGCCATTAAATTGTTAGGGGTTGATTCTAATAAGTAAAGAATTAGTTTCTGATTATATGAAAGAGTCACTCGTGAAACTGTCTAAAAAAATATATTTAAACTATAATTATTTTATCCATTCTTCAAAATTAATTTCGCTCATTTATTCATTTAGGAAAAATATTTCGTTTTGGGAGCTAATAGAAAAAAATAACCTGCCAATTCATGTTATGATATACTGTCTTGATTTTTTCACTAAATCAAACCTGATAAGTTTATCGGAAGATAATAGTTATAACTCTTTGATAAATTATCCTGAAAAATCATTTTCTCTTGAATTCTATTCTTTTCAAATAACTCAAGTTCCTTTTTTCTCACAATTACACTTATCATATGAATCATCTCTAAAAAGAGGAAAATATATTCTTGAACATGCATTACCAAACTCTCGGCTTTGTATTATTGGAGATGATGATTTTTTATCCCTTTCATTAGGAAAATACAATTATTTTAAAGAAATAACAGTAATAAACATTGATTCTCGGATTATTAACAATATCAACAAAATATCTAGAGAACAAGGTTTAAATGTAACAGGAATTTGTGTTGATTTAAAATATTTTAAAAATAAAGAATTAGAACATGCGTTTGACATGGTTGTTTGCGACCCACCATATGATTTCAGGAATTTTAAGCTATTCTTAACAATATCCAATAGATTGTTAATAAAAAATAAATTCAGTTCTCAAATTTTAATTTCATTCACACCTGAAAATATGCTTCTTGATGTTGAAATGAAATGTCAAGAACTAATATCCGATAATAACCTCTTAATTTTTAAAAAAAATTGTTTTGCATCTCATAAAATACCGTTATTTCTGACTAAAAAATATGATTCAATAAAAAAAATCAACGCTAAACTGTCCGAAGAAAAATCAGATCTTGAAAAATGGTTGTTATTATCACTAGGTAGAATAGAGTATTTATTTCATTTATTTTTAAACAAATAACGAACAAACCACTAATATCTTATTTTTCATAAACAATATTTTTTGACTTAAAATCATCAAGAATTTTTAAAACCGAATCAGTCAATTCAGCATCATCTCTGATTAAAAATTCAGATTTAATCATCATTTTTATTTCATCAATCGTTAGTTCTTGTTCAAGTATATTAAATAAAAAAAAAGCGTGTTTATTCAATTTATGCAATTCACCATTTTCAGGATTAAATAAAGAAAACCCTTCAGATTCCTCGCGACTAAGAATCTCTTTATTCTTAAAAAAAACCATCGAACTCACTCTAATAAGTACAGTTTCTACAAGCTAAATCATAGGAAAGTATTTTTGGTTGAAAATACTCTTTGTTAATTTCAGTTTTTAGTTCAGATTTTTTATAAACATCATCAACATTTATTTTATAATCAATAAAATCATCTTTTTTTTCCATGAATATCAACCCCAAGTAGTTTTGGTTTTTTCTAATTTATATAGTTTTCGTTGAAAAAACAAATTAAAAGAATGAAAAAATTATGTGTAACTACTTTTAAGTGGTTTTTTATCGAAAGGTTTATAAAATACAACGTCTTAGAGAGTGAATAAGATGAGACTTTGTGATGTTGTTAAGCGAATGCCAACGTGGATGAAACGGAGTGCGTTGGGAACGACGATGATGCTAGCAACGGCGTTGCCGTCATTCGGGCAGGGAGTTCTGCAAGGAACGGTAGAAACGGATAAGGGAGTGCCGGTAGAGAATGCAAGACTAATTCTGGAACACGAGAACGGAACGGATGCAGACACTGCCTATACGGATGCGCTCGGACAATACATGACAGATGATGTGTATGTGGGCATTGAAGAGAATATCATGCAAGGGCTTGAGAAAACAATCATGACAGTGCCAAATCCAGCGAGAGATCACAATATCTATGTCAAGGCACGAGAAGGAGTGGAAAGCGTTGATATTTACGACCTGCAGGGAAAGCGAGTAGCAGAACTGCCAGTGGAGGTCAATGCAAAGAATGTAGGACACGCATACTGGGAAGGGAATGTGCCAAACGGAGTGTATATAGCAAGCTACGCGGATGAAGCGAGCAAGATAGTGCATCTCAACAACGGAGCGGGAAGCGAACGTAAGCAAGCGACACCGCAAGCGGTCACAGAGCAGTTTGACAAGCAAAAGCCGGAGAATACAAAGGACAATTATAACGTCACGCTAGAAAGCGAGAGTGGAAAGAGCAACGTGCTGTTTCCAACCAAGAACGTGCAAGAGGATATTATAGACGGAGTGAACACCAGAGATTTCACGGTCATGCCAAGCAGTTATCTCCATCATTATCTCATCCAAGCGGACCATCCGGCAAATGTCACGGTAGAAGTGGCGGGAAAGACAGTGTATGACGGGAATGTGAGTGGAAACGCGAAAACGGATTCGGTGTATGGAGGGGAGTCAGAGCAAGTAAGCGTTGTTGCAAGCGCGCCAGGGAAAGTAACGCTTGATACGCTGATGGCAAAAGAGTGGAACGGAGATACGATTCCCCTGAATCTCAAGGATTCGACATACACGTTCATACTCCAGGGAGCAAGCCCGGATAGCACACAATACGAACTGTGGGATAAGGATGAAACGACGCAATTATCACAGGGAATTGCACATAACGGATATGCAGATACGATAAAAACAAGCCAAACACTCGATAGCATGCTCGTCAAGATGCAAAAGCAAGGACGAGTGGATAAGGATACGATCATAGGAGTGGCACAAGGAGCGAATACGTTCGATATGCCAGAGCTGGACTTAGAGTATCAGATGAGTGTGAACGGAAGTGCAAATGGAGCTACACTAAAAGTAGTGTATAACACAGATACGCTGGTTTCAGGAACGCTGGACACGACACAAACGCCGGACTGGCAAGCGACAATAGTCAGAAGCCCGACTGAAAACATGGATTCTGTAGAGATGGTGCAGGAAAAACAAGGAAGAGCACTGACGAAAAGCAAGCACGAAGTCAAAGAAGGACAGAATGCAATACAACTGCCGGAAATGAATTATGAGAATGACCTAATATATGGACAAATTTTAAGAAAAAAATCATCTGGAAGCAATAATGTAATAAATAAAGCGTTTGTAAAAATAAAAGGATTGAATGTTAATTATGAGACCACTGAAATAATGAATGGTCAAAGTTATTATGAATTTACAAAAATTCCAATACCAGCAGACCCGCAAGGAAACGCGGACACAGCCATGTATGAAAGAACGATTCTTCCAACCGACACGAGCTCCACCCAGATGTTTAAAGAGTATGTAGACACAATAAAAATAACAAAAAACACATTCGATATTGGTAATGTCACAGTCCAGCAGCTCGATCAGGATCAGAGCATCAAGGGAACGATAACAGACATCTATGACAGCACGAAAACACTCGATAGCGTGAAGGTCATATTCAGAAGCAAGGCAGATAGCAGCATCCTACGACAAGATGTCACTGGAGCGAACGGAAAGTACGAACTGCACAACATACCATGCGATACGCAAGGATTCTTCCAAGTAGGATACAAGACGACAAACGCAGGATACCTGTCAAGAGAAGGACACGAATACAAAGCGCAAGCAGAGATTATACAGCCAAAGGATAGTAGCGCGACAGTAAACTGGACGCTAGTGCCAGATTCACTAATCATACCAGCAACACCAAACGATCCAAACCACGGCAACAAAGTAAAAGCAGTCCCAAGCAAAATAAAAGATATGATACGAGGACCGCACACAGGATCAGCAGGATATATAATGGATGCAGAGGAGGCGAGCGGACGACAAGTACAGCTTAACTACGGATCGATGAGTCAATCAAGACAACAAACGTTTGAAACATTTGTCATACAACCGGGAGACAGCTTATTCTACGGAATATCAAAAGACGTGCCGATAAACGACCCATCACGACCATTTGAATTAATAACATACAATGTAGATGCTAATCATTATAATAACAATTATCATCCAACTGACAATTACCATGCAGACAGCCTCGGATGGAATGTATCCCATGGAGGTAATACGACATATCCAAGCGGTAATACGAGTTTCGATAACGAAAAGCAATATCCAGAATACTCGACAAACGGAGGATCAATCTACGTCGACCTTGGAGACCAAGCGGGAAACATCAAAGAAATCTACGGACGAAGCGAGAAACGAATGGATGTGACAGGATATCCGTCATTCATGAACCTGAACGCAAGCATGCCAACACTACAAGACAGGGCGATCATCTACCTGCTACACGAGAATGAGAAGAAACGACTCGGAGAAAACTCAGTAGATTATTATCCGCTTGACAAACTCACCAACAACATAAGTACGTATTAGTAACATACACACTTTAGGTTATGAGAAATAATCATGTACAACTTTTTCTAATACTTGTTGAACAGATAGATACGTCGTGTCAATGACAATCTCATTGTGTTCTAAAGGCATTGTTTTAAACAAAGCATTTGCTTTACGAACTTTTTTTTCGGGACAAATAATACTTCGATCAGCATTCTCATTACGTTTCACATTAACATCGACATCGCTTATTAGACGATATAGTTTGCTTTGACCAACATCAAGAACGGGTTTTAACAAATCAGGATGATAAAAAACACCTTCTAAAATAGTAGTATAATCATTTCGTTGGTACACAGAATACATAGAAGCCATAAGAGTACATGTTACCAAATTATTCTCAAAAGTAGGTTCAACACGATTTGTAAATCTAACAACATCATCTTGACATAGTTTGGAACATAAGTAATTATGTGAAGTGAAATATTCAAATAAACTGTCTGCTAACGTTGTTTTACCAACACCCATCGGACCCCTTATTACAACATTATTTTTCATTTTTATTTCCAACATTGAGGATCTTTACTAAAATAACTCCCATGAACATTTTTTGAAATTGCAGGACAACCTCGACAATAATTCAATAAATCACACACACCACATTTTTCAAAATTAGTTATATGACGATACGATTCTAATATATCATTTTTAAACATAAATTCTTCAACAGAAGTGTTTCGAATATTATCAATAACATCTCCAATTCTTCGACAGCCATACAAACTACCATCACTATCCATACAAAAACCTCCGACACCAACACTGCAACCATCAACAACATACTCAATAGAAGTATCAGGATAGAACTCACCACGTTCATAAAAAAATAATTTCCATAAATGATCTTTAACACCAAAAGAAGAAGGAGAATATCCTTTATCAATAAGAGTTGTATATGTCTGAAACATTTCCGTTAAAAAAGATTTATAACCCTGCGGAGAAAACATCAAAGAGTTCATTGATTTTCCGTTACCAACAGGCACCAATCTTGCAAAATCAAATTTTGAAGCTCCGAGATTAAGGACATACTCAGGGAGTGCTAGAACATCGTTCTTGTTTTGTGTTGTCACGGTCGACATTACAACAACAGGAATGTTATGATCGCTAAGATACTCAATAGCATTAGATGCTTTCTTAAAAGCACCTTCACCCCGTATAGAATCATGTTTTTGTTCTAAACCATCAAGACTTATCTGATATGAGAAAATACCTGAATTTTTTAATCTTGTAACAATACTATCGTTTAAGGGAGAAGGATTTCCAAGAACACGAACAGGAATATTCAACGTATTAGAATAATCGAGTAATTCAAAAAAATGTTCACTCAAGAGAGGATTACCACCCGTAAACACAATATTTGGTTTAAAGCCAAAGGTTTTTGAAAAAGAAAATACATCATCAATAAAATGAAAGGATTCCTCAATAGTCAAATCATGTAGAGAAGACTGTTTTTTTTCATCAGAAGGAATATAACAAATAGAACAATCCATATCACATTGCGTAGTAATGTGCCATTGTACCGTAAAATTATTTTCCAATAACTTATCCTCAATAGTGGTAGTCATATCCTTTTTACCTCGATAAAGCTTGGAACTTTAACATGTTTCATCGCACTAACTAGCAATTCTTTTTCAATCTTGAAAAGCCGTTTTCCTTGAACATGATAAGTAGCAGAGTCCATTCCAACCAATAATGCAATATGTTGCCCGTCATATTTTCCTTTGCTAAACAGATCCGAATCAACAACAACCACACAAACACCACCAGTACGAAAAATAGTATCTAAATGATTTGTGGTTATATCACTACAAATAACGCAACGATGTGTAGAAATAAGTTGTTGTAACTGTTGCAAATAAATTTTTTTCTTTGAGGTAAGAGATGAGTTTAATAAACGAGCAACATCAGAAGATAGACCACTAGTTCCAAATATATGTTCTTTAACGTGAAAAAACACATTACAACCATGTTCAAGAAAAAAAGTGGTGAGACGCACAAGATCAGTACGAGTATGTTTATCCAAACCAAGGTCTACACGTATTTGATCAAGAGAAATAGACCTAGTACAATACGAATCATTTGAACAAATTTGATAGGCAACTAATCCACCACAACTCAAACCCATCCGCTTATCAATAACTGGAAAGGAACCCATATTATTTCAAATAATTTTTTTTCATAAACATGCTGATGTCATATAAACCAACTTCACAAGCACCACCCGTGCAAAAACTACCACAACTGGTAAACGCAAGATATGAAGTGTTAACTGGTTGAGATGGTTTCCAGTTAGCAAATTGTTTCAAACTTTCAGGTACTTGTTTATACTTATCAACAATCTTATCAACAGACATATTATCCACCTTTCAAAGTTATGATGTAAAATATAGTCTCACAAGTATAAAAAGCTTTGGTTGATTATTTCGGAAAAAAACAACAAAACCAAGAGAAATAAAGAAAAAAATCAATACACCTTGACATTTGTCGACTGAGAATCACGTTGATAAATCTCAAGATCGTTGAATGTCGAATCATAACAACAAGTCTGATCATACACATTAACAGGTGCGGAGGAAGTTGATTTTTGAGAGACACAGTCAGCGTTGTAAAGGCCCCAATGGTCAGTGCCGGTCGTCAAGTTATCACAACCGTTCTGGAGATCGCCAGGACTGCCGAAATCACAGACATCAGTATCGCGCAGACATTCATCATCATATTTAGAATACACGTAGCCTTCGGGGCAGAGGCCGTCACCCTGACGGACGTTGCTCTCGTTATCACTGCACTGCAAGAGGTCGCTGGTGCCAGAGAGAGAAGTGCTGGTGTTGATGAAAATAGGGAAGTCATAACCAGACTTGCTAGTGGAAGTGCAAACACATTCGACATTCTCAGAAGAGAAACGCCTCAAGCTGTCATTGCAGGATAACACGTCACCACATACGGTAATCTCAGAAGAGGAAGAAACCTCATACTCGTAATCGACAGTATCGGAAGATTCGCAACCGCTATCATCACAACTGACAACGGACTCGCACGAATCCTTACGGACATTGGACGGAGTTCCGGTGGAAGAACCGCACACCTCACCAACAACAACGCAATCATCACAAGGACCGCGAACAGTCTCGAACGTTTCACACTTAATAGAATCTTTTTCACACACCTCACGACAAGATGAAACGTCATCAGGAGTAGAGCAGATAACACGACAAGCATCAGCAGGATCGGGACGATCGCACACGGTCACATTGACAACATCGCACTGCGAAGTGTCACAAGAGGACGTGTCAAGCTCAGGATAACAAGCGGTTTCGGTAACGTTAGGTTCGTATTCACTGCAGATGACACTATCTTCCAAGGAACGATCGAAAGTCATAGAAAATACCTGCTCGTTGACAACACGACTACGCTCGCATAACGAGAAATTGACAGCATCCTGACATAACGGCAATACGCACTCGTCATCACCACAGTATTCCCTGAAAGGATCCAAAACCTCAGGAGCAGTGCCACTGGAAAGATAACAACCAGCAGAAGAACCGCATAACGGACGATCGTCAGATTCAAATTTTTCATGGCAACAATACCCGTCGTCACCAAGAGAATCGTCAATGGCTTTGATATAGTCAAAACTAGCATTAGGAAGAGCTTGCCACACGGGAGCACCGCGCAAGATGTCAGGGCAATTCTCGTCGAGAACGCACTGGCCGTTATAAGCAGAATAACTGCTGTTAGGACAACACACAGCCTCGCCTTTAGTGTCAGCATCACAAAATGAAGTCGTCAATACTTCATCAGGATCGTCACCGCAACACTCATAAGCAACAGGAACAGCATACTCCATGCCAGAATATGATGCTGGATTCGAATTCCTGAAAGGATAACCATAGCGAGCCCAATCCTCACCGCACATACCCTCGCACACACTCTCGCTGACATCACAATCCTGCCACGTGCCATTGACACAGACAGAAGTGTTATCAGGAAGAACATCACCATCATCATTTAATAGAGTTATAGTCATAAAATAATTACCATCTGGTTCTGTAGAATCAGAACTTCTTACACATTGGGTTGGATCAGAACTGCAAGCAGCAATCTCATCGGTTCTTTCAAAATAATATCCTCTGCTTGCATTATACGTTGCAGGAACGTTCTCAAACGGCATATCACCACTCATAACATTATCATCAACCCAGAAACAAGAATCGTACTGATTGCACAAAGACTGATCCTCTTGAGCGTAACAGCCGAAACGAGAAGACTCATCCCACTTGCACAAATCCATCTGCTCACAATCCTCATTAGAACTCACACTATCACAATCAGGACTACCACCACAACCATCAAACCGATACTTAGCAATACAACCATACGACTCACACGTTTTCTCATCATTAAGTTGCTCGCACTCGACAACACCACCGCAATAATCGAACTGAGGAACTGCAATACCAGAAGGCTTGGTCATAACAGCACTACAACCAGAAACAAACTCACAAGTCTCCTCACCAAACTGCTCGCAACTGACCTCCTCACCGACACACTGCGCGAAATTAGACCCATCATAAAAAGCATCGCAACCATTCTTAAGACAAGCCGACTCATCAGAAGAGAAATCAGCACAGGATGACGAAGACGAACTATCAACAACACAAGAACCGACACCAGATTCTACAACCTCGGAATGCTCCCACTTACACATCGCAGAACCACACTCAGTAATATCACTAACACCAACACCGCAAATAGAATGACCCACACAACCTTTAAACCCGAGAATCGGCATTTTAGTGGTATCATTATAACTCTTAACATACGTATGTGCAGTGCAACCGTTTATCTCACACGACTCGATAGAATCGAAATCACTGCACTGTGCAGTAGAAGATTCATCATCAACACAAGCACCCCTACCTTCACAATAACTACCCATCAGATGACCGTCATAAGACATATCCTTGTAAAGCAACTCCTCACCGGAAGGACAACACTTCCAATTCAACGAAGAATCACTATCATCACAATCAGTAGGAGCAACATTCATCGACGAAGACGGCTCTGAAAAATCACGGTAATACGAAGAACAAGACGAATCATTCAAATAATGACTTGACGAAGGACGTAAACAACTCGTCGTAGTGCTTCCATAGAAATTATCGTCATCAGCATCCTCATACCACTCCCGACCAGGATACAAACAAGGATCAGTATCATCACAGTCGAAAGACAAATTATTATAAGGAGTCAGAGAAGAAGAACAGTCAGCATCATTGGAATCGATATCACCATCGCAATCATCATCAATACCATTATTGCATATTTCAGAAGCAGAAGGGTTGACATTCGAATTAGCATCATCACAATCATCATCATTAGCAACATAACCAATATCACAACCACCACAGCCA
>CAZRUJ010000007.1:9195-28861 GCA_964603345.1 uncultured Methanosarcinales archaeon | reverse complement strand
ACGATTGAGGATGATACTGGCTCGATTGCCGTAGCTTCTGAAGAGCTCCCTGAAGAAGGTGATGAGATCGTTGTCAAGGGAACACTTCGCAAAGGTCTTGTCATAGGATATTATATTGAAGCTGAGGAGTGATTCTTCTTATTCATCATCTTTTTCATGCTTTCCTGGCAGTTCCCACGTCTCCTTGTGAATCTTCTCTTCACTAACACCGATTTCAAGCAATGAGTCATGTATCGCTTTAGTCATGCTCGGTGGTCCGCAGACATACCACTGCGTATCTTTTTTCTGAACCTTTTTAAGATCCTTTTTATCAATACGTTTTGCAGTGAACTGTGTATTATCTTGATGCGTGACGAAGAATTGCAAGTGGAATGAGTCGTTTTCTTGAGCGAGTTGGTTCAATTGTTCTTTGAAGATGATATCATTATCGGTACGATTCGAATAGAGAAGAGTGATATCAGATCGAGATGAAAATGATGATATGATAGGATAGAATGGGGTTATGCCACTACCACCTGCGATAAGGACGATAGGATTTGTAGGTGGTTTTCTGATGCTCAATTTCGAATCACGTGGAGAGGTGATCTTGAGAGAATCTCCTGTTTTCAGTTCGAACATGGCAGTCGTGAACTCGCCTATCTTCTTGATGGTGAAATTAAGATAGTGCTCGTCTGGCGTGCTTGCTATTGTGAACGGTCGTGGTCGTGAGAAGCTGTCAAGCCAGAAAAGACAGTACTGACCTGGAGAGAAGTCAAACCCTTCGGGACGGTCGGTCGTGAAACTTCTCGTATCATGGGTCTCGTCACTGATTTCTGTGATGGTCACTGTAAAGGTTTGCATGGTTTCACTCCTTTTTCACGAAATCGCTTTTCGGAGTTCCACATACCGGGCACACCCAGTCATCAGGGAGTTCTGAGAACGAGGTTCCTTCTTTTGTTTCGTCATAGATATAACCGCACGTCACGCATTCATATTCTGCCATAACAATCCACCTTAAGAACTATTAGGTATACTGATTTAAAAGCGTTGCGGCTGATGATAGTAAGTAATTAGAATACAAATTCATCTAAGCGTGGTTAGTATTCAAATCCGTTTCTTTTGCAACAAGCCTTTTTTTAGATACTTTTAAAAAGGTTTTTTTTGTGTATGTTCTCTTATGACAAAAAAGAGTGTGAGTAAGACTGATTCGAGAATCATTCGTGACTTGTACCGTTCTGAGGATAAGATATCTTTATTCAAGCAGTTGCCTTCCAACAAGCAAGGATTCATCCTACTCCAATTGTCTGACTATATGGCAAAAAATATTTTATCCGGGCTTGATGATGATACTATCATCGGTTTTCTTCATTTTCTCGATCCTGACGAAGCGACCGATCTGCTCCAATATGTTAATGCGACATTACGCAAGCGAATTCTTAGACGGCTTAATGAGCAGATGCGGAACAAAGTCGAATATCTGCTTCGTTTCAGCCCTAATACTGCTGCTGGTCTGATGAGTCTTGATTATATCGAAATAGGGGTGGATGCGACCTTCCGACAAGTTGGCAGGGCTGTGCGAAAGCATGAGAGAGTGACTGGTAAATTCCCTGTTATTTTTGTTGTCGATGATGGATTTATTAAAGGAGAACTTCCTGAACACAAGCTCATTCTCCATGAACCTGATGAATATATAAAATGTTATTTGCAAAAAACCTTGACCATACCTTATGATTATGAACAGAGGGAAATTGTTTCGGAGTTCAAATCGAACCCTCACTCGAGAATGGCGGTGCTTGATGATGATAAGAGTATCATGGGAGTCATCTATTCTGATGATATCCTTAACATCATCCGGAGGCACGATGCAGGATCGCTTTCAAGTTTTGGAGGTATCAAGAGTGAAGAAGGTGTATATGACCCTGTCATGAGCAAGGTCAAGCATCGTTATCAATGGTTGATACTTAACTTGTTGACTGCTTTTCTCGCTTCTTCAATTGTAGGTATTTTCCAAGATACAATTTCAGAGCTTGTTCTTTTGGCTGTTTACATGCCTGTCATCGCTGGCATGGGTGGAAATACAGCGACACAGACCTTGGCAGTCACCATCCGTGGCATCACTTCACAGAAACTTGATCTGAAAACAGGACACAAGGTTATTCTCAAGGAATCAGTATCTGGTATCATCAACGGTGTTATTATAGGTATCCTTGTTGGTATTGTCGCTATTATTTTCAACCAGAGTCCTTTGCTGGGAGTGGTTGCTGGGATATCCATGGTGTTTAGCATGATGGCTGCGGGTTTTTTCGGTGCTGTCATTCCTCTTATTATGAAGCGATTGGGGAAGGATCCTGCAACGTCCGCCGCGATTTTTATCACGACAGCAACTGATCTGATGGGTTTTTTTGTCTTCTTGGGCTTGTCAACGCTGGTGTTGTTGTAAGTATCTATCTTTGTAAACCGCTCTCAAGACCACTTTTCCCAATAATTACCATTTGGATATAATTTGATGGCCACTTCAGCAAATAATGATTCTCCACTTAGAACACTATATATTAATTCATGTTCCCATCTTCTTGTTGTAATATGATGCTTTTGTCCTCTCGAACGAATTCTATAATACAGATTTGACTCGTGAAGAAATAGAGATGTTGAATATGTTCGATACGGAAGATGTTCTTTTTTCTGCACAATCAAAGAATAAACGTGAAGAAGCTTCTTATTCCACAAGAATCCGATTTGGTGCTTCTGAAATTAAAGAAATGGTTTTGAAAGCAAGATTATTCGTCAATAAGGCAGAAAACATCATCAAAGAAGAAGTTGTATATAAAGTTTAGTTTTTCTCAGAGTCTTCCATTTCATTCTTTATAGAACCATAAATATTTCTGAAGAAAAATTTTAAATACGGCACTTCCTTGCAAGCATATCAAGATGGCAGATGTTTATTATTCCAAAGAATTCTCACAAGCTTTCATAGAACAACTCACAAGCGATTTTCAGAAGCGTTTCGACGGTTGCACGCGTATCATCGTCAAGACGCACTTCGGAGAGCCGGGCAACAAGTATTCATTCACGCCAAAGGATCTCAAGCCGGTGACCGACATCCTTCACGAACTCGGTTTTAAAGTCACGTTGTTTGACACGTCTGTCGTGTACAAGAGCAAACGACACGATCCGCAGACGCATAGGAAGCACGCGCTTGACAAGGGATACGATGAATTAGGGGATGTCGATACTGATGATAGTGATGTGACAGTCCACGAGGGTGAATATCTCGAGTACGAAGTGCCTGACAAGCTCAGCGAAGCGGAAGGAGTCCTTGTCATCAGTCATCTCAAAGGTCATGATGCTGCAGGCTTCGGTGGTGCGATCAAGAACCTCGGTATGGGCGCGCTCTCGAAAAATTCCAAAGGAGCGATCCATGAAGGTGGAAAACCTGTTGTTGGTAAAGGTTGTATCCAATGCAAGGCCTGTGAAAAGGTCTGTCCGGTAAACGGAATCAAAGTAACGGACAAGCCGGAGATCAACTTCTGTATAGGGTGTTCGAAATGCATATTGACCTGTCCGGAAGATGTGTTCTCGCCAAAAATAGAAATTTTTGATACGCTGCTTGGAGATGGGGCGGCGGCTGCGCAAAAGACGTTCAAGAAAGACTATTATGTGACCTTTGCAGGGCGTATCGCAAAGCAATGTGATTGTGACAGCAACCCTACAGAAACAATTGCAGGAGATGTCGGCTGGTTCGCTTCACAAGACGGGGTTGCTATCGATAAGGCAGCTCTTGACACGATCAACCTTGCAGAAGGGAAGAATGTCTTTCTCATAGAGCAGGAGAAGGATCCGTTCATGCAAGTGCAAGCTGCTGAAGAGTTCGGCATGGGAAGGACAGAGTACGAATTGAAAACACTGTGATTGTTATTTTATTGATTTTTCTTTTAAGGTTCTCCGAAATTCTTTCGGGGAATTCTCAGTTGAGCTTTTAATGATGGATTGGCAGCTCTTGCAGTGATATGCTGCCGGAAATCCTCATCGCTATACTGCTTGGAGTTCTTGCTGGCTGTTTTACAGGACTCATCCCGGGCGTCCATGTCAATCTTATCACCGCTGTCGTTGTCAGCTCCGTCGCTATCATTTCCAGTATTAATCCTTTTCTCATCAGCATTTTCATCTTATCGCTTGCCTTGACGCATTCATTTCTCGATAGTATTCCAAGCATCTATCTGGGAGCTCCAGATGCTGATCAGGTCGTGAGTGTCCTACCTGGCCATCAGATGGTCTTGGAGGGTGATGGCCACAGGGCAGTTTTATATACAATTGTCGGATCGTTCTCAGCGCTTCTCCTGACTCTTGCGATGTTTCCTTTAGGATTGTCTTTTCTTATTCCTGTGCAAAGCGTCGTCGAGCCGTATATTGGCAAATTACTTTTTTTAATTATCACCATCTTGCTTTTCATGTCAAGAAAATTCCTATTAAATACTCTTTTCTTTCTCGCTTCAGGACTTCTCGGGCTTCTTAGTTTCGACCTTATCAATCAGAGCCATATACTCCTTCCTTTGCTCTCAGGCCTCTTTGGTGTAAGCACCTTGCTTCTCAGTCTTAATTCATCATCATCTCTTCCAAACCAATTGCTATCCTCATATCTTCCTCTCTCCTTTTCTGATATTGAGAAAAATATTTCCCGTGCGACGCTCGTTGGGATGCTTGCTTCATTCCTTCCTGGTTTTGGGTCCAGCCAGGGTGCTATCGTTGCGAGTGCCACGATGAGAAAAAAAACTCCTAAAGACTATCTGATTCTTGTTGGTGGTATTAACACTGTCAATTTCGCTTTCTCGCTTGTTACTGTCGCCCTTCTTGATAAAGCTCGTAATGGAGCTATTATAGGGATATCCTCTCTTCTTGAAACAATAACCGCATCCCATTTGGTGTTTTTTGTTCCTATCCTGCTTTTTACCGGTTCAATCGCTGTTGTGCTTGGAATATTCCTCTCTAAGAAAATGACTATACTAATGGCGAAAGTCCCTTATAATAAATTAGTCATCTCAGTTATAGTATTCTTGCTTATCATCGTCACTATATTAAGTGGTGCTCAGGGGATTCTCATTCTTCTCTGCGCAACAGCCCTTGGCATTCTGGCAAGTTTATTGGGGGCACAGAAGAATATGTTGCTTGGTTGTCTTATATTACCTGTTATTTTGTATCTCTGGTGACAATCACTGGTTTTCATACAAGACGATCTTTTCTTCGAGAATCTCAAGTTCAATGCCGGCATCCTTTAACATCTGTTCAGATTCTGCTCCACGGTGATATTTTTGTCTGCACACAACACGTTTGATACCACTGTTGATGATAAGCATCGCGCACGTTCTGCACGGTGTCATCTTGCAATACAGCGTCGAACCTTGAAGCACGATGCCTAATTTCGCCGCTTGGCAGATGGCGTTTTGCTCTGCATGAACCGTACGAACACAATGATTGCTCACCGAACCGTCATCGTGCATCACTTTTTTGAATTGGTGTCCTGCGTCATCACAATGCGGTAATCCAACGGGAGAACCGACATATCCTGTCACAAGTATCTGCCTATCCTTGGCTACGACACAACCGCTTCGACCCCTATCGCACGTCGCTCGCTTTGCTACGGTATCTGAAATTTCTAAAAAGTATTCATCCCAATCGGGTCGGGTGTACGTATTATCTGATTTCATGCAATATCTCCTCCACTTGTTGGTGTAAGTCTTCTATGGATCCTTCGTTTTTGAGGGTGAAATCCGCCAATTCCCTGCATCGCTTCAGATTCTGCTTTGTCGGATCGGTGGATGTCATCTCTCGGTTCTCCTGCTCTATAAATTTATCGTAAGAAATCATATCCGTTGATGTTTTCCTTTGTTTTATCCTTTCATACCTGAGTTCAGGATTCGCATCCACGGCAAACAGATAAAAATTCCCATTTTCCTGTAACGACTTGACTTCACCTTCTGTTCGTATGCTTTCGATTATAGCATCGCCACCCTGTCGTCTCGCCCTCTCGAAAAGGACTTCTGCGATATATGACGGCCCATGCTGTTTTCGGAGTTCGTTTGCTACTTTCACCAAAGAATCCCTATTGTCTGGAAGATTTCTCTCTCTGATCTTTTCACTCAGAAAGTCCCTGACAGAATAATGTTTGAATCCTTTCTTCATGAGAAATTCTGCAACAGTTCCTTTTCCAGCTCCTAATGTTCCTGTGATTCCAACTATCAAACCCATAATTGAATGTTGAAACTGGTGATTTAAAAAGTTTTTGTTGATTTCAAGCATTTCACACCCTCAATTATATTTATAAAGAACATGCCACCACACAATCAGAGGATACGATGGCTGATAATCTCGCGAAAATAAAAGAATTGGAGCAACGCATAGCGAACACTCCATATAATAAGAAAACGCAGTCAGCCATAGGTCTCTATAAGGCCCAGATTGCAAAGCTCAAAGAGAAAGAAGAAGCAAGAAGCTCTCAAGGTGGAGGGGGTGAAGGATGGGAAGTTCGTAAGACAGGGGATGGCACCGTCATTCTTATCGGTTTTCCTTCTGCAGGTAAATCGACACTTCTTAACAAGCTCACTGATGCAGACTCTGAAGTAGGTTCTTATTCATTCACGACATTGAGTTGTATTCCGGGCATCTTGAAATATAAGCACGCCAATATTCAGATTCTTGATGTTCCTGGTATCGTCAAAGGGGCTGCAAGTGGGAAGGGTCGCGGAAAAGAAGTCCTTTCAAGCATGCGCAATGCTGATCTCTGCCTTATCCTCCTTGATGCGACAAAACCTGAAGAATATGATACGATCGTCAAGGAAGTCTATGATACTCATATCCGTCTCAATCAGCGTCGTCCTGATGTCAAGATCAACAAGACCACAAAAGATGGTATTCGGGTCGGATCTACTGTCAAGCTTTCTTATCTTGATGAAGATACGATTGTACGTGTGTTGAAGGAATTTCGCATCAATAATGCTGAAGTGGTTCTGCGAAGCGATATCACTGTCGATCAACTCATTGATTGTATCGAAGGGAATAAGAAATACATGCCCGCAATCACAGTTATCAACAAAGCAGACCTTGTTTCTCCGAAACAGCTTGAGCACATCAAGAAAAAATATGATGCTGATATAGTTATCAGCGCTCAACAGGGCGAAGGCATTGATAAGCTTAAAGAATTAATCTTCAAAAAACTCGACCTCATACGCATCTATCTCAAAGAACCTGGCAAACGGGCTGACCTTGAAGAACCTCTCATCATGTTCCGTAATTCACCGATAAAAGACGTGTGTAACAAGCTTCATAAGGATTTTGTCAAGCAATTCCGTTTTGCAAGGGTTTGGGGTCCGAGCGCAAAATTTCCGGGTCAGAAAATCCATGAGAGGCATGTGCTCAAAGATAATGATGTGCTGGAGATCCACTTGCGTTGAGGATGAATCCTGATTGCTTACAGAGTATCGATTCTACCATGAAAGGAGCTTGTGAGATTTCTTATAGATAGTATAGAGTATTCCCATATCTTTAGCCGCTCCTTTCGACGCAGCTTTCTTTTTATCTTTATCGCCGAGATTATTTTCATCCTTTTTCATACCTTCCTTATCGACTTTTGTGGGTGAGAAAAATGATTTCGCAAAATCCCCAAGGCCATCGCCCATGTATAAGAATGGTTCCAACGGTCCCCATTTACTGAACTTGTTCTTTTCTCTAAGGAGTTTCTTAGCTTCCTCTCTGCCTTCGCTGACTTTTTTCTTTTCTTCCTCTCTTTTCTCAACAGTGAATTCTTCCTGGGCTTCCTCAAGATAATTCTCGAATTCTTTTCCAAGATAATTAAATGCCCCAGCTATATGTTCATCAAGTTCCTTGAGCATGTCGACATCCTGTCGATCCCTCATCTTGCGATAAGCTTCTATGTCTGCGTCGTGCCATCCGTACGATCTGAATGTTACTGTCACTTTTCCTGTGTGTGCTACCGCTTGGCTTTGGAATCGTTGATCATAGCTCAATTTAGGTCTTGTTGTGTACTTGAAATTGAGAAGGACGCAACTATAGTGCCGGTCATCTTTCAGGTAATTAGTCGGTTTTTTCGCAAGCAACTCTATCTCGAGACGAGTGGTGTCAAAAGCGTTGATTATTTCCGGACTATCGAGCTGTTTTGGATTGCTTGATAATCGTCGCGAGGTTCTTATATATGGTTTGATCCATGACATGTATAATTGGATGACTTTCCAGTGTTGCCGGAGATATTGCAATAGAAATTTACGCCTATGATACAATTCTCTCTCTGTTTTCTCCTTCCAATTGAGATATTGATAAAGTTTTCTCTTGAGAACTGTTCTTACATTCTTGTTAAATTCCTTTGTTTGTCCTGAATCGACTTCCTTATCGACGTCCTTCGTGCTATAAACGTGCGTATTGAAGAACAGGTCTGGAAGCACAGTATATCCTATCCGTTGCGCGAGCTGATAGACTGTATCAGGACTTGGATTCTGCGGTGTTCCTTCTGCGAATTGGCTGAACACTTGTTTGAGCGTGATATCCGCACTCTTGCTTGTTTTCCAATCCTTATATGGTTGGAGTTTTTCATCAATAACTCTAAGTTCTCTGACCAGTTGAAATAATTGTTTGACGAATTGTCCTATGTATTGGAGATATTGGCTTGCCTTGTCTTGTTGGATGGCTTGTTTCTGTCCAGTATTTCCGAATTGGGCACTTGATTCTGACGCGCTGAATATATCATATATCTTTTCAATCATAGGATATCCAAGATCGGAACGTAAGAAATCAATCATCCAATAATATGTCTCTTCGAGACTGGCATCCTGTTTTTCAACAGTTAGATGTAATCGTTTGGTAGGTTCGGGATAGGGATCCTCATCGCTGTTATCAGCCGTCTGATATCCTCCTGCATCGACCGCATTGACAAATTCCAGCATCTCAGGCTTCCATCCGAGTTTCTCTCCGAAATGCTTGATATAATCGGTCTTTTTAGCGAATTGCTCATCTAATCTCATCGTTGCCCTGTATCAATTACATGCAACATCTATTTATAAACTTTTTCGCCCGAACATCTTGTCTTGGAAGGGACGATATCGTTTATGTGTGTTTTTCTGTTCGCATTACTATTGATGCCAAGAAAGATAGATAAATTGGTAAAAAAATTGTAAAAGAAAGAAATGTGAGCGTGAAGCTCACTCTGATTTTTCCTCGGAAACTTCTTCCTTCGGTGCTTCGATAGGATTCTTTCCTGTCTTGATTACTTTAAAGTTGATTTGAGCTGTATTCTCATAGATGGTGTTCCCTGCCACGAGCTTTCGCTTCCTCATCCCATGACGGTTGCCTTTTTTCATACCCACACCACCTGTGATAAGAATTCGTTTTCTATTAGGACCTTGCACGTCCTTTCTCATAGGAAACCCCGCACTATCGCTACCGCCAGTGATCTCAAATTCATATCCTTCAAGTTCAAAGACGTCGCCTTTGATTATATCGCCGATCTTCTTTCCTTTCAAAGCGTCGAGCTGTTGTTCGGTAAGTGTTTTATTATATGTTTTTTTAGTTTTCTTATCTCCTATGTTGATTTTCGTTTCAGCCATATCATTTCACCTGAATTCCGAAGATACACCGCCGTAGCAGTAAAACCGTATCCTCAGTGACAGACTGTGGAAAACCGCGTGGTGTTTATAAAACTAGTGGTCTGCTGAGAACACGTGAAACAAGCCATATTGAGAATGACCTCTGCCTATAAGAAATCAAATGCGACTTGCAGATCCGAAATTTTCTTGAGTTCTTGAACAATCTCAAATTCTTTTTCAACAATTTGTTTTCTAAACTCGTCTTTCTCATTCTCTTTCTGTCGTTTTTCCCTGAATTTGAGGGTCTGTTCCGGACTTCCGTTTAGAAACACACTGTAAGCTTGGCTGAATAAGGTTTTTATATATCCTGAAAACAACCCTTCGATAATGAGCACATTGAGTTTTGTCGTATCTATAATTACCTCTTCTTTCTGTCGTGCCGAAAGGTTCTCCCTAAATACTTTCATCGGCTTGTCATTGAGGAAATCCTCAACATTGTTCTTAAGCGATGTCCAGTCGATCTCATCGAGACCCACAACATCCAGCCCGTGCTTTCTGCGATACTTATCCCTCTCTTCAGGCGGGATAACATAATAATCGTCGGTCGAGATGATGAATGAATAGATGTTTTTCTTGAATAATAATTGTCTGACATAGAATGCAGTTTCCGATTTTCCGCTTCCGCTCGATCCGGATACAAGTATCACTCGCTTATCATTTTTTTTTATAGGACCCACTTCTTCCAGAATGAACTCCGCTTTTTTTTCATGGTTTTTTCCGAGAATGAGTGTGTCATCAATCATACCATACTATCGCTTATAAATTATTTATAAATTTTTTGAAAGTTAGGTAACTAAATAATAGTAATTGTGACATTTCTTGAAAAAACGACGGAAATAACTTCTTTTTTTCAGATATTCTGTCAGATACTTGTATATTTGAAAAAAATGATTTTAGGAGGTTAGTTGAAATCAAAATGAGGGTTTTTCTCTTTTTTATTGATGAAGATCGATAGAATATCTTTTTTGACATGGATTTCAAAGAGATATATTTGTTCTTGGAATATATAGACGTTTATCAAACGATGTCTTTATCACCCTGATACGTCTCGGATGCCCATAACTTATTTTTCTGTCTGCCTAATGAAACAATAATTTTATAAACATGATCTGATGTGTCTGTGTTATGGTATCGGTTGCAGGCATCAGTATAGACAGCACGGTTCTCAGAATCATATATTTGGCTTTGACACTCGTTGCAACTATTGCCTTGCATCGCATAGTGATTCATCTCATCAACAGGCAATTGTATAAATCCAATAAGAAAGTGAAGATTGATAACACTCAATTTACTGTTCTCAAGCATGTTGTCTCGGCAATTATTTATGTTGCAGGAATTGCTGTTGCGATTTCTTTTATCCCGTCGCTTCACACCGTCGCTGTATCTCTATTCGCCGGTGCTGGAGTGGTTGCTGTTGTCATAGGCTTTGCCGCTCAGCAAGCATTCGCCAATATTATCAGCGGTATATTCATCGCCATCTTCAAGCCATTTCGTGTCGGTGACACTATTAAATTCAGCAATCATCTTGGCGTGGTCGAAGATATTACCTTGCGTCACACTGTCATCCGTAATTTCGAGAATAAACGCTTTATCGCCCCTAATTCTATCTTGAGCAATGAAGTTCTTGAGAATTATCATTTCGGCGATGAGAAAATATGTAATTATGTGGAAATAGGCATAAGCTATGATTCTGATATCGATAAGGCGATGGATATCATGCGTGAAGAGGTTGAATCTCATGAGCTCAACATCGATTATAGGTCTAAAGAAGATATTCGTGCAGGCCAACCGAGAACTCTTGTCAAGTTGATTAGCTTCGGAGATTCTTCAGTTAATCTTCGTGCTTGGGCGTGGGCGAAAAATCCTTCTGATGCCTTCATACTCGGATGCGATGTCAGGAA
Source organism: uncultured Methanosarcinales archaeon (assembly GCA_964603345.1). Classification (GTDB taxonomy): domain Archaea; phylum Nanobdellota; class Nanobdellia; order Woesearchaeales; family SKGA01; genus SKGA01. Next base: position 17,334 of record CAZRUJ010000007.1, on the reverse strand, counting down.
AAGCATTAAGGAACGATTCGATCGTGAAAATATCGAGATTCCCTTCCCTTATAGGAATGTTGTGATGAAAAAATGACTTGCATACAGTAACTTTTTTAAGCACGCGAAAAATACTGATGTGTCATGACCAGGACAAAGAAACAGCTTTCTCGTGCGGAGCGGGAGCGTAAAAAAGAACTCAGGCGGCAACGTAGGATGAGTATCGTTCTTGTTATCATCATGCTTGGTGGGCTTATTGGTGTTGGAGCTTACAATATGACTGGAAATCAGAAAGAAGAAATTGGTTCGTTTGAATACACTATATCTTCCTATGAATCGTTCTACAATCCGACCGCGACAACTGAAGTCATTTCCCTCGAGACTGATAGGGGTGATGTCCATTTCTATTCGTATCCCTCTTCCTTATCATGGTTAGGATCGTCAGTGGCAACAAAAGATATACTGAACGAATCAGCTTCGGTTATCATAACAGGTGCCGGTGAAGATGAGTTCGAATCCCGATTGCTTGACTCATTGAGATTCCATGTGTCGACAAGCTCTCCAATTCCTATTCTCAGTGCAACTACTGATGACACTGCTCAAGAAATCCGACCTCTTGTTACGTGCGCTAATGCTACAGTATCACAACCTGTCATAACCGTTTCGTTCTCGAATCACAGTGAAATAACGGAATATGATCATTGCATCAATGCCTCTATCAAACCTGAGCATACTCATCTTCTCAGGGATAAGATCCCTTACAATTTATACGGAGTGAGTGCTTACGACACTTGAAGGTGATTATCGAATGGTAAAAAAACACTCATTGAAACGAAAACAGCATGGTGATTCCTCGAAAAAGATGTGGTTTTTCATCATCATCTTCGTCGTTGCGATTATCTATTCTACCCTTAATTTTGTTGATTTCGGCGGTGAAAACAGCGATCTCTCAACCTACAATCATTTCGCTTTTGAACAGGTCGGTGATAAGTGGCAGACTCAAGTCGCCCGTAATAATCAAGTCTTTGAAATTCCTTCATATTATCATCCTGCTGAGCTTGAAGACTATTATTTCGATAAGAACGTTTCGCGATTCTTTTTCAATGAGCCTCATGCCGGATTTTACTTGCTTGTGGATGAAGGGCATTCGAACAATCCAGTCATCGGAGCTGTAAATGTTGCACGAATCCTTGGCGATAAATACTTCGGCTTCAAGATAAAAACTGCCATCTATGGTTCTGCTCTTGATAATACAACCAATTCTTCGATCGAATATGAGACATGCAACGCTTCAACAGAACTCACTCCTGCAATCCATTTCTCCGTCAATGAGACAGCACCTGTTGTCAAGATGAGTGAAACGCATCCCAACTGTATCATCATTGGAGGGGCGAACGGTAAGGATGTTGTCAAGGCATCAGACATGTTTGTCTTTCATGTCTTGGGGATTATGGAATGATGACCCATTATTATGATGTGCAACAATCCTCACCTGTTAAAGAAGAACATCTTCCTGTGACTGTGAGGGGTCGATCATATTCGTTCACTGTTGCAAGCGGCCTGTTCTCGAAACGACGGCTTGATATTGCCACCCGGTTACTCATAGAAAGTGCTGATCTTTCAGCGTGCTCTTCAGCTCTTGATTTTGGTTGTGGCTGGGGTGCTGTCGCTGTCGTTCTCAAGGATTGCTTTCCCGATGTCGATATGGTCGCTACAGATGTCAATTCCCGTGCGATTTCTTATACGAAAAAGAACGCTTCAAACAATAACGTATCTATTGCTGTCAAGCGATCCGATCTTCTCGAGAATATCCCTGAAACATTCGATGCAATCCTTACCAACCCACCTTATGTTGCTGGGAGGAAAGTCTGCTTTTCTTTCATTGAACAAGCCTTCGATCATCTCAATACAGGCGGTATATTCTATCTTGTCGCACGTCATTCAAAGGGCGGTAAGATGCTTTCCAAGAAAATGGAAGAAGTATTTGGTGATGTTTCTGATAATGATCGTCAGGGTGGTTTTCGCGTTTACAAAGCGATTAAGCGCTAATTATTTTCTTGTTCTTTTCATCTCAGGTGCGGTTGAGTACTATGATTTTATTTCTGCAGGATCTTTTTGAGAAAAGATGATTTTTTCGGAGTCGTTTGCAGTTCTTCTTTTTTACCTATGGCGATGTCGATGTATTTATGTAATGTCTCGTCCGCTTGTCCGCCAACAAGCCCCATTGGACTCTCATGTCCTGGACCGTAGATGATAAAAGTAGGTACGGACATGACGTTGAATCTCTTCGCCAATTGTTGTGCTTGAGGGTTGTGTGTCATTAGGTTGTGAATCTCGGCGTCATCTCTTTGTTCCTTGACGCGCTCGAGCGCTTGCTTGGCTTGCGGGCAGTGGGGGCATGTCATTGATGTGAATAATAATACTGTCGCTGGTTCCATAGTGGCACAAAATATCTTGGTTTTCATTTAAAACAATTATGAAATAGTGAACGAAATATATAAATATTGGTTAACCAATATATAGGATAAACAATATTAAATATATTAAGCAAAAATAAAAACTAATAAACACCAAAGTGTCTAAAAATAGTAAGCAAAAATTTAATTTTTTTCAAAAGGACTTTTAACATTTTTTAGTGTTGAAGATGTGACTTTCGTATAGATTTGAGTGGTTTGCAAATTGGAATGACCTAGCAGTTCCTGTATGATGCGAACATCATTGCCTTGTTCGAGCAGGTGTGTGGCGAAACTATGCCTGAGTTTGTGAGGTGTGAGTTTTTTTTTGATATTTGCTTTTTTACATGCTCTTGAGACGATCTGCTGGACATTTCGAGTAGTCATTTGATTCCCTTTTTTTCCAGGGAATGCGAACGAGGATTCAATCACCCGTTTACGAAAATATCTTGCCAGATTCATACCTAATTGTTCGGGATAAATAAACATGCGATCTTTAGCCCCTTTTCCTCCTCGCACCCAACCTATGTGTTGTTCGAATTCGAAATCATCGACACGCAAACATACAATCTCACTGACACGCAGGCCTGATGCATACAATAATTGGAGCATCAGCTTGCTTTTTAGAGGCAATACATCAAATAGTCGTTCTAATTCACCCATTGAAGCAACAACAGGAAGTGATTGCGGTATTTTCGGAGTCTTTACTTTCGAAAGTGTGTTCCCATACACATCATTACATAGGAATAAGATCGCACTTCTTGCAAGTGCAATGGTTGCGGGTGATGATCTGTTTTCAGCAAGCAGATAAGATAAGTACTTCTTGAGATCATGAGTTGTAACGTCAGACGGATCCTTTTTTACAAACTCAAGAAATCGTTTGTTAATAGAAAGATAATTTCGTATAGTATATATTGAAAACCCTCGTAATTGTGATTCTGAACGAAGTGTTTGCAAAATCGCCTGTGTATTCATATGCTTGATTGTGCGAACATTTATATTTAAATTTTATCAACATTATAAAACATCAAAATATGTGATTTTTGCTAATATAATTTAAATTAAGAAACTTAATTAAAAATTATAAGCAAAAAATAAATAGTTTATATCATCAACTATTGTTCTACTTGTATAGATATTATGAGGGTGTGTTTTTAGATATAATTATCTGAGAGTATCATAATATGTTCTTTGCGAATCGCATACTTTTCAGAACACATAATTCGTAGTTTTTCAATAAAAACCCCTGCTTTTTTTGTGAAAATACACTGTTTTATGCAACAAAAATAAAAAAGTTCGCACAATATACATTGTGCGAATGTTTATATTTAAATAACGTGCTGAAACACACACAACAACATAAAAAACAAAACATAGTTTATTTTCAAAAAATAGAGATTGAAAAAATAATTAAAAAATATAAGCAATTATTAAAATAATTAAAATCTAATACATTTAAGCAAAAACAAATATTTTTATCTTAGTTGTTGTTGGTATCTTTTTTTTGTTATGATGTGTTTCAATCCCCAAAAATATTTTGTGAATAATATGTACTGTCGTTCGAGTTCGAGCTCACCTTCATCTCTCAAGAAATAGATTTTTTTACGGCCTTGTTTCTTGTAACGTACAAGTTTCTGTTTTCGTAATTGTTTCAACGCAGGATATATTGTACCAGGTGTTAATTTTGAGCCTTTCCTTCGACCTATCTTTCCAGCGAGATCCTCCCCACACAATGGTTTCGATTTCAGTTCGTGAAGTATAAGAAATGAGAGCAATCCTTTAAATTCCATAATTTCAGGACCAGATATAAGAGTCATATGTATCACACACCAACACATCATTTTTATGTTTTTTGTTCAAAACAATAAATCAAGCATAATTATGTTGTCAATATTATTTTTTTCATAGAAGTACAGTTTCCAGTTTCTATTAAAACAACATACTAAATTCAGTTTTTGCTTATTATTTTTAAAAAATAAGTTATTATAAATTATTTAATTTTTGCTTAAAATATTTACTACAAATATTTATTTAAATTATTTTGTTTTTGATTGAATTAATTAGTTGTTAAAAAATATATTTTTACTTACAAAAAATAAACTTTTTATATATTGGATATGCAATATATTGTACATACTATATTAATACATAATCCTAAAAAGAAGATAAAAGACAAAACACCCGCTTGTTAAACTATCAACTCACCAAGCTCATGAAGAACGCGTTCGTCAATAGGAACGATATTCTTTCGAGCCTGGATCTCTTTAAACGTGGTATCAAGAGCATAGCGTTCGTCACCGCCATCGACATAACGTTTAAGAGGTATTCCTTTAGAAATCAATTTCTGGACATATATTGCGACCGAATCAGCTGTTAAACCGAGATGTTTTGCGATATTCGATAATGATGTTTCGTGATCGCATGTGTATAAGAACAAAAACACTTCCTGCTCACGGATAGAAAGAGTTACTGAGAAATCATCGTATGCTGAAAGTTCAGGACGCGCATGCACAGTCAATTCATCAACACGTTCACTGAGTTTTTCAATCTTCTGCTCAAGCACTGCAATATATTGATAAGCTGCTGTCAGTTCCGAAGTATTCTGGTTTATCGAATCTCTATGTTCGTCTAACTCTTCACGAACCTTAAAAAATGCCGTTTCGATACCCGCATCAATACTATCAAGACGTTTGTTCACATCAAAGTTTACACTTTTTCGCACACCGATTACCCCCAACGTGTGCATTGTGTCTGACTCGTTACTTTTTAAAGATTATCTTTGGTAAAACCAAGGATTCAAATATAATAAATAAAAAAACATATGTTCAGAAATATAGGTTGTTATTTATTTCCTGAAGGATAATCTGAAGAACCCGACGGTTGGTTGAAATTTGGCTGAGACGGTGGAAGGTAATCACTTTCTTGCTTTGCAGTATTAAAAGAATCTGTTAGTGAATTATTTAAAGAGTCATTCAGCGACCCGCTCACAGAATCGCTTATAGAAGTATCGGATGAGAATGAGTCACTCACATTTTCAGAATGTGTTGAATCAAAACTTTCTGTATCATCACTTGTATCACCTTCTGAATCCCTATCAGGAATGAGTTTTTTGAATATGAAAAAGAACACGACAAACAATAGGAAAAGCGAGAATATAGCTTTGATCATAGACAATGTCAAAGTTATTTTCTAATATGCTACAAGAAGGACGATGGCAGAAAAGTAATAGATGGGGGTGACTGCTGCGATCGTGAATTCGACTTCCTTCGAGAATGAATGGTGGAGGGTCGGACTCCAGCCATATTGACCCAAGGAAACATGATAAGGTATAGAATTGAAAACCTCGCGAAAAAAAAGAACATAATGTTTATAAAACACCACATCCACACTCAAAACATTAAGTGCGATAACTTCTTCATAACAGAGGTTCGAGAGGGAGCAATGTATGGTAAATTCGAAAAAAACTGCAAAAAAATCATCTACGAAGAAAAAGACTACAATGAAAAAATCGCTGAAGAAACAGGTTCAACCACAGGTTGCGGCAAGCGATGAAAAAGAACTGACTGAACTGGATAAGGCGATAGCGCAAGTTCCGAATGAACAGAAGGAACGTCTTGAGATTATCAAGACATCACTTGAATCCTTCAAGGATAAGATTATCAAACGATTAGAAGGATATGTTATGGGGGTGTCGCTCCTTCCACCTGATGAGAATGATCAGAAAAAAGAGAAAATCAATGCTCTCCTTCTCATCGATGACTCAGACTCTAATAAGATGTCAAAAGAAGAGCTTCGTGAAAAGCTTCAGAAAATCAATGATGAGATTGCAGAACAAGTCGATAAAAATCTCAAGCCAAGAGTGTTGCTTCTCTCCAATCTCTGGCAACAATGTTATGATAGCAATTATGAAATCCTCCAATCCATCGCAAGCGGAGCCACCGTGTATGATACTGGAATGCTTGCAGCGATCAAGATTTCGGAAATCCACAAATCGATGGTGCTCAAGAAATTCGAGAAATACATAGTCTCCTACGTTCTTGGTGGAAGCTTAGTGCAAGGAAGAGCAACCCCTGACTCGGACATCGATGTATTCGTTATTATCGACGATACAGATGTCAAAAAGATGACAAGGACAGAACTTCGCGATAAGCTCCGTTCTATCATAATCAATATGGGAATGGAGGCAGGACAGGCAACTGGCATACACAACAAAATTAACATCCAAGTTTATATACTGACAGATTTCTGGGAAAACATCAAAGATGCGAATCCAGTCATATTTACTTTCTTAAGAGATGGTGTTCCCTTCTACGATCGTGGAACATTTATGCCTTGGAAACAACTGCTCCAGATGGGACGCATAAAACCGAGTCCGGAAGCTATTGAGATGTTTCGCAATTCAGGGACGCAATTTATGGATCGTATCAATATGAAGATAAGAGATATTGTCATGGAGGATCTGTTCTGGGCCATCCTAACACCATCACAAGCGGCGCTGATGCTGTATGGCATTCCTCCAACCACACCTAAAGAAACTCCTGAAGTGATGAAAGATGTGCTTGTGAAAAAAGAGAAGCTCCTTGAAGCCGAATATGTCAAGACGCTCGAGGATGTTCTTGCTATCAGGAAGAAATTCGAGCATGGCTCTGTGAAATCGATTTCCGGAAAAGAAATGGATGATTATGTCAAGCGTTCAGAAGACTATCTCAAACGGCTCGATAAGCTGTTCAACGATATTGAAGAACGTAAAGAGGAAGAACGAGTCCTTCACACTTACGAATCCGTAGTAACTATGTTAAGAGATGTGTTGCGCCTGGAAGGAAGGGATAAAGTTGCTGATAAGGATCTCCAAAAGGAATTCAAGGAACATGTGATTAAGAAAGGTTATATCGGTGAGCGTTATTCACGGTTGATCGAGGAGATATTCACGGCAAAAAAGAATTACGACGTCGCCAAATTATCCAAGCAAGAAATAAAGAATGTTCTTAAGAATTCAAAAGACATTACCAACACATTGCTTGAGCACATTCAACGAAAGAGAGGCCAGGAAATCGAGAAGACGAAGATAAAAGTCAAATATGGTGATTCCTATGGTGAAGTCATCCTTCTCGGTGATCATGCATTCATCCTCAAGGATGTGGATAAAGAGGAAAAGATTGTCTTGAAAGCCAAAATAACAGGATCAGGAACTCTTATCGATAAGAAATCCTCTTCGCTAGAGGAGCTTGAAAAAGCGCTCATGAACCTCGAGATCCCACCTAAAGTATTTATCAAGAGCAATCTTTTCGATAACCTGAAAAGCATATATGGCAATGATGTGGAAATCTTATTCAATTATTAGTATCTATTCGCATGTTGTTCAACATCTCCATTTTTTTCATTTTTCTTATCATCCATATCATCAGAAATAGTTCTAATATCACCAATCCTTATACAAAGAGTTATAAATAAGCCACCCTCTCCCGTGCTTATAGATTAGGAAGTGTCTAGCATGAGTTTTGAAAATACTAACAAAATTCAAGTTTCTGAAATAATGACCCGTCGCCCCGTCGTTATCAAGAAAGGATCATCCATAAAAGAAGCAGCAGAAAGGATGAAAAGATACAACGTCGGCAGTATGCCTGTTATTGACGGTAAGAAAGTCATAGGATTTTTCACCGGCGATGATATGGTCTTTAAAGTTCTCGCTAAAGGAAAAGATCCTGAA
>CAZRUJ010000007.1:0-9185 GCA_964603345.1 uncultured Methanosarcinales archaeon | reverse complement strand
TTCAGGACATCATCTTGGTAAAACCACAGGATTCTATCCGGAATGCCATGGAATTACTATCAGAACATGATATCAAGCGACTACCCGTTATCGACTCTGCAGGAAACCTGGTTGGTTTTCTCACCATAAAAGATATTCTCAGAATCGAACCGACCTTGATGGATATCGCTGTCGAACGATTGAGATTCTCCGAAGAGAAACGACGTAACGAGATAAAAGATCTTGTCAATGAAGAGAATGATGAATTGCTTGATGGGTTATAAGCTGATTCCGGAAGCAGTAAGAAGAGGTCATGATAAAGTGGATTATCGCTTTGAGATGCAAAGGCAATTCATCCACGTCATCCTAGGAATATTTCTTATCAACATCATCCTTTTTTTACCATATTATGAAAGTATATTACTTGCAGGGTTAGTGGTGCTTGGAACCATTTCCTTTCTCCAAACCAAAGGGCTCAAAATCCCCATCATTCACAATGTTCTCAGGTTATTCGAACGCGATGATGAACGCAGTGGCATCCGTGCAAGAGGATTATTGTTCTTTTTACTAGGAAGCTTTCTTGTAAGCTTGTTATTTTCAAAGAGTATCGCACTCGCTTCTATCGCCATTCTCACTTTCGCTGACTCGACATCGCATCTGTTCTGGCCGTTTGGACGCATCAAGAATCCATTGAACAATAAGAAAGTGCTTGAAGGTGCCATCGGCGGAGGCATTATAGGTGGGATTGCAGCTTCAGTGTTCGTTCCGATCATCATAGCGTGCTCTGTCTCGTTGATTGTGATGTTCCTTGAGGCCGTAGAACTTAAATACAAACATATCATTATAGACGATAATCTGGTTATACCGCTTGTTTCTGCTATACTCATCTCACTGGGATTCATGCTTTTATAATATAGTTACAACAAACCATTAAATAAGAAAAATCGATAGTAGAGAACATCGTTCATTAACCGGTGATATTATGGTCGAATATGCTCAGGAGATAAGACGTGCACGTCAGCACGGTCAGGATCACATTTTCAGGTTCTGGAAAGAACTTGATGTAGCTCAACAGAAAAAATTGCTTTTACAAGCCGCTTCTATCGATTATGAATTGATCGAAAAGCAATATCAACAAGAAGATAAGCCTGTCCAAGAAGGTCATATAGAACCTCCTGTGCTGCTTTCGAAAGAGGATCAGGGCAAAAAGCGGGATGCAGCTCTCGATCTTGGTGAGAAGGCTATCGAGAACGGCGAGTTAGCGTTATTCACCGTTGCAGGAGGCCAAGCTTCACGATTAGGATTTGACGGTCCCAAAGGATGTTTCAAGGCTACTCCTGTCAAGCGGAAACCGATATTCCAGATTCTTGCTGAACGCATTCTTGCCTTCGAGAAAAAACACCATTGTAATTTCCAATGGTATATCATGACAAGCAAGGCAAATGATGCTTACACAAAAGCATTCTTTTATAATAACGAGTACTTCGGCTTATCCGCCGATCAAATATTCTTTTTCAGCCAAGACATGATTCCCGCTATCGATAGGAATGGAAAATTACTTCTTAAAGAGAAGGATGAAATATTTATGAATCCTAACGGGACTGGCGGTATTTATGATGCTCTTGTCACAAGCGGATCCCTTAATCGCATGAAGCGTAATGGTATCAAATATCTTAGTTATTTTCAAATAGATAACCCTCTTATTGATTTTATCGATCCATTATTTTTAGGATATCACATTCAAGAACGAGCTGAGATGAGCACGAAGGTCGTCGAAAAGCAATATCCTGAGGAGAAAGTGGGTCTTGTCGTCAACAAGGATGGTAAGACGTCGATGATCGAATATTTTATGCTGCCGGAGAAGATGGCTCAAGAAAAGGAGGTTGATGGAAAGCTCAAATACAGGGCTGCAAACATCGCCATGCATATAATCAACCTCGATTTTATCGAAAACATCAGTGAACAAGACCTCCTTTCGTATCATAAGTCTGCAAAATCCATCCCTCATCTTGATGAAGATGGCAAGCGAGTCATTCCTGAATCGAAAAACGGTTTCAAGTTCGAACGTCTTGTCTTCGATGTGCTTGATCAGGCAAAACATAGCGTAACATATAGCGTCAAGCGCGAAGAGGAATTCGCGCCCATCAAAAACGCTTCCGGAAAGGATAGTCCTAAAAGCGCTATAAGAATCCAGAATGAATTGTATCGGTCATGGCTTGAAAATGCAAGTATTACAGTTCCTGAAATGCTTGTTGATATCGAGATCTCACCGTTATATGCACTCGATAGAAAAGAATTCACGTTAAAATCACAAGGACTGCAATCCGACATCTCCCGAATGCTTGAAGGCAAGAGATCGTTTTACTTCGGAAAAAATTTTTCTCTGAAAAAATAGCGGATCGTTTCAAGCATCGCACCGCATGCCAAATAGTGTGAGATATGGCGTTAAAGCTCCTGATTCGGCTGTCGGGATTTTTTAATCCCTGTATTAGCAAGAATCCCTTTGAATCCGGTCTGCAACGGCGCGTGATATTCTTTTGCTGACGGTCGCTTTCCCGCTTCGAGAAGAGAGAACCACTTCTCAAAATCGATCCATGTCATCCATTTCCCTTCTTGCTTGAAGGTCTTTTTTGCAAGAAGCACGACTCTGGATGGCTCGTGGTCGGTAACAAGTCCATAGTTTTCAAGAAGTGCTCCGAGCCGTGTCGAGAACATTCTTATCTCTTCATGTAAAGGCATGTTATTTCTTGATAATCGTCCTTGGCTTTCTCCCACATGCATGTATCCTTTCACTTCGATAAAATCAGGATCTGCCTGCTTGAGAAGGCGTGCGAATCCTTCATGATGATTGTCGTTCAGGTGTCTGATGACAGTTATCCGTACAGCCGTCCTTCCCCTCCTATCGGCGAGCGCATCGAGGCTACGCTTGAATCTCTGCCAGTGATCCGAGAATAATGGCTTTCCGATATCTTTTGCCATCGTCTCATCAACAGCATCCATAGAAAGATACAATTGCGTTACGGGAGCAAGACGTTCTATGCTTTCAGGATATTGACCGTTTGTCACAAGAAAGGTGGAGATCCTCCGCTTATCGAATTCCTTGAGGAGCTCGTTGATGCGAGGATACATGATAGGCTCTCCTGTCAGGGAAAGAGCCACGTGACGGACCGTTTTCGATTCTTCGAACGCGTGCCCGTTGACCGCATCGTTGCCACCGAACCCTTCAAGGAGTTTCTTCTGGGCGTGCAGGCTTCCCTCCACGATGCTCTCCGGATCGTCGACAGCCCACTTCCAACTCGTAGCTACAGGTGCTTTGTATCCTCTCCAACAGAAGATGCATCTGTTTGCACAGCTGATACTTGATGTCATCTGCAAGCACCGGTGGCTGTTGATACCGTAGAATGATAGTTTGTAGCAACCGCCTTCTCCTTTGAGAAGATGTTTTGTCCAACCGCAGATCTTTACGGCGCTATGATTGCCTATGACTCTGTATTGCTGTTTGATAAGCTCTCGTTCTGCCGAATCAGAAAGCATTTTCTCTTCTGCCATAGGATTGCCGAGAAACACGCTTTTCATTAAAAAACTTGTGTTATGATCGATTCAGTTCTCAAGAAGAGATTTGAATTCCTTTCGAAAATCAGGATTGTTCTTATACCGTTCTATAATTCCTTGCACCCGTTCTTTCGAGAATTCTCCTGTGTCAAGGTCTGCAAGGAAATACCTGATATCATTGCTTTTCTTGAACTGCGCGATGTCATCATCCGAGAATTCATGGCTTCGAAGAAGCATCCGTCTTATCTCATCGAAATCGACGTCTTCATCCCCATGTTCGGGAATATCATATTTCTCGCTGATGGACACGATCGATGGTTTCGCCTTGTAAGTGATGTTATCATATATTTTTTTATCGAGCGTGTCGCTCTGATCACTTCCCATATAGTCCTTTGAGATATCATCATTTAAAAAATGTTGGGTTTATATGACAAAAATTACATGTGAACCATTATGAAAAACAAATAATAAATCAAAAATCAGAGAATTTTTTTCATTACTTAGAAATATTCTCTATTTAGATAAATATATTTCATAAAACAATAGTTGAAGAAATAAAGAAAAAAATCAAACAAGTCTTTCAAGACTTTTTTTATTAAAATAGCAAGGAGATTCACACGTATAATCAGGAATTGTGCATCTCGTGCCGTTAGAATACGGTTTGAGCTCCTCATGGACAGCAGCATTATTCTCTTTTGTTTCAGCCACGTCTTTTTGCATGATGTTTTTTGTTTCATCCATTATTTCCCACTGTGCATTACCGCAAAGCCTCTCTACAGATTTTGAGATGAAATTCTCATATGTTCCTTTTTCATTAGTCTGCACCATAATGCTTTGGAGAAAATCATCCTTGAGTTCATCAGCATCCTTCAACCATTCTTCTACAAGATAAGGTTCGTCACGCAAGATTGGCGGAACAAAGAACAATTCTTCAGGCTTGCTTGTTCTATCAAGAGCTTTTTCAGGATGTTCCATCTGATAATTCAACGTCCTGTGACGCTGTGATTGAGCAAATCCCGCAAAGGAGATCTTATAATTCGTAGAATATGTTTCATCGAAAAACTCTTTGAAATCATTTCTGTTCGTGATCATAGAAAGATTTCGTATTTTGATGTCAGGATCGATTTTTTCAACATAAAGATCAGCCAATTCATTGTTGAATTGTCGCATCGCTTTTTTCACTTCTGTATTGAACGAAGAATCAGGAGTGTTCTCGATGAAGTTATTGAACCAGTGCATAGCATAGTTGATCTGTCTGAAAGAAAGCGTATGACCCATTTTTGTCGGTGTGAAAACTGAGGTCATATACCGTGCATTCTCTTTCGCCAGTTTTCCTCGTTTCTTCTCATCAATAAATGGATACGTATCAGCGATTTTTTGCTTGATAACATCGTTCCATTTATCATATTTTGATTTCTGTCGAGGTTCAATCTGTGACATTTGCGTATAGCGAGCAGATTTCTCAGATGTCACATAATATTTTTCATTATTCAAGAACATGGCAAGAATTTTCGGTAATCCTTTTATTTCAAGTGTATAATGAGGATGATCGAATACGCTATGATGATCGTTATTAAGAACAATTCCTTGACGATTAAGAGTTTGTTTAATCGGCTCGTTAGAAATCTCTTCGAAATCTCGTTCGGTATAGCATACACCTGCAAGTTTAGCTCCTAGTTTGAGAGCTTCTTCTTTCGGCAACACATACCCTAGTTTTGTAGATGCAATTATATTTATATCAAGACTCATTTATTCCAACCCCTAAACACACCCCTTTTGACTCTTCTCGAAAGTACTAACATATAAAGTTTTCGTATAATTTTAAAAATTCAACATCCAGCATCATATATCGCAAATCCAAGCACACCGAATACAGATCATCGCACCATAACTTACAGAACACATTTACTGCAGACCATAATCTTGCCGCATCTTATTAGGGTAATGTTTATAAAATACATCCTGTTATGTTCCAGCATCATGGTAGTGGATCCTAAAGAACATCTCAAGGAATTGTCAAGTTACATGCAGGATAAAGGCTTCATTTACGGCCCATCACCCGAAATCTACGGTGGCATGGCCGGTTTTTATGATTACGGGCCTCTCGGCAAGCTTCTCAAGAACAATGTAGAGAATACCATTCGTGAAGTATTTAGTAGAGAACGATATTTCGAAGTGGAATGCCCAAACGTCCTCCCTGAGGATGTGTGGAAAGCTTCAGGCCATCTGGATAACTTCACAGATCCCCTTATCAAGGATTCCAAAGGCAATATCTTTCGCGCCGACAATCTCATCGTAGAACATTGCAGGGATAATGATATCGATCCCGACTCATTGCACATTGACGGGATGACTGACCAGCAACTTCTTGATACAATCAGAAAGCTTGGCGTGACAAGCCCTGTCAAGGACGCCGAACTCATTTCCGAGATACGATATCATAATCTGATGATGGAAACGACAGTCGGTCTTGACAGGAAATCGTTTAACAGGCCTGAGACGGCAACGACAACGTATCTGCCGTTCCAGCGCTATATGAATTTCTTCCGTGACAAGCTTCCTGGAGGCATTTTCCAGATCGGAAAAGCGTTCCGTAATGAGATCAGCCCCCGTCAGTTTCTGCTTCGTCTTCGCGAATTCACGCAAGCCGAAGCTCAGATGTTCATTTTCAAGGATCAGAAAAATGAATTCGAACGGTATGATAAGGTCAAGAATGTCAAGATACCATTATGGTCTGCAGAGCTTCAGGAGAAGACAAGCTTTCTGGAATTCTCAAGGGAATATCCTGATGGGATGCCGCTGCATTCTGCATTGGGCCTTGGCATGATCAAGAACAAGGCATATGCCTGGATGCTATGGTTATCTTACGAATTATATCTATCAATGGGAATTCCGAGAGAAAAGATCCGTTTCAGGCAACACAATGAGAAGGAAAAAGCATTCTACGCTGATGATGCTTGGGATCTGGAAGTCAATCTGACGACGTTTGGCTGGACTGAAATGTGCGGAGTCCATGATCGGACTGATTATGATCTCAGCACGCATGCCAAGGCATCCGGCGAGGATATGACTGCGTTGAAGCCTGAAGGCGGGAGGGAAGTCCCTCACATCCTCGAGATCGCTTTCGGCACCGACCGGGTGGCATATGCCCTTCTCGATCTGTTTTATGAAGCGAAAGATAAGGATGAGGGAAAAACGACTTTCAAAGTACCGTATCATATGGCACCCCTTGCTGTAGCGGTATTTCCCTTGACCAATAAGCTGGCTGGAGAGGCTGAAGAAGTGTATGAATCGCTCCAGCGCTCGATGATGACTTTTTTCGATCGAAGCGGAAGTATCGGTAAACGTTATTTACGGGCAGACACAATAGGAATTCCTTTTTGCGTGACGTTCGATTTTGAAAGCAAAGAAGATGATTCGGTAACGATCAGAGACCGTGATACGGGTGCTCAGAAACGAGTTCCCATCATAAGACTATCCGAGACCATCTCAGGCCTGATAGAAAATTCTATCGAATTTGACAAACTATAAGTCCTTTTTTTGTTTTCTCATCTTTTTTTCAGAGATTCCCAGTATTGTCGATAATAGGGTAGATAAGATGGTTTATGAAAATAAGTCATTTTCAAATCAGAATTTTTTATAAATAAGCACCTATTTTCAATCCTCATGGATGACGATAGCTCATATTTGACTGGACATGACTCTTATTCTAACGATATCTCATCACTTCAAGAACAGGTCAGAAATCTCGAGAGAACACAACGTCAAGCATCAAAGAGAAGTGAAGCGATCCTTTTTGGCCAGCTAGTGATAGGTTCAGTTTTTCTCGCTATCAGTTTCCTCCTTCTCATCACGAGACCATCTTTGTTTGAAGGATTCTCTATTCTCGCTTCGATAGTTTCTCTTTCCATGCTCATCCCGGTGGTTTTCGAACTGTTGTTCTCTAGCAAAGAGCGATTCTGGAATGTTATCGGTGCCATGCTATTGCTTTTGATAAGCGGTCTTGTCATAACTTTATGGATGGTTGTTCTCAAGGAATATACTCTCATCATCACCTTGTCTTTGCTTGGTATGTTCATCCTGTTTTTTGTGTGGATCTTATTCCATTTGCTGATGCGTTATATTCGGACCGGTATATTCAGGATCTCTTTCATACCGTCTTTGAGCAGTATCATCTCTCTTACAAGCATCGCGATGTTCTCCCTTAAAGGAAGCGCGTTATCATTTTCCTTTTCGCTTGGTGCAACGATTGTGTTCGCTGTCGTCTCCATCGAATATTCAAGACGCATCATGCAAAGCATGTTGAGAGAAAACAGTAAATGAAAGAAAAGAATGAATAAAAAAATGAGAAGGCTTTTTTCTATGATGATGTGAAAAACGCCTTATAGAATTCATAAGCGCTATACACATCCGCCTTGCTCACCAGCTCCAGCGGAGAATGCATGGAGAGGACTGAAGGTCCGGCATCAACGCAATCCATACCGTAACGGGACATAAACATTCCTATCGTCCCGCCACCGCCGACATCGATCTTACCAAGTTCTCCAGTCTGCCAAGCGATGTTGTTCTTATCAAGAAGCCGTCTCAATTTGGCCATGTACTCACCATGAGCGTCGTGCGTACTGTACTTTCCACCGCCACCACCGTATTTCTCGACAGAAACACCGTAACCGAGAAGTGAAGCGTTCGAATCATCTTGGACTCCTTTGTGATTGGGATTGACAGCTGCAGTCACATCCGCGCTGATTGATTCTGACATTTCAAGAAGTGTGCTGACATCAATAGGGATGCCTGTCAATCGCTTATAATCATAGGCGAAATTATGCAATATCATACTTGCAGCACCTGTGTTTCCCATCGATCCAATCTCTTCTTTATCGACAAACATCCCGACCGCCGTATGATGCGGTGACGTGATGTCAAGGAGTGCTTGAAGCGATGAATAGACGCAAACCTTATCATCCTGACCATAAGCGCCGACAAGACCTCTATCAAGACCTACATCCATAGCTTTTCCTGACGGGACGAATTGTATTTCGGCAAAGCCGAAATCTTCTTCTATGATGCCGTATCTGTCATTGAGCTCTTTGAGGATGGTGAACTTCACCTGTTCTTTGATATCATCATCATTGACAGGGATGCTTCCGAATGTGATTGCCATCTCCTCACCTTCGATGACTTTCGAGCCTGTCTTTTCCATCTGTTGTCTTGCAAGATGAGGGAGAAGATCAGCTATGATGAATTTCGGATCGTTTTCGTTTTCGCCGATATCAAGGTGGATCTCCTTTCCATCCTTGGTCGTGACAAGACCGTGCATGGCAAGTGGAGTGTTGACCCATTGATATTTCTTGATACCACCATAATAGTGCGATTTGAGCATGGCAAGGCCTGAATCTTCAGTCAATGGCCATGGCTTGAGATCGATACGCGGAGAATCCATATGGCTTCCTATGATACGAAATCGTTCCTTATCCTTTCCGACGATAAAGGCCATGACAGATTTGTTCTTGAACGTCTTGTATGCCTTATCACCTGTCTTGAGATTCTTTACGTTTGAGATATCCTTGAATCCTGCTTTTTGAAGCGTTGAAAGGATATTTTTCGTGCATCCGCGTTCGGTCTTTGACACATCAAGAAATGATTTGTATTCCTGT
>CAZRUJ010000006.1:23712-28914 GCA_964603345.1 uncultured Methanosarcinales archaeon | reverse complement strand
CGAGGTGCACCTCGGGACGGCTGGACGAAATCAGCCCCTGCAAGCTCACTTTTTTCTTTCTTTTCCTCTATATTTCAGGATGTCAAAGCGATAAGATGTTTCATGAAATGCTCTGCATTCTTCATGCTTGTCTTCGCTGGCTTTTCATTCGCTTGCGGTAATGTCTTGTATGTGTAATGTCCTCGTTTAGTTCGTTCTCGCTGATACATTGAGAGAAGTTCCTTTGCCTTTACCAGTTCATCTTCGTAGATATAGAGTAATTCTGCATCGATAATGCCTTCATCGACATATGTCTTGAACGCTTCAAATGTCTTCTTATGCTCGTTTGGTGCTTTTGTCCGTACGCTCTTTGTCATGAGGTATGCTTTCGTGACATAGAAAATAGAATAATAACTGTGTGTGATGACTGCGCTGTAGAATGTTCTTCTTTTCGTTATCCTCGCACTTATGTTTTTTTGTTTTTCCGGATTGTTACTCAATTCAAAGAGCAGTATGGCCAGATCAAGTTCATTGTTCGCCCGTTCGAGATAAAGCTTGCAGAGCTGTTTTGTATCTGCTTCTTTCAATGATTTCGTAGAATGGTCTTGGATTGTGTATTGCCTTGTGGTTGGTCGCGATGAGTTTCGCCAGGTTTTCTTCATCATCATCTAGCATCTCTTTGAACTCTTCCGGCGTATGGATATGAAGATCGATTCGTGGAATCGTCCTTGTTGCTGTATTCGCTGCTTCTCGTGTTTTTTGGGTCTGTTCTGCAAGCACGAGCAGATCAATATCTGATTGATTTGATGCTTTTTCTTGCGCGTGGCTTCCAAATAAGACGAGTGAATACCATAGCAGGCCTCGTTCGGTGAATGCTTGTTGCGTTTTTTTTATCGTTTTTCTGACTTTTTCCGGAATATTTTCAAAACTGGTGAGGATTAGCCATTGTAATGCCTTTTCATTGTCAGTATCTATCCTGAGGAGTATGTTACGTCCTATTTTTATTTCTTCAAGTATTCCTTCCTCTTTCCATTGTTTGATCGCTTGTGACATCATGTTGTTTGAGGACTCGTTCGCTTCACGCTTCAGTTCACTGATGCTTTTGTATGTCTGTGGTTGTTTGCAAAGAGGGGTCAGTAGCGATTGCGCTTTTTTCGATAACATATATACCACTTTATTGGTTTATTTTTACCTTTAAATAGGTTTTGTTTTTTCCTCTATTTTTCATAGTGCTGCCGTAGGCGCACAGCGACGCCTATCGCTAGTTGGCCCGGCAAGCTCACTTTTTTTCTTTTTTCTATATTTCATAGTGCTATCGAGCGTTAGCGAGGTGCACCTCGGGACGGTTTGAAACATAATTTCGAATTTCGAGACGCTTAGTCTGCCTGCCCATCACAAATTGCAACCAATACTTTTTTAAATAGGAGTTTGTTCTCCACCCTGCGTTAGCAAGTATCTGCTTGAGTGAGAGGCTGCTTTCTAGGTCTCTTCAAGATGGTTGCTGACGGGCTAGGACGACAGAATAAGAATTATCAGACATTCATTGGCAATTTTTCTGATAGTAATCACTATCACATTTAGTGCTTCGGTGGTGTAGTCCGGCCAATCATCTCGGCCTTTCGCGCCGAGGACCCGGGTTCAAATCCCGGCCGGAGCACCATTTTTTCCTTCAGGAACATTCATTCTCACGGTTGAGATTTTTGCTCCTGAAAACACGATAAAATTATGCCAGAAAAAATATATTGAGGTTTATGACTATGAAACGATCAAGTAGACGATGGAAGAAAAAAGGCCAAATGCGCTGGAAATGGCAGCGTAAGCGGATGAAAAAAGATAAGAAAAAGAAAAAAGCGAGATAGGTGAATAGAAATGGCAACTAAAAAGAAAACAACAAGTCCTTCGCGTGTCAAGAAGAAATGGGTTCCTATTTCAGCTCCTGAAATACTCAATGGCGCTTCCTTAGGAGAATCCTATCTTGTCGAAGGTGATTTATTGAAAGATCGCCATATCACGGCGAATATGTCAACAATCACAGGCAATATGAGAAAGAACAGTGTTAATATGCAGTTCAAGATCATCGCTGTCAAGGATGGCAAGGCTGAAACGAGGACTATGGCATATTCGATGATAAATTCTGCTATCAAGCGTCTGGTGAAAAGAGGAAGGGATAAGATATCCGATTCGTTTCTCGCTAAAACGAAAGATAGGGAGGTTGTCCGAATCAAGCCTCTTATCATCTCAAGCACCAGAGGAACGAAATCAGTGCAGTCAGCAATCCGTCTGGAGACACGTCGTGTCATTAGAGAGTATGCTTTTACCGTGCCAACTGAAACGTTGTTTTCGGATATTTTTAACGGTAAGATACAAAAGATGGTCAAAGAGCAATGTGTCAAATTCACGCCTTTGAAGAATGTTGATATAAGGATGGCAAAGCTTGAGGAGAATGCGAAAGTTGTTGTCACTGAAGGTGGTGTCAAGACAGAGAGTGTCAAAAGACGTATTAAAGATGTTGAGGGTAAACGACATACTCCTGAAGACAAGCTCGATAAAGTTGAACCGCAAGAATCAGGAGAGGCTCCTGAGGATGAGACTGAATTTCTCGAACCAGAAAGTGCGGATGAGGATTCTGAAGAGTTCGGCGAGGAATCTGCTTTAGAGAAGTCAGAAGAGCAAAGCGAAGATTCTGATGAGACAGCTGAATCGGAAGAATCCGATGACGAGGAAAAAAACGCTTCTAAAGAGTAACTGTTTTTTGTCTTTTATTTTTTTTATTTCTTATATGTTCGTGTTTTCTTACATAAGTTTTTAATATGATGCTGTATTGTATTGGTTGAGGATACGTGATGAGAACTATTGATTATGATATGGAAGTCAAAAAAATTATCTCAAGCATACATGATAAAGGGTATCGTCGGATATGTTTACAATTTCCTGACGGTCTCAAACAATATGCTAAAGAAGTGGTTGATACGATTGAGCAACAAACTCCTTCTGAAGTTATTTTATGGGCTGGATCGAATTATGGCGCGTGCGACCTCTCTATTGATGTCAAGAAGCTCGGTGTCGATCTGATAGTGCATTTCGGACATAGCAAATGGGTGTTTGATGATGAGACTTTTTCAGGGCAATCACTTGATATTCCTGAAAGGATAATCGATATAGATAGATAATATTAGCGTGGCTATCCCAATAATGGATCATGAATTTTATAACAAGGTGATATTGTATGACAGAACCAATCCGATTGAAGATGATAAAGGAATTATTTGATAATCCTGCTGACGGGAAGATGTATACGGTTGATGCTTATGTGGAAAAAGTATTCAGGCGTGATGATGGTCTTAACATATTCACTGTTTTTGATGGTACTGATTATCTCAAATTGACGAAATTCGTTCCGAAAACAGTTGCATTTCCTGAAATTGTGCGGGGAAGTGTCGTAAGATTTACTTTCAAAACGAAATATTATGAAGGGAATCTTGAAGGAACACCTGTCGATGCACTGATTCTTGAAGGAAGCGATCATGCCACATTCATGAAGACATTTCGCGGTCGTCTGGCGAAAAAATTCTCTCCTGATCGTGATTCACTTATTATAGAGTCTTCTTCATTGGAAAAACTGAAAGACAGGTTCAAGAGTATCGCATCTCTTATCAGACAAGCAGTATATGAGAAGAGACCCATATTGATGACGCATCATGCGGATTGTGATGGTTTTTCAGCAGGATTCCTTCTTGAAACGGCGATTTCAGAACTCATCTCGAAAGTCCATCCTCATGAACGATTCGCCGATCGACTGATAACGAGGATACCTTCCAGGACACCTTTCTACGATGTTTCAGATGCCACTCGAGATATAGGTTTTTTCATGACTGCGAACAATCGTCATGGTGAACGACCCCCTCTCGTTCTTATAGTTGATAACGGTAGTACTTTGCAAGATCTTCTTTCGATACGGAAAGTGAAGTTGTTTGGAGCTGATGTTGCAGTAATCGATCATCATGATCCTGGTCTTCTCGATGAGAACGGTCAAAGCAAGATATGTAAAGAAGTGCTTGAACATGTTAATCCTCATCTTGTAGGATTATCAAGTTATTATTCTGCGTCACTTCTTTCGTATATTGTGTCGGCTTATGTTATCGATACGAGACCATCTCTTATTCCTGCGATTCTCGGTGCTATTGCAGACCGATCAGATGTTCCCGAGCTTTCGCTGATGATCGAGCAATCAGGAGAATCAAGAGGTTATTTTGAATCGCTTGCTCTTTATGTTAATTATGAGATTTATCTGACAAGGATGAATTCTTCGTATTCAGCACTCAAGGAATTGGTGATGAGTTCTCCTTCACGTCAAAAAGAAATTATGAATTTATATGAGGATTTCTTCAAGAGACAAGAAGAGGACGTCAAAAAATCATTGCAGAAATACCATGTTATGGAACGTCACGGATTATATGATGTGTGTCTTATTGATGGTGAGGTCTTAACATTCAGGGGTGATTATTATTCGATCGGTAAGATCGCGGGAATTGCCCATGATACGGTTCATTCGACCAATTCTAAAAATGCAGTCACGATAGTGTTTAGCGACGGTATGTTCGTCTTCCGCGCAAAACAGGATATGGAACGTTTTGACGTCAATACATTGATAACTCATCTTAAAGAACGATTCCCTTTTGCAAGGATCGATGGTGGAGGTCACGCAGCTGCTGGAAGTGTAAAGATGTTACCTGTAGCATCATCGGATGTACTTTCTGAAATCAAGCATTATATCAATAATCTCAGATGATGTTATGTTCTTTCTTTTTTTTTGTATTTTGTTGTGTTTATCTGTTTATCATGTTTTTCGTTGTTGTATTTTAATCTTTCATATGACAAAATAAAAACATTTAAATAACAGTTATTTCAGAAATATACATTGTTGCCTATACATTTACAGGCTATCGAAAAACATGTGAGGTGCAAGTCCATGGTGGCAAAGAAAAAAATTTCTCGAAAAAAAGCTGCTCGAACAACGTCAGCTAAAAAAAGGAGTCCTGCTAAGGCAAAGAAAACAAAGGTAAAAAGAAACACGACAATTACAAGGAAGACGCCGGTAAAAAAGAAAAAGACTGTTGCTAAGCGTAAACCAGTTGCGAAAAAAACCGCTAAGAAAAAGACTGTTGCTAAGCGTAAGCCTGCTACTAAGAAGACTACTAAGAAGAAGTCTGCTGCTAAGCGTAA
>CAZRUJ010000006.1:0-23612 GCA_964603345.1 uncultured Methanosarcinales archaeon | reverse complement strand
AGCGTAAGCCTGCTACTAAGAAGACTACTAAGAAGAAGTCTGCTGCTAAGCGTAAGCCTGCTACGAAGAAGAAGACTGCAACCAAAAAATCTCCTTCTCGGAAAAAGTCAACTTCAAAACGGAAAGGAGTGACGAAGCGGAAAACAACAAAGAAACGTTAAATCTTTTTTTTCTTTTTTTTTCTCTCTTTTTTTCTCTATATGGTTATGTTCATCCTGACAATGCAGTGCTTGATGATTTCTCTCATAGCGACTCGTTCGCCGTCGTTCAATCCTTTTGAAGCTTCTTTGACTTTGAAGGTTGTATAACTTCCCTTCCGAGAGATCCATATTTGTGTTTTCTCATCTTTGAATGTGTGAAAAAAACTCGTCTGCTCCTTTTCCTTTTCCAGAACGAGAAGTATCTCTCCTAACTCTATATCGTTGAACTTGACGGGTTTCCACCGCCAACCGTTGGTCTTATCGGTTGATGGCTTGCCGAATTCCATGAAACATTCCTTGTTATTGCTCAATGTGATTTTCAGACAGGTATCTTTTCCGAAAAAGGCTTTTTGAAGAATGGGTTTCTTTGTCATGATGGTGATGTTTTATGAGTTCTCATTTATAACTCTCTTGCCGACATGTCCAGTGGGTGAGATGAGAATGTGATGGGGATGGTGAGTATTTTATTTAGAAGTTTTTTTCGAGGTCTTTTTCGTGACTTTGTTGGATGCTTTCTTTTTTGAAGAATTCTTTTTCGACGATTTTTTCGCAGATTTTTTTGATGATTTCTTATTATAATCGATAACTTTCGGTTTTTCTCCTTCGTTTTTAGGAATTTGTATGATTGTCTTGCATTTGGGGTAATTACTGCATCCCATGAATTCTCCGTACACGCTCTTTCGAAGTTTCATCATACTTCCGCAATTAGGGCATGGTTTTTCAAGAAGATCTTTTACAACCGGATCAAGCTCTTTTTCTTGCTCTTTTTTCTTAGCAGGACAATCCATGTTAAAACAGACTGTTTGTTTCGATCTTCCTTTCCCGACTTCGATCATAGGGTAATCACAATGCTCGCACGTCTTAATGCTTGGCTTGACATCCTGACCTGAACCAGGAAGTGAAAATACTGCCCTGCAATCCGGATAGTTCGAACATCCTATGAACTTCTGCCGGTTCTTCTTCGAATAACGTATCATTAATTTACCTTGTTTGCAAGCGGGACAATCGCCGATCGTATTTTCCTTATCTTGGGTTTCCTTGAGTGATTCCATCAATTCAGAACCAATATTTTTCTCCTGTTCCTTGAATTGCTTGAGAATCTTATCAAGAGTGTGTTTAGCTTCTTCGAGAACTTCATGTTCTGTTTTTTTCTCATCTCTGATCCGTTCCATCTCCTCCTCGAAACGACGAGTCAACTCTTCCTGGATAATATCAGGGACATACTTATCAAGAACGTCAACGGTCCGGATACCTATCTCAGTAGGTTCAAGAGTCTTTTCTGTAACATATCCTCGCTGGAATAATGTATCGATGATGGAGGCGCGGGTCGCTTTCGTACCGAGATTTCTCTTCTCAAGCTCCTTGATAAGGCTTGATGGTGTGAATCTTTTTGGTGGTTTGGTCTCTTTAGTGTGAAGCTCTGTTTTCTTGTGCGTGATTACTTCACCTCTCTGCACATTAGGGAGTGTTTGCTCCTCAAGCTTGACATGGGATCCGTAAAATTCGAACCATCCTTGCTTGGTGGTTCTTATACCTTTAACGATGAATTTCTCCCCATTGACATCGATATGGATTTTGTTGGTCTCTCGTATGGCTGCTTCTGAGAATGTGGCAAGAAAGCGCCTGACGATAAGATCATATACTTTCGCTTGCCGGCTATTCAATTTTGACGTATCGGGAATGACGCCTGTAGGATAGATCGCTGGATGTGCGGGATCTGTTTTTTTACCATTATTAGGTTTAAGAGTATCGGATGATAATAATTTCTCGGCTAACGGTTTATAGATGGGATGTCGTTTCAAGGAAGAAATCAATTTCTTGTAGCCAAGCTCTGGAGGGAGCTGTTGGGAACTTGTTCTCGGATAGGATGTGTAACCCATAGAATACAGATCCTGAGCCAAGGCAAGCGTATCCTTAGGTCTTATCTTGAGCGAACGGAAACTCTCTGTCTGCAAGGTTGTCAGATCGAAAGGAGTCGGCGGTTGGCTTTTTGATGTAGTCGTTCTCTTATCTTTGATATGACCATCGTTGCCCTTTGCAAGTTCATAACTGTTTTTCGCCTCTTCTTTATCCCAGAATTTATCTTTCTCATGTTCTGCATGGATATCCTCTCCTTTGATACGGCCATCATATGTGATCTGCCAGAACGGAACAGGAACGAACTTTCGTATTTCTTTTTCCTTATCCACGATGAGTTTAAGGGCTGGTCCTTGGACCCTGCCACTTGACATCGATTTGAAAAGACCCGCTTTACGAATCGCAGTGCTCAACGCTCGGGAAATATTGATACCGTACATCCAATCAAGGAAGTGACGTGTTTCACCGGCATTCGCCTGACCCCATTCAAGTCGTTTAAGTTTGTTCTTGTACGATTTGACAAGATCCGGTTTGGTCAACGTCGAGAACTTCATCCGATTAGCATCTTTTTGTTTGCACGCAAATCGTATCACGTTCAAACCGATAACTTCGCCTTCGACATCGAAGTCTGTTGCGACGGTGAACGTGTCAGCATCTTTAGCCAATTTCTTTATAACATTAATATATTTTGACGTGTGCTTGGAATTCTTATCCACTTCATAAGCGGGATACCATTTGATATCATAACTCGGATATGAAAATGATTTTTTTTCTTCAGCTAAAGAATACACATGTCCTACGGCTGGTGCGATGACGATATCCTGTCCATCGTGATTGAGAATAAAATACGATACGCCGTTCTCTTTTTTCACTGTCGGTTTACCCTCAGCAAGACTTTCTGCGATCTTTTTCGCTTGTGATGGTTTTTCCGTAACGATGAGTTCGTAAGACATCTGATTTCACGAAACGATAAAGCGTTTATAAATTTTCTCATGTTCCTCCCAAAAATGATTCGACGATTGCAGAAGTGTTCGCATTCTTTGTGATGGTATCGTGTCGACCATAACATGCGCGCTGGATGATACGAGCAAGATGTTTTCCATGTCTGAAATGATATTCGAAGTGTTCGTTAGTATCGCTTCATAATTTTCCTCATTTTTAGAACACCTTTTTTCAAAGATGTATTTTTTCCAATCACTAAATGAATTCGAAATTCACTTCTTCAGTGGTTATATGTGTTCGTTTCTTTTCGGACAGCGCCTGACAAGCAAAATTTTTTTAAAGAGAGGAATCCGTTCTTATCGTATGGTTCTCAATCCTGATTCCTTATCCGCTATCCTGTCACGGTATACGATTGGAAAATTTCGCGATATAGAAGTCATTTCGCATTCAAACGGGGAAAGTTCTTATAGAATTGATCTCGGTGCGAAACATCCGACTCTTCTTCTCAAACGATATTCTGATTACGATATGGCACAATTACATCTTTCCAACGCCATGATGCTCGATATTGCAGACCAGACGGATGTTCCTATCGCAAGCCCCCTGAAAACAAAAAACGGCAAGACAGTAGTTCATGATGATGAGAATGCTTATTCGCTTTTTCGCGTGCCGGAACACATCGTAAACCATTATCCTGAAAGAATCGATATCCCTCCTGAACGAGTCGTTTCAGCAGCAAGGACACTGGCTTCATTCCACAAAGCTGTATCGCACATTCTACCTCATAGAACAATCAAATCGAAATGCTTTGATTTCCAACAGATAGGTTCGTTATTCTCTGTTCACGAAACGATACAACAGCATTATACGCATACTCGTATAGATTCTTTTCTCTTATCTTCTCTTCCTCGCTTGCAAGATCATTTCAAAGATTACCTCAATCGCCTCAAATATGTCCCGAAACATTCCAATCTTCAACTCATCCACGGACGTTTCACACCACAATCGCTTGTGTTCTCAGGTCCTGAGGTGAGCGTCCTCCTTGATTATGAGTATATCCGTTTCGATCATCCTTGTTATGAAATAGCGGAAAGTCTCGCTCATTTTTCACGATCGGATATCACCGTTACCCGTTTTGATATCTCCCGATTACGTAGCTTCTTGAACGCATACGTTTCTATACATGCTCCACCCCCTGTTTCTCAAAGGGATGTTATTGTGTTTCTCAAGCATTCACGTCTGGAATTCGTTGCAAAAGCTGTCAAGAAATGGAGCTTCTCTTTGCAGGATCCTTCTGTTGTGGATGTGGTTTCTGAATCCCTTAAAGATCTTGATGCCATCGATGCACAGGAACATGATATCATAACTTCATTCTCGAATGCAGGACTTCTTAAATGAAAGCCACAAGTCATCCAGGCAGTAATTTTTTAAACAATTCATCATTATCTATTGTGTATGGGAAAACGACGAATGCAATCACCAAGCTCTATTAACACGTACTTGCAGTGTCCAAGAAAATATTTCTTCCAATACAAATTGAGAATCCCCACGAGCCCTTCTATACATCTTGTGAGAGGTTCGGTAGCACACCTCGCTCTTGAGAAGTTCTATTCTCTTGTCCCTGAAGTCATTGGGGATGAATATCGTTCACATCTCAAGACGGTGTTATTGCAATTGCTCGATAAATATTGGAAAGAATCCAAACCTGAATTCGATAAACTTGATATGATCAGTCAACAGATTGAAGAGTTCTATTTTGAAACCAGAAAAATGATGGAAAACCATCTTGAGCTCATCATCTCGAGACTTGATGCCCTGACGTCGAAAGGATTATCGTTTCCCGAAGCATTCAAGCAAGTGTCTCCTGAAGTCGAGGTTGAATATCTGTCGTGGGATAAGTATGTCAAGGGTTTTATCGATGTTGTTGAAAATGTTGATGGCACCATCCGCCTGATGGATTATAAAACTTCTAAACGGAACAAGCTCACTGACGCTTACAAGCTACAACTTGCTATCTATGCCTTGCTCTATAAGGAAAAACATGGTTCTTTGCCTGGTGAAGTTGGTATTTATTTCTTGAAATTCCCTGGTGGTGAGGGAGAGCTCACTCTCAAGACTGATGATGAGCTTGTTAAGCTTGCTGAATTTCAGATCGAACAAATTCATATGTCAACCACTTCAGATACTATCGGTGATTATCCGCTCCAGAAAGGTCCACTTTGTAATTGGTGCGATTATTATGATTATTGCTATAAGGATAAGCCGATTCCTGAAGAACCTTTTCCTTCAAGGTATAAGGAGAAGTGATATGCGTTATAATTGCTTATAGGGCTTATGTTTCGGTTGATGATCCCAATCAACGGGTCTGTTGAATGAATGATCGTGATTCTCTTTTGTCAATGTTTCGTTCTCATACGTATATATGATCGGCTTTCCGGTCGGCAATTCGAGATGCGGTATTTCCTTATCAGAAATATCCTCGATGTATTTTATGATGGCTCGAAGACTGTTTCCGTGCGCTGCCACGATGACATTTTTCCCTTCCTTGACCTGTTTCATGATGGTATTTTTGAAATAAGGGATTGCCCGTTTGTATACGTCTTTAAGCGATTCTCCCTCTGGAGGTCTGATATCGTAACTCCGACGCCAGATAAACACTTGTTCTTCTCCGTATTTCTGTTTGATCTCGTTTTTGTCCTTTCCCTGAAGCAAGCCATAATAACGCTCGTTGATTTTGTCTGAAGAAAAAATGGGAATCTCATGTTCCTCGAAAGCTGCTTGGTTGTGCATCGACCAATTCTTCCGTTTTTTTGATGTGTGCAGGAATATACCTGTCTTTCTCTGGTGTGCGAGGATGATAAGGAGAGTCTCATAGGCCCTGACGAGTTTCGAGGTGAACGCAACATCGATATCGATATGGTTCAATCGTTCTGCAGCAATCTGTGCTTCATGAACCCCTATCTCTGTAAGAGGAACATCAACCCATCCTGTGAATTTGTTATCAACATTCCACCTGCTCTCTCCGTGCCGTATAAGAATCAAATATCCCATCTGAGATTCACCTTCCTGCTCATCAATACACACATTATTCTTTATAAATATATGCGTACCCTGTTCTTGTTCTTATTCTTGCTAAAAAATATGAGTGATAATTTATTTCAATATTGAAAAATAAAATAATTATATTTATGACTACTTTTAAGTAATTAAAATAGAAATATTTATATATTTGTGACTTTTACGTGGTGGTTATGTCGTACCGCACTGCTATTTTGGTCGTTTTCGTCTTCATCACAGGATTTATCTCTTCAGCACTGCTTTTCGGAACGGGGTTTGCAAGTGGAGAGCCTGTTGTTGGGGGTGTTGAAAGGATTTCTCCAGGGGATCATATCAAAGAGCATCAGATCAAAGTCTATGAGGATCGGGTCGAACTCAGTGTTGAGCATGTGGAATGGGCTCGCTTTGATGATACGAATTCAATGGATCCTTTCCTTGATAAGGGTTCCAATGCATTGCAGTTCGTTCCAGATTCACCTGATCAGATAAGTGAGGGTGATATTATCTCGTATAGACAGTCTAGAAATGAGAATCGCATCATCCACCGTGTCGTGCACAAGGGCGTTGATGAGGATGGAGTGTATTTTATCGTCAAAGGTGATAACAACGCGGTCTCGGATCCTGGCAAAGTACGTTTCGATCAGGTCGAACGAGTGCTTTTTGCTGTTATTTATTAAGTGTTTTTCTTCCGTTCATCCGAACAGATCCTCATTTGACGTGTTTATCAATATACTGGTTTATTCCTTTTTTGAACAGGCACAAAAAGCAAATGTTTTAAAAAACCCTGCTGATTAGCCCTGCAATACAACATAGTTCACGCTGATGATATGGAGGAAAAATGTATGGCTATCAAGAAAGGAGATTTTATCGAGATCGATTATACTGGTCGTGTTGCTGACAATGAGAAATTCGCATTCGACACGACCGATGAGAACGTCGCTAAAGAGGAAGGTATTCATTCGGAGAAGACCACGTACGGTTCTACCACGATTGTCGTGGGTGAAGGTCATGTCATCAAAGGACTTGACAGGCAACTTGAAGGGAAGGAACCTGGAAAGCACACCTTCAAGATCCCTGCAGAAGAAGCGTTTGGCAAGAAAAGTGGGAAGCAACTCAAGCTTGTACCTGCAAAAGTATTCAGAAAGCAGGATATCAGACCATTTGTCGGTCTCCAAGTCAATGTTGATGATGAGATAGGTGTTATCCGAAGCGTCAGTGGAGGTAGGATCATCGTCGATTTCAATCATCCGCTTGCAAGCAAGGATGTACTTTATGAAGTTGATATCAAACGAGTGCTTGATGATGATGAGGAAAAAATCGAGAAATACTTTTCGTTGATGGGACTACCTCATGATGAGATTATTGTTGATGGTAAGAAAGCGACAGTCAAGACACCCATGCAATATCCTCTGCAACTGGTCGAGCAATTAACAACTGATCTCAAGAGGATGACTGGACTTGAGAATATCACATTCGAAGCGAAACAGGATGAAAAAGCTACTGCGTCGGACACTCAAGAAGATCCGACGACCGATACGAATGATCAGGATACTGCAAAAAAGGATGAATAATCTGTCACAACAGACATTCACTTATTTTTTTTATTTCTCATTACTTTTTACGTCTGATGAAACATAAGTTTTTTAAGTTCTTCATGTCATGACTTGTCACATGGTTTTTCAAGATTGTGTCCCGGAAAAAAGTGACTTGCAACAAATCCTTGACCTTTCCGATTCTGATATCGTCAAGAGATTACACTCCCTTCTTCCCTCGCTTGAAGGGAAACGGATAATAATGATAAACTCGACAGCACAAGGAGGGGGGGTTGCCGAAATCCTCAACAGTTTTGTTTCCTTGTTTAAAGAATTGGGAATGGAAATTATATGGAAGGTGCTTGACGCACCACCACGTTTCTTCGAAGTCACCAAACGATTCCACAATGCGCTACAAGGTGATGGGGATGCGAATTTGGATGAACAGATGTCCTATTATGCCTCATTTTATCAGTCATCAATAAAAGAAAAGAATCCTGGATTGTTTGAGTTACTTGACAATCTGGATGAAAACGATATTGTTGTCGTGCACGATCCGCAACCACTTGCTCTTATACTATACAGGAAGGATGATGGCTCGAAATGGGTGTGGCGATGTCATATAGATGTGAGCGAACCCCATGAGAAATTGTGGGAGTTCGTGGAGTCATACGCCAGACAGTATGATAAGATCATCGTCTCAAAAAATACATTTATACGAGGTGATGATAAGGATTATGTAATTATCCCTCCTTCAATCAATCCAATTTCTGAAAAGAACCGAGATATGACTGGTCAAGAGGTTGAAGATCTTCTTAAGCAATTTAATATTCCTCTTGATAAAGGTCTTATCACACAAGTATCAAGACTTGATAAGTGGAAGGATCCGATTGGTGTCATACGCTCATACAATACATTCCGAGAAACATACGTTGATGATTCGCATCGGTTGGCACTGGTCTATAATACTGCGGTTGATGATCCTGAAGGTCACGCGATGGAACAGCTGGTCAAACAGGAGATCGAGAAAAGCCCTTTTAAGAAAGATATCATTCTAATCCTAGGAGAATATCCGCTACTTGTCAACGCTTTGCAAAGGTATTCGACAACTATATTCCAGAAATCATTGCGGGAAGGATTCGGATTGACAGTCAGCGAGGCACTCTGGAAAAGGACTCCTGTAATAGCGACTAAGGCAGGCGGTATTCCATTACAGATAAGAGATGGGGTTAATGGATTTCTCCTTGAAACATATCCTATCGATGAGGAAGGTAATGCAAAAGAAAAAGATGATGAAATAAACCACGTCCGGCAAGCGGCGCGCAAGATCCATGAATTGCTCTCCGATCCTGAACGGATACGCGAAATGGGATTGCAAGCTCACGTTATCGTCAAGAAGCACTTTTTGATCTCCCGACACATCCTTGATTATATGGAACTATTTATCAACCTCGATAATTGAAATGATATCGACACTGTCCACGACGGCATTCTGTATATGAATGTCCCTTTCAAGACAGGATCGTGATTTCAAAACCTTTATATATCGATATGATGGGTTATACAGTCATGAAAATGAATAAACTACTTTCAGTGCTCACTCTCGTAGCAGGTATAATCTTTCTCATGTCATCTTCGGTTCTTGCCGTCAAGACGACAACAATCGCTGATGGGTGGTATTATTATGATGATTCATTTTCTAAAAATGGGTGTGACTATCGCTTGCGAGGTGCGGACCTGTATGATACTCAGGATAATGATCGCGACTACGAGACTGGTAATCTGATGGTGAGAAGGACTTGCGATGATGAGAAAACATCACACGTACTCGGTTTCGGAGAGTGCGAGAAGAATTCACAATATCAATGGTGTTTTCTCAATGCATCATATGAGGACCAGCACGTCACTATCGATTCACAAGGGAGATTACAACCAGGCATACGAGTGCTTTTCAAAGAGTTCAAGTATAATCACAAGCTGGATGTGTCGCGATCGTTCTCGTCGAAAAATCTCAACCTAGGGGATGAGGTGGATGTGACGATATCCCTCTCGAATGAAGGTGATCTCCCATTATCCGATATATCTGTTAAAGAACCAATTCCTGAAGGATTCGAACTTCTCTCTTATGATGATTCATTCCATCACGTCACGTCAGAACGCGAGCTTAGATCCACGTTCAATTTATATCCTGGTAGCGTTTGGCAAAAAACATACACTATCAAAGCGATCGATTATGTCTCTCCATCGACACGGACAAATATAACCTATGATACGGAAAAGGAATCGGGATTCTACGAGGAATCATCTTCACAAACACTTGAAGTGATCAAACCTTATGTTATTTCAATGTCCTCTCTTGAAAAACAGTTCGCAAAGGGTGATCGAAAAACATTTACTTTGATGATCGAGAACAATGAGAATGAACCTCTTGACATTGAACGACTGATTATCCGTATACCTTCTAATATAAAGGTATCCTCCCATAAACCACTTAATGATGTTTCTCCGAGCAAATATGAATTTTCAGGAACTATTCCTGCTTTTTCAAAAGAGACGTTCGATGCTGACTTGCGATTCCCGTTCATCGGAGATTACGTTGTATCTTATACAGCACATCTCGCTGTCAAAGAAAGAGAGTATTATGAATCGGAATCCTCGTCTTTTTCAGTGGCTGCCGATTATCCAACTTGTCATTTCAATACGTCATCTGATTCTCTTGTTGCAGGTTCTTCGTTCTCATATGATGTATTTCTCAAGCACACCGGTAAGGAGTCGTTCTATGAGATTATGTGCGAGGTGAGCGATCCGGTAAATGGTATGCTAAATACTTCTATAGTAAATATCCGCACGGGAGATACTGAACCGATAACAAGCAAAGAGTTTGAGATTCCCATTTCAACTACTGCAAAGAATTATACGTTCAATCTTACTTGTTCGTATAGGACAGATAACAATCAATGGTTCGACTGTCAAAAGCAATTCACCCTCGATGTCGCTTCTGCGAATATATCTAAAGGTGCTGGAGAGAATATCTCAGGAGCGAATGTATCAAGCAACTCGAGTGCATCAATAAGCGATGATGAGATGAACGGAACCCCTGCCGAGGACATACTCTCTAACAATACTGCTGAAAGGAACGGCACGCAAGACGGGTCAGCAAAAGAGAATCAAGAGAAAGATCCCTCCTCCATGAGCTTCAAAGAAAAGATCATCCATCTGTTCAGGAGTATTTTTGGATAAAGTCGTTTCGGTGGTTGCGAGTTTCATAAGAATTCTTCGATGACATCCTGATATTTGCTATCATGACCGCCGAGCCTGAAGATGAATACTTCTTTGATACCTGCCTTTTTGGAGAATCTCAAATCCCTTGCCAGACTTTTTGCAGAGAGCTTCGGTTCGTTTCCCATTTCACCAGTAGCTGTCGTGCCAAGCCCTACTGTCAATCGTTCAGGGTAGTCTCGTGCTATGTTTCTGATCATGTTGCTTATTTTCCGTCTTCCTTTCTTGCCTGATCTCTTCTCGATCACCGACGTATAATACATGATAAGTATTTTACCATCATGTGTTTTCGGATCGAAACTCACTCCAAGAAGCCGGAGCGCTGACAAGAACAACTTGTTTCCTGAAGCACGCTCACAATAATAAATATTCAGATTTCTTGATGTGGCAAGCTCTTTGATCTGTCTGAGCAAACGCTTATGATGCCAGAACAGGAGGATGTTGCGAATATATGATAGTATGTTGAGGGGGAGCTCAAGGTCAATGAGGATGGGTGTTGATGACATGATGTGGGCCAATTCCCGCTTGAGCCGTTTCAACTCACGTGTCGGGGAGAATGGGGAAATCCAATACGAATCTCCGATAATGGGCCAATACCCTATCGTTATGTGAGGGTGGCGTTTCTGAAGCAGGTCTTTTTGGATCTCGAACTCTTCAACGTTCTTGCAAGCGATAAATACTGTGCTCTTATGCTTGATATACGATAATCTTTCAAGATTCTCTTCAGTCAGATATTCCTCGAAGAAATTGATCGATAACGGGCGCTCTTCATCCATGGTTATCACATGAGGATGCTTCCTGCAACAATGAGAATGATGCCAATTCCTATGGCACTGACAGCGATGGTTTCATATGTATCAATAGTACGGAAAAAGTCCTCTATCCACGCCTGTGCCTGCTGCAGAGAACTCTTGATTGCATCACCAAGTCGTTTGAAACTCTCACCTGAAATCTCAACAGTCTTTGCCATACGAAAACACTTAGTTCTTTGTTGTATTTAAATGTTGTTTTTCATGTCTGCTGAAACATGTAGTCCGAGCTCCGTTATTTCGCCTGTTTTTTTATTCTGAAGAAATCGTTGTTATTTCATTCTGGACTTTTTTTTCGATCTTACATACGAAAAAACCTTCAGAATCGTTATCCTGCGGATAAATCCTGAGACAGTGCTTGACTTCATCCCGGAACGTCTGTCCGTCGAATTCCTTGACAGGCTCGCTACGATTAATATTCAGATCAATAGGGAGGACTTTCGCGTTATCGTGGTTGTTAAGAAGGAACGAGATTATTCCTTCGTTTTCCAAAGGCTCCTGGGTGCAGGTTGAATACACGAGAATCCCGCCCGGCTTTAGCATTTCGAATGCATTCCTGATAAGGGCTTTCTGGGTTGAAGCCAGCCGCTTGACAAGACCTTCAGAATACATCTCGAGCGTCTTGAAACTACGCCTGATAGTGCCCGTACCGCTACACGGAGCGTCAACGAGGATTCGATCGAAAAATTCACCTGTTTCATCCTCTTTGGCGAACGGATTTCTCAATCTCGTGTTGCGCTTGCTTTTCTGGAACGGGTTGAGCGTGACAAGGAAATTACTCACTCCCATCCTTTGAAGGTTCATAGTCAAAGGCTTGAGACGGGAGATGTCGACATCATTCGCGATGAGAAGGCCTCGATTATCCATGTACTGGGCGAGCTGACTGGTTTTAGAACCCGGAGCTGCACAAAGATCGAGGACGTTTAACGCATCTTTATCCTTATCGGTCATTTCATCCCTATCGGAGAGGAGAACGAGTGGAGGAAGCATCGAAGCAGCCTCTTGGACGTAGAACAGACCGAGCGAATGCTCCATGAGATTACCTATATCGAAACGATCCTGCGTTGCATGCCCTTCCACGAAAAAACCTTCTTTACACCATGGTATCGGTGTGAGGTTCCAGCCTTTTTGTTCTATCCGTTCTTTAACATCTTTGATATCGGCTTTGAGCGTGTTCACCCTGATGCACTTTCGCAAATACGTAAATGAATACTTCATGAAATCGTCATACTGATTGCCGAGCAACCGCATATACCTGCGCTTGAAAACATCCTTTACTACAACCTTATCAGCAGTGACGATGCGATCCGTATCATATAAACCCATAATATTGCAAATAGAATAAGAACGTGTTTTTAAAGGTTAGTGTCTTTTAAAATATCATACAATTCTCCCATGCTGATGCCTGAGATGTTGACATAAGTTTGCTTACGCGGACCATCTTGCTTTTCTTGTCCGAAATATTCTTGCTTGTTGATAAGCCCGTGTTCCGGAATAGTGTGTATGAGTTGTTCATCCAGATTGTAAAATAATGGTGTTCCTTCATTTCTCTTTGAGAATTCTTCACACACTTTATCGATTTCGGCTATTGATAGCGGACTGTACACGGCGCTTGTCTTGTTATCGTTCTGAGGGATGACACTTATTTTATTCCCTTCAGCGATATCAAATTTTATATGCCCTGCCATAGTATCTTTGATGTTTGTTATTTGTATTGTTTTATACTCTGGTTTTGAATCACTTTTCGGGATCAGATCGAACGTTCCGTTTTTTTCATGCATATCATGATTTGTTAATCTTTGAGTTAGACTTTCTATAGTATCGAAACTTTCGAATTCACCTGTCGCTCTATGAAGAATACCTCGCTGCTTGTTGTGACCTTCTGTCTTATAACCTATGAATATATCAATCCCGAGATAATTGTCTTCAAAATCCATATTTGAACAAGAACAAGTATTGTTTTATAACTATTTCTTTTTTTTCTAGGTGCTTACAAGTCCTATTCTGTTATGCAGATGGTTGTTTTTGAACTAATATTATGTGGTGTATCAATTAAATACACATCTCAACCGATAAAGGAAGTTGTGTTTTTCCGGAGATAATAAAGAAAGGTTCAGTCAATCTTGAAAAGAAAATAAAAAACCGGTGGAACAGATGATGAAACAGATAATTGAGAACTTTTTTTATTCTTAATTGCTGTTTTTCAATTCTTTATTGTGCAGCTGGTATGCGAGTATTTTTTGCTCCACTCCTTTGTTTGTTATGTCCTGATCGAAAGGAATATTATCAACGAAATTATTGTGCTCTAAAGGGCTATACTCCGGGAGCAGGACGTTCCCCATTTTCTTGCTTCGAATATCAAGTTCTTTTCCCGTCCGTAATTTATAATGACGACGGATCTCTTTTATCTGTGAAGGGTTGAGTGTGTCGATCTCATCAGGTGAGACTTCATAGTCAGATACCACATCCTTAGTCTCGGTAATACTGTGGCGAATGTAGCTTTCTGTGGTTGATGGTAGAATATAGAACCCTGGTCGCAGAATATCGCCAATATTATCTGTATCATTAGTATTTATAATCCCTTCAAGAACATCGACAATATCTTCGTATGTTACAGGGGTGTACATGTGCTTGGATTTCAAATCGATAATACAAAAATCATCCCGATCCAAAATCCCAATACAATAATCATGCATAAGGTCTTTAGGTAGATAATTATTATTCATAATTGTCACTAATTAGTTGTTATTTATAAATATTTCTTTTTTCTCTTTATATTTGTGTGATGTCGGTGACAATTTTTATAAACAAGTCTTCTCATCACTTTTGACATGACTTCAAAAGAAATCATTACAATTGCACACTCGCTCTCATTACAGGAACGGAACGTATTGCCTTATCTTGCGGATAATATTACTGTTGATGAGATCCTAGAAGAATCTGGCAAGAAAGATGCTGAAGTGAAGCGAGGGTTGATGTGGCTTTCAAACAAGAAATTGCTCGTGGTGGATAGGGAAATCGAAGATGTAGTTGTACTCAAAGGAATGGGTAGTCTGGCACAGGAAAAAGGTCTTCCTGAAATCCTCATCCTCCAAGCGATTGGGGATGAAAGCAAATCCACGACGACATTGGCAGAAGAGACAGAGTTGCCCCATGCGGAAATAATGGCAAGTATTGGGGTGCTTAAATCATTACAAGCGGTCACAGTCAAGAGAACTGAACGGGATATCTTGCTTGAGATAACACCTGCAGGAAAAGCGCTTGTATCCAGCGAAATATATCCGCCACAAGTATTTCTTTCAACAACTGAATTTCCTCAAGATTATCATTCTTTGACACGAGAGCAAAAAGATATAGTCTCTTCACTAACGAAACGAAAAGATATGCTCAAAGTGGAAAAGCAAGTCACTGAACGGGTGAAACTCACCTCGCTTGGACAACAGCTTCTTGAAGCAAAGATTGATTTCTCTGATCATGAAGAACAACTCACATCAGAGATGCTAAGGAATGGCAGTTGGAAGAAAAAGACGTTCAGGACCTACGATGTGACGTCCCCCTTGCCTGTCAAGAGTGGCGGTCGAAGGCATCCGATGAGAGAAGCGGCAAACCTTATCAGGGACGTGTATCTGAACATGGGATTCAAGGAAATGAAAGGACCATGGGTGGAGACTGCCTTCTGGTGTATGGATTCAATGTGGATACCGCAAGATCATCCTGCACGGGATGAGCAAGACACATTCTTTGTCGGAAAAAAAGGAGCACTGCCTGAAACCGAACTAGTCAAGAAAGTCAAGCAAGTGCATGAAAACGGAGGAGATACGGGTTCAACCGGTCATGGAATACCCTGGAATCCTGAAACAGCACGAGAGCTCATCTTGAGAACGCACAGCACTGCAACGACATTCCGGATGTTCGGAGAGAAGAATATCACGGAAGGAAAATATTTCTATGTGGCAAACGTCTTTCGCAATGAAGCGGTTGATACCACGCACTTGGCAGAGTTTATACAAGCAGAAGGGTTTGTTGTGGGTGAAGATCTGACCATTTCCGATCTGATGGGGTTTATCAAGGAATTCTACGCGAGATTAGGTATTCACAAAATCCGTTTCAAGCCGACATATAACCCTTATACCGAACCAAGCCTCGAAGCGCATTATTATAATGAGCATACAAGAAAATGGCATGCGCTCATCAATTCAGGGATATTCCGACCTGAAAGCCTGGCACCGTACGGATTAGAACACAAGACCGTCATCGCATGGGGGATGGGTGCGAGCAGGGTAGCCGCCCTCCTTACAGGAAAAACGAATCTCAGGGAACTCGTCGGCCCGACAGTAGATTTCGAATGGATAGCGAATCATAAGACGCCGCAACCCTATCTTGAGGAGGCAGAATAACGATGGTCATGATAACGATTTCACTACATGCATTAAGGCAAGCGCTCGGAGAACAATTATCTGTTGAAGAGATATCCTCGGTACTCTTTGATATGGGTATGGAACTCAAGGGGGAGACAGAAGGCATATTATCCGTGGAAATTACTCCTGAACGACTTGATCTAGTCAGCGTCCACGGGCTTGCAAGAGCCATTACAGCGTTGCTTGGAAAAGCAAGCCACCCTCCACGATATATAACTTCAAAAAGCAACTATATGGTCAAGATAACACGGGAGGTCGAGGATGTGAGACCTCATACTGTTTGTGCGGTGGTCAAGAACCTGAAACTGGATGCGAATCGCATCGAAGAGATCATCGAAGCGCAAGAGAAACTACACGCGACACTCGGTAGGAATCGGCAAAGAGGGGCGATAGGAATCTATCCGCTTGATGCCATGACGATGCCGATCACGTTCACAGCCACAGCACCTGAAGAAATCGTCTTTCGCCCACTTGGAGCGGAGAACGAAATGTCAGGATCGAATATCCTCACGGATCATGAGACAGGTCAAGCGTATAAACACCTTCTTGACGGGAAAAAGAAATATCCATACTTCATCGATACCAACGGCGAAATCCTCTCAATGCCACCCATCATCAATTCAGAAAAGACTGGTCGGGTCAATGAGAAAACTACTGATCTGTTCATCGAATGCAGCGGTTTCGAAATCAGTATCCTCGAAGAACTTCTTGTCAATATCACGACGATGTTCGCTGATATGGGTGGTGATGTCCACCAAGTCAGTGTCGTATATCCTGATGGAACAGTCCGGAAAACACCTGAACTTTCACCTAGAAAAAGAACCTTGACATCAGCTTCAATACGAAAATACCTCGGGCTCGATCTTGATGAAAAGCAAGTCAGGACCTTGCTCTTGAAAATGATGTATGCCGTCCACGATAAGACTGCAACCGACAAGCAAGGTAATACAATATGGACTGTTGATGTGCCTCCATTCAGGTTTGATGTCTGGCATGAAGTGGATATTATCGATGATATAGCGCGAGCGTATGGCTTCAATAATTTCAGGATGACAGTTCCTGAAGTCTCGTCGATAGGAGGAGTGCTTGAGTCATCGAGGATACGCGAGGAGATCGCAGAGATTCTTGTCGGTCTCGGATTTCTTGAAACATATACATTTGCCATAACGACAGAACGGGACCAGTATGATAATTTACTGATCGACTCAGAGGACGAATCGTATGTTCCGATCGCAAACGGAAATGAATCGCAGACCATGCTTCGGACACGATTGCTGCCTGAACTTCTCAAGAGCTTATCGCATAACAGGAGCAGACCATTGCCCCAACAGATATTTGAAGGTGCTTTTGTGACAATACCTGATGAGACGGTTGATGTGGCGAGCCGTAACGAGCTGAGATTGTCGGCTATGAGAACAGATAAG
Organism: uncultured Methanosarcinales archaeon; assembly: GCA_964603345.1. Lineage (GTDB taxonomy): Archaea > Nanobdellota > Nanobdellia > Woesearchaeales > SKGA01 > SKGA01. The sequence goes on along the minus strand of CAZRUJ010000006.1, from coordinate 6,094 downwards.
ACTGTGACATTCACAGAAATACGTCAAGTGCTCGAGCAAGTGCTACGAACAAGAGGGATCACGGCGACATTCAAAGCCGCTGACAAACCGTATTTTCTTGAAGGACGTTCGGCGGACGTGTTCATAGGAGACGAGTACGTCGGTGTGGTCGGGGAACTCCATCCTCAGGTGCTTGCCAATGTAGGCCTTTCAAATCCTGTAGGTGCTTTCGAGATATCGCTTGAGCAATTATTCGAATGAATAATTGCCCGTCCTGTTGGTCAAGAGATGTCAGTGAGGATTGAATACGATGCTTGAAATAACTTCATTCAGATGGGGCCCGATAAAGACAAATACATATCTTGTTTGTGATGGTAACGAGTGCATTATCATTGATCCGGCAAGCGATAAGCGAGATGACATCAACCGTCTCAACAAGGAAATAGGAAATAGGCGATTGAAAGCGATCATTCTCACACACAACCACTTTGACCATTTGATGGGGGCGTGCTGGTTTGATGTCACCTGTCTCATACACAAACTCGACCTTGATTCGATGGATGTCTCAAGACATCTTGCCAAGCGGGTTGCTGATTATGACTTGGTTTCTCCAAAACATATCGATCACCTTCCTGAAATGATCAAAGTTGGTTCTCATTCATTATCTGTCATCCACACACCAGGCCACTCTCCAGGAAGCGTTTGCTTATACGATGCTGAGGATAAGATATTGTTTTCGGGCGATACGCTGTTCAAAGGAACATGCGGCCGCACAGATCTACCTGGCTCTGACCATGAGATGATACTGGATTCCCTGAGGAAGTTGATGGAACTACCTGATGATGTTGTTGTGTATCCAGGCCATGGAAAATCCACGACAATAGCCGAGGAAAAAGATTGGATGCGGGATTTTATCGCTTGACGATTAATTGCTTTCGCTTGAAGAAATCATATAAGATCTGACTTGATAGGTTATTTTTTTGTGTTTAGGTAATGTTGTTATTTCTCCCACATACGATTTTCTTTGTTGGTCAGGGTTATCCAATAGCAATATTTATAACGCAGTTTTTGTTCATTATGGTCGATAATCATGGCTAAGCAAGATACGAGCGCTCGATTGAGCGTCTCAAAAAATGAGGATTTCAGCGAATGGTTTACGCAACTGATGAAAAAAGCGGAACTGGCAGATATACGGAATAATATCAAAGGATTTCCCGTCTATATGCCTTGGGCGGTGCGAAGCATCAGGAAAATAACTCGTTTATGGGAGGATGAGCTCGAAAGAAAAGATCACGAACCGCTTCTCATGCCGCTTCTCATCCCCGAAGAGAATTTCCATAAAGAAGCTGATCATGTGGAGGGCTTTACGCCTGAAGTATTCTGGGTGACAGGAGCTGGAGATAAGACATTCGAGACCAGATATGCGCTCAGGCCGACCTCGGAGACAGCATTGTATGATATGTATGGTAAGTGGATCCGGAGTTATAAAGATCTCCCTTTCAAACGATACCAGACAGTCAGTGTTTTTCGCCATGAGACAAAGATGACCCGGCCTTTCATGAGGACGAGAGAGCTCCACTGGACCGAAGCTCACAATGTATTTGCGACAAGAGGGGATGCGATGATGCAAGTCAGTGAAGATATGGAAATCACTGAAAAGCTACTCCATCACAAACTGGCGCTCCCGCACATCTTTTTCAAACGACCGCAATGGGATAAGTTTCCTGGAGCAGAGAATACATTTGCAGCGGATGTCCTACTCCATTCAGGTAAAGTATTACAATTACCATCCACCCATCTTATAGGTCAGAATTTCAGCAAACCGTTCGATGTCACTTTCGAAGATGATGATGGTGAAGAGAAATTAGGATGGATAACATGCTACGGACCGTGCCATTCAAGAAATTACGGAGCGCTCATCACGTTCCACGGTGATGATAAGGGTCTTGTCCTTCCATGGGATGTAGCTCCGCATCACGTCGTCATTGTTCCTATTATGAAAAAGGATAAGGAGCAGCTTGTCACACGAGAGGTTGCAGAACTCAAACGAGAGCTTGAACGTATGGGTGTTGAGGTTATAATTGATGATAGAAAGGAAGTCAGTCCAGGATTCAAGTTCAATCACTGGGAGCTCAAAGGAATCCCTCTTCGAATAGAAATAGGTCCTCGGGATATAGAAGATGAGAATGTCGTGGTATTCAGGCGCGACCTTGACAAGAAAGAAGTCGTTTCACGAAAGGATCTCAAGAATCATCTCGACACCATCCGATCCGAATTCACGCTGAACTTGAGAACGAGAGCGGATCAGGTTTTTGAAAAACGACTAGAGGATTCGCAGACCCTGGCCGAAATCAGGATGCATATCGATTCGGGAAAGATGGTCCGGACATCATTTTGCTCGACGGATAAGGATGGGGAATCCTGCGCGGAAGTCATAGAAAAGGATGTGGGCGCTGAGGTCAGGGGAGAATGGTTTGGCAAAGAAGAAAAACCTTTTTGTGACTGTCCAGTATGCGGAAAACCTGCGAAGCATGTCGTCTATATTGCAAAAAGCCATTAGGATCCTTTTTTCCCCTTCATTTATTTTTTCCTTCTTTTCATATAGGCTCTGTTGGGCTCTGTTCAAAATGAAGTTCGTAATGTCTGTTTGTATAATTTCATATTTTTTTATAGTGCAAACTTACAAATAACTTCCATGCTAGTAACTTCTTTTTTAGTATGCAAATATGAAACTATATTCGTTTTTGAACAGAGTCGTTCATATAGAAAGATATATAAATGCTCCATGTGCAATACATGTTGGGTTGTTCTTTCAATCCAAAGTAATACTCGCGTAAGAAGAGGTGTGTGAATATCATGATGCGAATTTTCGGTCCTTATAAGAAGCGAAGCCGTAGCGCTTCGATGCAATTATCTATCAATGCCATAGTTATTCTCGTCATGGCAATGGCAGTTCTCGGTCTTGGTCTAGGGCTTATCAGAGGAGTTCTCGGATCGGGAAAAGATAAGTTGATGAGTTCCTTGGAATCTATGGATTTGTCAGAGCAAGCGACGGCCGAAAAACCGATTGCCAACATCAACAATATTCAGATTAAACGTAATCAGGAAAATACTCTGGCCGTGAGCTTCTATAACAAGGAATCGTCATCTTGTTCGAGCGGTTCTGGCGCTCGTCTGAATATCACTTGCGCTGGAGGGGAGTTCAACTGGACGTCAAGTGAACGTCTTCCTGTCGTTGTCGATCAAGGTGTGTCAAAGAATGTAGGTGGTATTTTCAAGACAGAAGCTCCTGCAAAAAATTATGCCTGTACGGTCACCATTGAGTGCGATGAGGATGGTGATGGTGAGGAATGGGTAGATGTCGCTTCAGAATCCGCGTTTATCAAGGTTATTGCTTAAGAAGGTGATGTTATATGGCCACGAAAAAGAAATTACGGTTGACAAAAGATGAAGAATTTCAGATGATGAGGATGATACTTGATAAGTTCGCCCTTCTCGGAGTGCTTCTTCTCACGCTAGGAGTAGCGCTTCTTGCAATAGGTGAAAGTGTTCCAGTCGGATTCACAGTGCTTGGTATTGGTATAATTGTCATGCTCATCTTCGCATGGCTGCTTCTCAAGGAAATACACATGCTCAAGCATAAATAGAACGACATAGGTGATATTCGGTGAATAAGACAAAAAAAATAGAGATCGCCATCGGCGCTCTTATCATCATCCTTGCGGCAGTGTTCATCATCCAGAATGCTTTTACTGAATCACCTGAAGAGCAGACATCACCCGCTTCAGGAGATACTGAGTTCAAGGAACGATTCGATGAGGATGATGTCGAAGAGGTTCCTGAACAAGCAACTTCTGACAATCCGCACACACCTATTGTCAATCCTGAATTGATGTCAGGAGAATCAAAGGTGCTTGGAACGAGTTTCTTTAACATGGAATTCGACGAATGCGAGAGCGAAGGGGCTTATTTGAATATCAGCTGTCCTGGAAGCGTCTCACTTGATGTGGATTCCGATGTAAAAAGCATTCCTCTCGATAAAGAGGGTCTCGTGCTTGCCAACGTCACCGCCGAGGCTCCTGCGGGTGTTTATCGATGCTCGTTTGACATCGTATGTGGAGAGCATGTGATGGCATCGAGTAGCACAGTGCTCAAGATAAAATCCTAATGGTGGAAGAATAAGGTGTTATTGTGACTTCATTATCTGAATCGAAAAGTGGTTTCCAGCTTTCCATCAACATGCTTGTTGTCATCATCATAGGCTTGGTGCTTCTTGGTATTGGTTTTTCCATATTCTCGAACGCATTCTCAAAAACAACGGATCTGCGCGATCAGGTCGGTGAAGATACCCAGCGCCAGATAAGCGCTTTGCTCGAAGATGGATCTCTGGTCGTCGTCCCCTATCCCAATAAGGAAGCGAAACGGGGAGACTATGTTGATTTTAACATCGGTATCAACAACGAGATGGGGGATACTAGATTGTTCAAGGTGCTTGTAACCTACGGTGGGAGCACGGCTTATATGAACGAGCAAGATGATCCATTCAATCCTTTGAGTGACGACCTATTCCTTGATGGCTCGAATTCTCATATAGATTCCTGTGGATATCATATGGGGGATAATGCTGCTCAGATACGGAATTCTGAAGAACTCCCTAGTGAATGCGGTGATAACTGGGTGCTCATGACAACGGATACGTTTACCATAAAGAATAATGAGCATGAATACGTCCCCATCCGTATAGTCATCCCTGAGAAGGATGTCAAGGACGGACAATACATCTTCAACGTCGACGTATGCGAAAATCCTGTGGATGAAGATAAAATAATTTGTACTCAGGGAAGTGATGGTGGTATTGGTAATAGATACGAAACCAGGCATAAGCTCTATGTGCAAATCAATTGAAATGACTCTTCTTTTTTTCTCATATATTTATAAAACGGTGTTCATTCTCTCATGTCGTTATGGCACGTAATTTCTGGTCGATAGTCGATAAAGTCTTGCAAGATGCAGACATTCTTCTTCTCGTTCTTGATGCGAGACTGCCTGAACGAACTAATAACTCGGAACTCAGGGAGAAAGCGAAACGACTCGGCAAGACGCTGATAACGGTCGTCAACAAGGCTGATCTGGTCGAGAAATGGATGCTTGTCTCTCTCAAGAAGAAGTATAGGCCTTGCGTGTTCGTCTCGGCACAGAAATATTATGGTATGACAAAACTCAGGCAGATGATACTGAGATACGCTGATATAACACCTGTCAAGGTCGGTGTCGTAGGCTATCCTAATACGGGAAAGTCCAGTGTCATCAATGCGCTTAAAGGGAAATCAAGCGCTCCTGTCTCTTCAGTGAGCGGATATACAAAAGGACGACAGGATATCAAGGTTGATAACAAGATCCGCATCATCGACACACCAGGAGTTCTGTCTGCAGGAGATGATACGAAATCAAACAAGCTTAAGATAGCTGCGAGCACGAACATCAAGGAAGATCATGACTTGGTCGCTTACGAGCTCCTTCGGGAGAACGGTTTTGTTGTCATGAGATATTTCGGGCTTGAGAAAAATGATTATGCTGATGAACAAGAGATGCTTGAAGCGATAGCCCTCAAGCTCAACAGGAAAAAAGAAGGTGGTGAGCCGGATACTGAAACCACCGCAAGAATTATCCTGCAACAGTGGCAGAAAGGAGCGATATCAAAATAAGACTCGTCTATTGAGTGAGCCTTCTTTATCGGAACTGTTAAGAATCCTTATGTTCGCTCACTCCTCTGATGAGTTCTTTGACAGCACGTTCTTGATCGTCCGCTTTTGTCACACCGCTTGCGACAAGAACTCCCATCGCACCGAGATCGAGGGCTTTTTTAACGTCATCACCTGTCTTGACACCTGCACCGCAGAGAATAGGGATGTTTCTGTCAACTGATCTGACCGCGTCAATAGTCTGGCTGATGATATCAGGATCGGCGCTGGTGACCGACACGTCACCGCCTATGAGCTCTGGAGGTTCGATGGCGATGATATCGGGTTTGAAATGGGCAATATCTCTTGCTTCAGAAGCATCCTGGACGCAAACGACACTGACCATGCCTTTTTTATCAAGAAGAGAAATCAAT
>CAZRUJ010000005.1:13741-28965 GCA_964603345.1 uncultured Methanosarcinales archaeon | reverse complement strand
ACTTTGAACGTAATGTTAGCTATCTCGTTGATCCCGTATGTAGGGAGATCCTTATATGCTTCGTTTTCAGGTGGATCTCGGAGTATGAGTGTTGTGTTCGGGGGAGTGGTGTCTTGCCAGCATTTGAGCTTGTCAAAATATGATGAACTATAACAATCTCCGACCGGTCCATCGTCAAACAACCCGTCCGTATTCTTGTGACAGCCATTATTATCGTTGTTGCTCGCGTTTTCCACCCACGTGCAACCACCGTAACCGAAGCGATCCTGTGATGCAGTGAGAATTTTGTTCGTTCCATAAATTGCTTTATCATTCTCATAAGTCACATCCACTTCAATTCCTGTTCCGTTACCTACACAATCCTGTTCTGTCTCATACAGTCCGCATGCCATCTTATCCTGATCGATGCATGTAGGTACTGTTTGATCAGAACTATAACGATCATCTTGTGTTGTTATTCCTTGTATGTCACTTAGTATAGTCTTCTCTTCAGATTCCACTGTATTATTTGATGGTTTTCTGTAATAACATTCTCCGTAATTGTTTTCACAGAGTTGTTCTGTACAAAATCCGAGCGGTGACTCGCTATCGCATCGTACACACTCTTGAAGTTCTTGTTTTACTGGTTTGCAGACACCCACTCCCAACTCTTCAGAATATGAACTCCACTGGCAACCACCATCCATGCTGTTGCACGGATCGTTCTCGCACGCTTGTTTTGAAGCATAATCATAGCACGTTCCGACTTTTGAACAAGTATTATAATAGTTAATCGAGGATAATGACATATCATAATAGCAGAGTCTCGCCCATTGCGTATTGGCGAAATTATCTGGTGTCGGATCGAGGAATCGATCGCATTGCATCTGTCTGGATTGATTATTCTCACTGCTATATGTTATCATATTGTCACTTGCCCCATATACTCCAAACGGTCCGTTGCATGTCGAGCATTCGATCGGTTCCTTGCAGGTGGCTCCGTAATCATCGTTAAGAGGATCATACGGTGTTTCAACACATGTTTTCCCGACACAATCTTCATCAGATATTTCATAACTATGATTTGTCATCCTGAACGTGCTTGAACCTGATGATTTGAATTCTTTAAATGAGCATCCTGTCGGCCTGATATCTCCAGAGCTTGTTTCTTTGCAATCATATCCTTGTGAATGCGATTTCATGCAATACTCTTCTCCTGTATTGAAACATGGAAGTTTCTTATTTTCATCGTAAGCGCAATCAGTCTCACCGTCAGTTGTTATCGCGCAGACATTATAGCAAAATGAGGTGTCGGGCTCAAGCACATCGCTCATCTTGTACGTGTATGTTCCCCGCGGAACTTCAACCCTTTGCCTGGTATCTCCCTTGCAGGTTCGCGAATCACCATTTTCTTCACAATAGATGAGTTGATATGCTAATATCTCATCCTCGCACGTCCCGTTGAAACTCCAGCTTAGTTCGACATCTTTCGATTCGTCAAAATATCTGATTCCGCGATGATGATTGGGTTCGAGAATTCCCGGTTCATACAAATCATACACGTTCCTTGTCGAGAACACATCCAAACCTGAACTGTTTGTTGGGAGAAAAACTGGTTGTTGCCCTTCACATTCGTTTCCGCATAGCGGTTCTCCATGGCATAATGATTGGCATTCTTCCATCGAGCATTCTTCTATGCGATCACAATACATCCCGCATACAGGCTGACAATCGCTATAATCGTACGTGCATGAATCAGTACAGGTCACAGTCGTTTCATCACTATATCCTTGCCCTAAAATATCGTTGCACGATACTGACGACGCATTCTCCCCGTTTGGCAGTGAAAATATAGGGTCTCCATCTCCTTGTGTTGCCGGATCGCAGAACTCTCCTTGTTCGAGCTCTCCATTTCCGCAATTCGCGATTGTCGCGTTTCCTTCGCAGAGTTTCCATGTTTTTGGCTTGTTGTTTGTGATATTGCAGTTATTGGCATCAGTCACAGTTCTTGTCTGGACATATTGTCCTTGGAATGATTGGCCGAAATAGGGCTTGCACTCCCCCCATTCACTTGTTTGCCAATCAGGATTGCAATACTCTGCATTTTTGGTGCATTGTTGCATAGTAAAATTGAGTTGCCTATCATCTGTCAATGTTATCTCTTGATAATTATCAGCGCAATCGTATTCGTGCTGTGATCCAGTCATCGCAAGGAAGGTATTCTTGCCGTTCTTCACTCCCGGCACCGCTCCGAGATTATAATAGCCTTCTGCATCCGTTTTCGCTTCTACAATGACATCCTCTCCTTGATCAAGTGCGAATACTGATACGTTCGAAGCGGTGGTTCCATTAATGTACACATATCCTATAATCTCATGATACAGGTCCGTCTCTTCAATCAAGGGCCCTCCTGTCCCGCTGCACGTGTCAGAACATGCGGCTGTGCAATTAGTTTCATTTATATATCCAACATCATAACCTTTTTCAGTACAGTATATTGTCGAGACAAAATGATCGTATCCTCTCGGCGCTTCAAAGGACATGACCTCAAAATTTTCATTGCCAAAACACCTGCAACAACACGATGTTTGCATACCATCATTACGATCATCTTGATCGCTGATACTACCTTCAACATTGACATGTGCTGGAGGGCATTGTCCGTCTTGCGGGTACGATAGTGACGAATACGAACCAGATATCCCTTCCGTATCAATATATGATGGGACGCACATTTCAGCTTGCGCTTGCGCGCCCGCTACTATTGCGATGAAAAGAAATAAAGACAATAATATAGTTGTTTTCCGTAGCTTCACACAACACACCCTGAAAAGAGACTATCTCGAGATAGCGACACACACACTATTTTTATGCACTAACAAAACTGACTAAACACTTAATCGTTTATAAATGTTTTGACCTTTGATTGATTTACACAGAGGAGGAAAAAAAGCACCATCATAAAGAATGATTTGTTTTTTTCAGATGGATTACTGCCATTTTGGAAGGTTGTGAGTGGATGTCGTGCACTTATAACTTCCCACAATGTTATTGTTGCTTGACGTTGCATCATACCATCCGCCAGTACAATACTCTGGTTTCTTTGTTGTTGAACCTGTGTAACAGCAATGAAAATATCCATTATATGCTAGTATTGCTATGTTCGCCAAATTCTCTTCTGAGACCACGTCTGGTTGATCGTTTTGATCATACACACCTCCTTTATAGCACAATCGTCCATCAGCATTGTAGATGATCGAATCCTTCGTACAACACGCACTGTCTTGACTTTTGATATTGCCATTCTCATAGATATTCAGCGAACCTTGCGAGACTTCAAAGAATTTTTTATAAGATTGTGGAGAAACATCCCCTGCTGAACCTTTTATATCACAGTAGCATGCTCCAAGCGAATAATGCGTTGAATGTGACTTGCAATCGCTATCGCACGAATCCTTGTTTGCATCATTGATACAAACTTCACGTTTATCTCCATTATTATCGAACAAGTCCTCTGCTGATACACCGTCACACGCATTATCACCATCCTCACAACTGCATCTCGTGTAATCGTGATACATGCAAAGCCCGTTCTCACCACTGCATGTCGCTTCACACTGAAAATCACCAAGTGGTTTCCGTTTTTTCACAGTCGGAATATTTTGTTCTATTTGTATGTCAAATCCTGTCTCGTTTTCTGCGCACTGTCCGTTTCCGATAGACACAGCGTCAGACAAGCTCACACTCAATCCTTCACTTGAGATTGTTGAAGCGCTTATTCCAAGCACATCCTTCTCGAAACTCTCTCCGCTTGAAAAGTTCGCGCACACGAGCTTTCCATCCACATCCTCGCCTGCTTTTCTCGATTCGAACGGATCATCCGACTTTGATCCTGGCCCTTGGCATCTGGCAAACGGATCGCTTGCTTGAAGCGGATGAGAAGGATTGCTTTCATCTCCATCCAGACAATCTGTTCGATCCCATATTGTCGTTATCGCTCCTGCACACATCCTACCGCTTGTCCCACTGCAATTCTGCCTGTAGGAAACCTCGAATACATCATTGAGATCATCCTTGGAAACGGAGCTTTTTGTTGTCGTATCAAGTGGATAATCGTCAGGATACAAATCCGCATCATCATACACGTTTTCATAGTATTCATGGTCGTATTTCTTGAGAACTCCGCTTCCGTTATCATACCATGAGGCGTTGAGATACGCATAGGGCTCGCTGACATCGATTGACGGATATGTTGTGTTGAACCGTATTTCAAAACAGCTCGTATCTTGAGACGCCCACTTTCCTCCTGAAAGGTTATCATCATCTGTTGTCGTGTCAAGTGGTCTGCAGCACACGTGAGGCACACCATAATAATCATTATTTGGAATATTCCAGTAATACTCGCTTGACTGTGCTGTTGATGGTGTGATATCAGGATTGTCATAATAGCTTGACAGAGGAGAAGGTGACGAGACAGAATTGAATTTTTGTTTTGTATATCTGTGCGGCAGGCATTGTGTTACATTGACCTGTCCGTAGACTGGCTCGCTGACTACTGTCGAACCTGTCGTATTCTGCTCGACATACAATAGCATATCGTGTCGTAGTGAAGTCTTACTATTAAGAGCCGATCTCATAAAATTATATTGTGGTATGGTCGAATGATTCGCTGGAGCATCACCAAGGATGAGAATGCCTGTTGTTGAATTTTTCGTGAACGGTTCTGTCTTGTCCATGAAGATATAGTTGCTGATACTTCCTCCGAGAAATTTCGACGCATTCGAACCCGTCCCATTAAGCAAATACATATCCTCGACTGATGCGAACTTGTTATTGACATCATCATAATAGTTTCCCATCTTGAGAAGCGCTTGCGGGAGGTCGAAAATCAATAACTTGACAATCTGGAAATCTTTTTTGCCATGTTCGTCTTCCGCTGTGACGATCACCTCATGAAACCCTGTATCATTAACATCTGTCTTGAACCTCGCCACCCTTCCTGTTTTCTTATACAGCTCGGATCTCGTCCAGTTATGAGGTGAGACTGTCGAATCCTTACCTAAATAACAATCAGTCTCGTTATAATGTGTCACATTACATTTGTTTGTTTTTTGACAGCAAGTATAATTGAGTTTTTCGACATAATCCTCCATCCATCCGTTGTAATGATATGTGATATTATCCAAATCCGCATCGACCGCTTGAGGTGTGAGCGTGATCGTAGCGTTAGTATAGTATTGATAATCTATTTCTTTCCCCTTATAACTTCCCGTAACATATGGATCATTCATGAAATCAAGCACTGGCTTTCTGTCCTGAAGTGCGAATGTCATCGAGTATGGTTTCCTGTTAAGGAGCGATCCTTTATCTGTTATCGTTATGACATCATCAAACACTCCTCTCTCTGTGCAGTCAGTGCATGCTTGTCGCTCATACTCAAGCTCGAAGGTGGAATGATAATATTTGTTCGTTGTCTCGTTTTTCTCATCCCAATCCTCAAGAAGATCGAAGTAAGGATCTCTCGCCCACTTGCTGAACAAGTCAAATATGTATGAATATATCGTTTTTATGTTGATAGAGAATTTTGATTGGAAAGAGACATCGTGAATATATATATTCCCGTTTGGCAGCGTGATTTCGAACGGATAATATGCATTCATAATAATCCCGCTTGGATCCTGCAATATGCTTTTCACCCGTATATCAGTCTCATCCACACTGATATTTCCCACTCGTTTCGTGAAGACTGACAGGTTGACGCACTGGCCTATATTATTCTCCACATACGTATCGAGCTGGTTTTGTATTGATGTGGGCTTTGCTGACGTATCATAATATTGCCATCTGCACGGATTCCTTTGTTCTGTCGGATCAGGATTCCCTTCTCTTAATTCATATGGTTTGTTTGAACCGTTGATATGACATAATTTAGGTATCATATTCGCCCCCATATAACCACTGAACTGATAGGTGGAATCGAAACCCATACACCCAGGCGGTGTGTCAAAAGTATATGACATGTATCTTTGTTCGAATTTCGAAAAAGGTGTGTCCTTGACAGGGTAATAACTTGTAATCTCATCCGTATAATCAATCGGTCGCGGTGGATAAAATGACGGGCAGTTGACGAATCGTTTCATGCCGTAACTGACATTTCTCGTCTCAAACCGATATTTTAACGTGTTGTTCTCATCGAAATATGTCCGTCTGAACGAATAAGGTATGTAATGCACCCCTTTGACAAATGATTGGCCGTAACCTGTCGGTGTCAGACCTCCCTGATAGTCATATATCACCCCTCCTTGTTCTCCGAGAAGATGTAATCCTTGCGCGGCGACCGTATCAAGACAGCTTGTCACATAATGATTGATCGAATTGAGAGCAAGAAAATCATTGATTGATTCTTCAGCTTCCTGTTGCATCCTCTGCTCGAGAACTCTTTGTTGTGCAGTGATAAGAAGCGAGACGACTAATAATATAACAATCCCCAATATAACAAATATCGTCGCTTGCGCCTTCCGTCCCATTTCGGATGGTATTGAAGGTGTTGATATTTTTAAACCTTTGTTCCGTAGCACACACTCGTTCCTTTGTCAATAAAGCACCATGCTGGCGAAACTTACCGTGGCAGAATAGTCCCCGTTCATCTCCCCCGACATATAGTACTGTTCCAGATCGATCCGTTGTGGTCTGAATAGCTTGAAGAATAAACGGAACGCGCTATAACCTGATAGAGGAACCATCGTCTCTTTCACTGTTGAGAAAAAAGTTGTTTTATCATACTCTTTGATTGCTTTAAATAGATCATTATCAAGTTTCGAAATGTTGTTTTCTACATCTTCCGTGAATGGCACGAACTTAAAATTGCGACCATACGAAGTCATATTGCTAACAAACACGAAAACAGCAGTTTTATCCTGATCGAGAAGCGTTTCCTTGATATCAACAGATAACTCTTTAACATCACTTTCGGGATTGAGAAGTACAGGCAGTATTTTCACCTTCTCTATTCTTGGTTTGTTGATATATTGGAGAAATGGAAGTTGTATTTCTATAACTGATTCTTCACGGTGCGCTTTATCGTTTTGCATGATATGTCCTTTCTCGAGAAGCGCTCGTGCGAATTCTTGATCCACCCTGACTTCTCCGTATGGGGTCTGGAATGTTTCCAGCGACAAACCTTCTTGTGTTGATTTTTGCGCTTGGCCGATGATAATATACAGATCGGGACGTTGGTGTTGTGCAAGAAAGGCATATGACCATGCCATACACGGACCTGCTAATTCATATGAGGCATGCGGTGCGATAATTGCTTTTGGTGGTTGTTCTCTTCCTGATTTCGATTCTGTGATTCCTGCGCTATGTTTCATGGGAAGTGCTCCAGGACCTTTTTCGTGGGTGAACATTTTTTCGAACATCGAATCGAGAAGCGTTATTCCGTTAGGATAGTGGGTCTTGTTGGCGATTAGCGGTCTCATTATACTATCTCTTGATAGAGAAGGACTTAATAAAAGTTTCGAAGAAGTCATAGAACAAAAAATGAGGAATTATCACTTATGAGCAATCGCTATAATCAAGCGTGCCGTCACTATTGCAATCTACCGTTCCTTTAGCATAGCTTTCATTCCAGAACGAGCAATTTGCATTGCCATATTTGAACACTGGATTTCCTTGATTATCGTGATCGCATAATTCTCCAATCCTGACAACACCATCCCCTCGTTGATCTGTTATTTTCGAGCCGGTTATTGTCGAATCCATCTCGAGCGCTGTGGTGAAGCGTCTGACATCGAAATCCGGTTGGAATGTTTCATATCTTGGTTTTGGATTTATAATACTGATGACTTGTGACTCGTTCCCTCGCATATACCCTACTTCCAATAATTCGTCATAATCAGTATATTCGTCAGCGATTCTTTTCACAGAGGTTCTCAAATTATCGTATGTGACTGTATATACTGTACTCATTGCTCCTTGGTTGTTCGTCGGTCGAGTCTCGACGAGCGCTTGCATATGTCGATCACCTTCATTTGAGATATGAAGCTTGGTCCAATCGATACTCGAGTTCATGAATTGTGGCATGAGCGCAGAATCAGAACGGACCTGTGTCGCATTAGTAAAATCTTTAGCAGTGGTGCTTGAGAACCACCCTTCAAATAAGGATATGAACCGGCTCCACACATGATCAACATAAGCGATGATTCTTGAATTGTCATCTTGCTTGAAAAGTCCGTTGAAATCAATATACTCATCTTCAACCATGGAGAAAAATAGGATGTTGAAATCAGGATTGTATGCCAGTCTCGGTCCTGACGCTCCTGAGTTGATGGCATCGCATTCGACAAAGAATTCTTGTGATGATGTGCTCTCGGGCTTGATATCGTTGCAGAGCTTTGAGAACTGACTTCTTTTCTCATCCTCGATAGCGTTGACAAGCGATGCGTGTCCTGACATATTATACAGGAATGCTTCAACAGGCTCATCTCCAAAACTCAGTCCCACAAGCATTTTCTCCTCTTGATTTTCTTTATAGCGTAGCGTGCAAAAATCATTCAGATGATTTGTTGACAGTTCTTCAAGCCCGGCACCTTCGATTTGTGTTGAATTGTATGGAGTCACCCTATTAAGCGAATCACAAGTTATTTCATACGAAGAATATTGATTTCCATCCTCATCGAAAGTGAGATTATACATCTTTGAAGCGATGAATCTGGTTGTTGATATCTCATCTTTTGCCACCCATAATCCATCCGGACTGCACACGTGCGTTCCAAGCACAGTGAATGTTGAATTGGTCGAATTGAAAAGAGCGGTATTTTGCTTTCCCATTCCAACAGCTCGTTTTGTAGGAGTTGTTTGAGGGGCATATGAAATATCATAATCTTTAAACCAGTTTCCTGAATTAGCGCAGGAGTGAAATTTTCCTTCATAATAGAGCAGGTTGTGATGGATATTACCATCATCAAGCAAGAGCGCTTCGCCCACAGTCATATCATTGTATACTGGCACCCCCCCATAACATCCTGCTTTCACATCGGCGAAATATTCTCCTGGTGCTTGGTCGGTCGGATCGTAATTGAACGATTCAGTATCGTCACCGCAGCATCGCCGTCCCGTCCAGTCATAACTCGCTTGTGATTCACAGGCATACCACTGCGCACCATATTCTTTTGGATCGGCATCGGTTTGGAATCCCTCATCAGTGGGTCCATCGAGATTTTCCACCCATTGGCCGAAATCTCCTGCACAGTAATAGTTAGTCACATCATCATCAGCATTGTTTTCCAGATAGATGTTATCTGCCACCATCGAGACCTCTGTTTGTGATGTTTCTATGTGGACTTTGATTTCTTCAATGCCAGTCCAGAAGTCGCTGGTAATATATTGTTGCAGGGGGGTTGACGAGCCCGAACCGGATGTTCCTTGAGCGGATGAACCAGAACTTGAAGAACCTTCCTCCAGCGAAGTGGAATTCGTCGATATTTGGGTTGATGAACCATCAGTTGATAGTTGGTCCGTTGATAATACTGTTTGATCATCATTGATGATCGGCTCTTCACACAGAATCTTGACATCTGCAATCCTGACATGATGCCATCTCATCGTCGCATTCCCGTTCGTGAAGTATTGGGGAAGATTCTTGATTGTGCATGTCTGGCTTCCATTATGGATTGTGAGGTCTGTGATAACATTGTGATTATAACCTATATCAAAATGTAAGGTATCAAAATTTGACCAATCTCCTGGTTGATAATAATAATCAGAACCGCTTATTGACTGGGTTAATACAAAATTGTCTTTTATTTGTGTCTCTCGTCTGACATAGTCAATATATTCTCCTGTAGTATCGTTATAACCATCAAAATTTTCCACAGTATAAAGTGTTCCTCCCTTTCCAAAAGCCCCATAACCATTATTGCCAAGAGAATCCTGTTGTGAATTAGTGCATGTCGAATAGGAATTGCAACACTCTGCAATCTTAGAAGCTCCGTTATATGGATAGCAGATGAATTGTTCAGGCTGGGCCTGTGAAGTGAGTATTGCTAATTTTCCTGTATCAAAAAGAGGAGTCCAATCACCCCCCACACAGCAGTTTGAATTATTATTATGTGATGAGCAAGCATATTGTCTCATTTCCGAAGGGTTGCTGACATTTAGCCAATCACCTCGATAATCTTCTGTGCAGGTCTTTTTATTCAAATTCTTATCAATTGGCTCACACACTTCTTGTGAGCCATATCCTGCTTGCGCATCCGGATCGAGCAGACAACACGATCGTATATCTCCTGAGATAACATCTTCTGTTACTGCATAATTTCCTGTAGGGCAGATAGGGTTTTGAGCACATGGTTTTCCTTCAAAACCATCTTCATCAGGTGTGATTTCTTCACATTTCTTATCGAGAAATATTGTATCTTGCAAGCAAGCATTAAGATCGAACGAGCACGCATCCTTCTCAAGCCGGTCTGATATCGATTGGATATCTTGCTGTTCTGTCGATTCACAGTCGCTCAAGAACGGATAGAGCTCACAAAAGTTTTGTTGTGAAATATCATTTTCAATACTTTTTTGATTGATAGAGCATTCGCTCAAACAATCTTGATAGAATGAATCCCACGAGAATTTTTCCACATCATTATATTCTGGATTGCTATCACAGCAAGCGTCAATTTCAGAATCAGAACATGGAAAAGCACCATTGGAAGTTGTGAATCCACTAAAATCAGTAACTTCCTCCTCAAAGAAATCGTTCTCATATAGATTGTTCATTACATCAGTGCAAGTGAATAATATATCGCTACCTGACGGTCTGTCGAACACGCTGTAATTGACAGTGCTAAGATAATCATCCATCGGTCTTCCTTGGTTTGGCAGATCCCTTGTTGTCGCGTTGCAATAGAACCATTCTTGGCTGTTGCTTATGAAATCGACATTGTCATATTGATGGATGTAATACGGATGTTGTTCTGCGTTCCACCACTTCCACTTAGCAAGATCCTTATTGACTGTCAGTTCCTGCTCTCCTGATTGGGATTCGCTGTCAGAACCTGCGTCAGAAGTTTCTTTCAAATCTTTGTTGCAGAAATACTTATCTCCGTTCGGAGTGACATAGCCATGGTCTGACGACCATACAAATGAGTTATTGTGCTTTTGAGATAAATGTTTACATTCATATTTGTTAAGAGAGCTAATATTTATTGAACCCTTACACACACCTCCTCCAACACCAACCATTTCAAAATCACAACCAAATAAAACACACTCTGTTTTATTAGATGAAAAATCAGAACAACTTAATTGTAGCGGCTCTTGTGTGGAATGACAAGTTCCATTATCATCACCGCACACCGCATCTGAACCATCAAGTGCACTCGGGTTAAAATAAGAAATACCCATTTCTTCTTCAGATATACCTATATCATCAACATATGATGAAAATCCGAAAGGACCATCAGCATCAACACTTTTATTTTCGGTTACAAGAGCATAACAATCTTTATCATAGAAATCAACATACCCATCCTTATCGTGATCGATACCATCTGAACAATATTTGAGGTGTTCTGGTTTGTCTTCAAAACCGGCTTTGGTTTCCTTTAAATCTTCAACTGGTCTCAAGACAATATCATTAGATGCTGGCTTCCCTCCAACTTGACCAGTATCACCTCCAGAATTTGACGCTCCCATTTGACCTATCATTCCACCATCAAGGGAGGCGTTTATATCACTTTGACCAAAAGTATCTGCATATTTGTAAATGATTATTTCACCAGGGTTTCCTCCAGCACCGCCTCCACCAGAACCACCGCCTTTATTATGTGTGGAACCTTGATTATCGTGACCGCTGTCACCACCAGTACCACCCATACCTCCATTTGCATTAAGGAGCGATCCTTCTTCCTGAGTCAATTCAGCAGTCGCGATGGTGAGGCGTCCGCCACCAGCACCACCGGCGCCACCGCCACCACCACCACCTTTATTATCATCATGACCGTTTTCTCCATCTCCACCTGGAATCCCTGTTACTTTTATCTGCGCATCCTCTTTCAAGTACATGCCTTCCTGTGCGACAAGTATAACATTGGCACCTGCTAATTTATTGGCACTACCTCCTGAACCACCCTCTCCACCTGGATCTTTTCCATCTCCACCGTAACCACCATCATAACCGTGATAAAATTGTGTTCCACCAGCACCGCCACCGCCACCACCACCACCTTTATAACCTTCATTATTATTATCTTTAGCACCGTGTCCACCATCGCCACCATTGGCAACACCGCTTAGTGAACCCCCAGCACCTCCATGACCATCATCACCATCTTTTCCTCCACCATGATTTCCATTTTCACCCCGGCCTGCATAACAATTATGATCGGGATCGCATTTTGTATTATTGTTGAGAAAACGCAGAGTCACATCTTTTTCTAATGTGAGGTTTTTGAACAACCATAAGTCAGGTTCCGGTTCCCCATCAATATAGTCTTGATTTAAAAGAAATGTATTTCCTGAAGATACGACACAAGGTGTGTTTGGATATTCTCCTGGTGAAAACCACCCTTTACCATCGCAATGGATCTTTGCATGTTCGTTTTTAGCGCTCACTCCTTGCGCTCCCACGACAAGAACCATCATAAGAACGAATACAACGACAAATATTTTTTTCAGCTCAATCCCATCCACGATAACTCACACACCTTGATTTCAACACACAATCATTTGACAGCTAATTCAATTTATAAAGCTTTCGAGAGAACGAACAACACCCTCACCAAATAGTATCAAAGCGAGCGTTCCAGAGCTCTCACATCAACTCTCGATCGCATTCGTTTCGGCTCACGCGCTAAACTGACCACATGATACTCGACGTTTTTCTTTCGGGCCAGCTTCTTATTCTGCTTCATCCTACCGAAAACTTGCGATTGGCGGCCTTGAGACGAATCCTGCAATCGAGAAATCCCCGCTACCAACCGCACGCCTTTCTGTCGGCATTCAGCAAGCGTCACATGACTCACTCCACTCCTTCGCTGATGAGTATAATCTTTCTCCTTCTCGTATTCATTGTCACAGAGCAAAGTCACCCCCTTAGGAATCTGCGATATCATAGTGCCTAACACGGCCACTTCTGAGAATCGTTCTGTCCACACAGGTACTTTTTGTGAAGCCAACAGCACTCCTGTCTTAACAACCATTCCATCTACTTGTAAAGTATTCTCTGAACTTTGCAGTATTTTTTTAGCATCGTTTTCCTCATAGAGGATGAGTAATCCCGTCCACCCTAACCGCTTCGCTTCTTCAACAAACTCTTGTTCCTTTCCAGGGTGTATAATAACAATATCTTCTCGCATGAAAACTGTGAAAAGAACACAGATTTATAAAACACACGCTATTAGTTTGTATGTATGGCACTTGAACGGGTTCAAAAACTCATCGCGCGCTCAGGATATTGCTCAAGGCGTAAAGCTGAAGAGCTCATCGACCAAGGTAAGGTCTCAGTAAACAATATTCCCATAACTCTCGGTGACAAGGCAGACCCTGTGGCCGACACAGTGTATGTGGAAGGAAAAGCCTTAACCTATGAGAAAAAAGAATATTTCATGCTTCACAAGCCAAAAGGTTACATCACGAGTATGTCAGATGCATACGAGCGTAAGACTGTTACAGAACTTATTGAGACTGAAAACAGAGTGTATCCTGTCGGCCGTCTTGACAGGGATGCTACTGGTATGCTTATCATGACAAACGATGGAGACTTCGCACAGCAAATAAGTCATCCTCGAAGCGAGGTTTCAAAAACATACGTTGCCATTCTTACAACCACCTTTGATGAAGATGATCTTGAAAAGCTCAAAAGAGGTTTTCGTATCGACAGTCAGAATGTCAAGGCCGACCAAGCTATTATGCTCGCCGATAATACTGTTGCCGTCAACATTCATGTGGGTTTGAACAAGGTTGTTAAACGATTGTTCAAAGAATGCGGATATTATGTCAAGCATTTGCACCGGACCCACATAGGTAGTCTCGCACTTGATGTGCTTGAGGGTGAATATCGACCGCTCAAAGAAGCTGATAGGAAAGCCATTTTCAGCCCTCTCGAACTCAGCAAGGAAACATTCTCTTGATTATCATGCTCCTTTGAGCTTCGCCTTGATATCTTCTTGTATCTTACATGCCTTGCATATGCGCTCATTTGAAGCCTGACCGCATGATTGACAAGCAAAAATACCCTCAGAGAATACATTCTGATCGGTATTGTTCATGTGTGATAATAGCTTAGCATAACTTTCTATAATGTTTCGTTTCGTTTTGCGATGATTCACAGCATATTTATTGAGTTCTTGTCGAAGTGCCGCCCTATACGATAATTTTGAATACGGACATCCTGATCGTCTCGTCCGTATCCGTTTGATCTGAGTATATGTGAGTATTTGATCTTCTGTCAGAAGATAGAGTGGTTTTATCTTTTGCGTAAACCATTGCGAAGGGTTTGTTTTTGGACCTGATCTTGAGAACAGGTCAGTGTTTGCTCGTAGTAGGTTCATCATGATTGTCTGCGATTCATCATCGAGATTGTGGCCTGTCGCGATGACATCGTGCTCTCGCGCATACTTGTTCAAGAGATATCGTCGTAACGTCCCGCATATGGTGCAAGGGTGATATTCTTGCGTCGCGACAGCCTCATCCAAAGTGAATCCGAATTCTTCCTTGAACGAGATTTCTTTGAAATCAATATTGTTGTTAGTGCAAAATGTTATCAAATCTTCTCTCGAATCATCTCGGTAAGAGCCGATGCCTTCATCGACAAAAAGTCCAGTTACCGAGTATCCTAATTTCTTGAGAGTGAAAAGAGCGGTCAACGAATCCTTCCCCCCACTCACAGCGACAATCACTTTAGTATCGGATTGGAGAAGTTTCCATCGATCGATCACCTCCTTGACAGTATCTAACACAAACTGCTCGAAATGTGAAGCGCATAATCGAGGATCCGTCGATACCGGTTTTTCATTGCAATGAGCACAAGTGACCATCCACATCAACCTCCAACAATATTTTGAAGCAATGCATTTTATTATCAGCACCACTTCCATAAGAATTGCTCAAATTAAGAAACAAGAGTTTCTTTTTAAGTTTTCATATTAGAGCATCCACTAAGAAACCTTTATAAATAAGTTTATGTGTAATCGGAGAAATACCATGGTACTCGAATCACTCAGCAATCCTCTCAAGGCAGAAAAGCATCCTGC
>CAZRUJ010000005.1:0-13641 GCA_964603345.1 uncultured Methanosarcinales archaeon | reverse complement strand
ATACCATGGTACTCGAATCACTCAGCAATCCTCTCAAGGCAGAAAAGCATCCTGCAGAGATGATCTTGCTAGGGTTTTTCTACACATCTCTTGCGATAGTTCTTGCTTTATGGGTATTTTCCGAACACGCAAGTCTTGTCTTCATATTCTTCACCGTCATGAGCGCCATTCCCTTGATGTTCAATATCATACAGGCTGAAGAAAAAAAGGATGTAAGTGATTTCCATGAGAAAGCGCTTCTTAAAGAACATGCAAAAGCGTTGAAAGCATTCATCAATTTGTTCGTGGGAATAACTCTTGCTGTTGTTGCATGGTATGTATTCATACCGTTTGCCATTTTTTCCATGGTTATTTGTGCAATGTTTATCATCTTTGATATGAAAGATCTCCGCCAGCGTCTCAAATCAGATTCTAAATGGTTTAGGCGTAATGCATGGATTGTTATTATTATCATCACCATCCTCCTCGGAGGGGGGCTTGCTTTTGCAAGTGTCAACGGATATTCCCATGTAAATCACAATAAATTATTCTCTGTTCAGATTGATACCATTAATTCGATAAACAGCAGAGTGATCGGTGATGAGAAAGTAACTGGTGCTGTGACTGGCATGTCCCGATTTTCAGATATTTTTTTTAACAATATGAAAGTGCTTACTTTTTGTATCTTATTCTCATTCCTTTTCGGAGCAGGCGCGATTTTTATTCTGGCATGGAATGCTTCTGTCATAGGTGTCGCCATCGGAAATTATATTCGAGGAGGTCTTACTAATATTGCTCAGAGCATAGGTATGGAAAAGGTTGCAGGATATTTCAGCGTTATTTCCGTTGGATTGTTAAAATATGTCATCCACGGTATTCCTGAAATCCTCGCATACTTTGTTGCCGCACTTGCGGGGGGTATCATCTCGATAGGTGTCATTCGTCACGATTTTAAAGGGAGAAAATTTGAACACATCATTCTCGACGCTGCGGATCTCGTGCTCTTGAGCATCGCCATACTCTTTATTGCAGCCATTCTCGAAGTGTGGATTACACCTCTTTTATTCTAGAACCTTTATCTTTCCAGGCCTTATCTCATATACCTCACCCATGGTGATGAGGGTGTGGATGGTCCCTTCGATGTTTTGGCCGAAATGTTCAGTGATCATATCTATATCGCATCCTTGACCACTATCATTCTCTTTTAAAAAATTGATAACATCATCACCTGTCAGTTCTTTTCGTTTATCTATTGATAGGGATTGTGCTGATAAGGGCATCTCTTCTGATAAAGAATTGATCGGCGCTTCTTGCTTATGAGAGTCGCCGGCACCTGCTTCTATCTCTTCTCCTTGAATTTGCTTTCCTTTGGTTTTACCAGATGATTCACTTTGTAATCTTTTCTTTCTGACAGTCAACCACAAAGGATTTTCTTTAAGTTGTTTTGACTGCGCGATCTCGCAAGCGATAAACAAGTTCTGTTGGAATATGCGAGGTTTACCAATAACAAGTACCGGATCACCCACTTCTAAATCTCTTGTCTGTCTGGACCTATTAAAATCTGTTACTGATATAGTCCCTGTTCCATCATCAAGCATGAAGGAATGAGCTTCGGTTTTTTCGACAACAACCCCTATTATATTTATCCGTGACACAGTGCAATCGCCAAGATCGACATGGTTCGGTTTCCAACCTTCCTGTTTAACATATGTTCCTGATAGCAACCGCTGTACCGAACATATTTTTGCAGTTTCCCGTTGATAAGGATTGGTTGGTTGTGGCATGGTATCATCAGCTCATCTTTGATATGAAGCCGTGTTTCGGTTTATAAATATCTCCTGACCTGTGCAGTTTCTCAAGTATCTCTTCCACTTTTGTCTCTTCAACACCTTTATGTTCGCACTCCTTGATAACTTCCTCTTCCGGAATGACCTTTCCCATTTCTTTTTCAAGTGTTGATATAGCTTCCTTGACTACACTAATATGATTTCGTTGTGAAGCAGTCACTCCTGTCGTTATTCTATCAATATCCAGTTTTCCTGTATCAGGATCGAGACCTATCTGACTGAGTGTATAATGAAGGAGTTCAATAGCTTTTTTTGCATCTTCTTTGGTTGCTTTTTTTGATAATCGTGTTTTTGCGCTCGCTTCAGTCAAACGTACAAGCGCTTCAAGTTGTCTTGCTGTTATAGGGACTGATTTAATGCTATCACCATCCCCACCTTCTGAAGAATTCCCCATATTACGTATCTTGACATAATAATTCTGGATCTCCTCAAGCGCTTCATTTTGAAGTGTTGGTTTTAGGTGTTGTTTTGCATAAGCGATGTATTTCTTGATAAAATTCGTTGTCAATTCTACATTATCCGCTCTTGATGTATCTTGGTGAATCTTAAGGATGAAGTTTGCAATATTACCGTCCCGTTCCTTATCGGGAAGATCCCTGACAGCGAATATCAGATCAAAACGACTTATCAGAGCTGGTGGGAGATTAATCTGTTTACCTAACATTTCATAGGGATTGAAACGACCAAATTTAGGATTTGCCGCTGCCAACACTGTCGTTTCACTTTTCAAGGTCGCTTGTATATTCGCTTTGCTTACGGTAATCGTCTGTTGCTCTAGAGCTTCATGCATAGCACTCCTATCATCATCACTCATCTTATCCAATTCATCTATACATGCAATCCCTTGGTTTGCTAAAACCAGAGCTCCTGCTTCAAGCGCCCATCCACCAAGAAATTCATCTTTGACAACTGATGCAGTAAGGCCTGCTCCGCTCGCCCCTTTTCCTGACACGAATCGAGCTTTCGGTGCAATAACTGAAACTCTCTTGAGCATCTGACTTTTTGCAGCTCCAGGATCTCCTATGAGAAGAACATGTATATCTCCTCTTGTCGAGACACCATCACTTCGTTTCTTCTGAACCCCTGATAACAACTGCAGGAGCAGGGCTTCCTTGACCCGTTCAAATCCGTAAATAGTAGGTGCAAAACTCTTGACAAGTTTCTTGAATGCCTGACCATCTTTTGCGAACTCTATAAATTCCCGCTCTTCCTCTTCGGATACATGTATGGCTGAAAATTCTTCCTGGACTGGGTGGATATAATTTCCTTCAAGCATCAGATCATACTCGACAGATTTACCTCCTGTTCGCAACGATATGGGAATCTCGCTGACCACTCCTGTGATTATAATCTTGCTTCCAGGATTAGTTTTTTTCTCGCTGATGGGGCTGACAAGATCATTGCGTAAAAGAAGATTGAATCGTTTCGGTTGTTCTCCACCTTCCAGATTTTCAGATGGTTCCTCAATAACCAGTTTCTGGACATCGACAAGCGTCTTATCTGTCAGTTTGAATCCTCCTTTCCGACCGCAAGCGCACTGTGATGGTTCTTTAAATTTCTGCTCGACTTGCACGACGTTGATGACGTTACCGCAGCTCGGGCACTCGAATTTCGCGTGAGTCACATGTGGTCTGACATTTCCTTTTTGCCGGACGACAGCTTCTACTTGGATGAAACGTCCTATATGTTTGCTTCGTATATTTCTTATAAAAACATGTTGTGATAAAGGCAGATTATGAAATCTTATAAAGAATTTGTTCATATCCCCTTGAAGATTGAGTTTTTCGATTGCCAATTGAGCGGTCTTTATCATATCTTCTGGTGTATCGAGAACTTTCTGGGCAATATCTATATTGAATTCCGCTAGAACTGCAAAGTCGACGACAACATGTTGTTCTCCTTTCTGTACTGCTTTGACTATTGCATCATAATAATATGATTCAAAAAAATCTTGGAGTAGTTGAACTTGTTCACCGATTTCCATGTTTTCAACCATCGATAACACGAATGTGTTTAAATGTTTGTTTGAAAAAAAAAATTGACAACGCCTTATTATGTATTCGGCTCACTCACCGAAATAATTTCGGAGAGCTCCAGCTATCCCTAAAAACATCATTGACAAAAAAACAATTATTTGACGTTGTTGAGCACATCAATAAGCATCCGAACCGCCTTATAGACATCTTCTTCAGATTTTGTTCCTGTACACACTATTTTTCCATTGCTAAAAAGCAGAAAAGTCGCGTGAGCTTTATCGAGCTTATAGACAAGACCTGGAAATTGTTCTGGCTCATACTCTGTATTATCCAATTTCATAGCCAGTGTGTTGAGATTTAAATCCATGTTAATATTTCCCGATGCCACCATGTTCTGGATGTTTATTTCGGGTTTGATAGTGATTGTGACATTGATCTTCTTGAGCGTCTCTTTTATCTGCTCAAGGGACCGTTCCACCTCATCCAGATTTTTAGCTCCCGTACACACAACATTTCCCGAACTGAATATGAGAGCTGATGTTTTTGGCTCACGTATACGTATTACCAACCCAGGAAATTGTTCAGGGTTATACTCTGTATTCGAAAGAGTCGCCGCCATCTTCTCAAGAGGTATATCTTGCCCAAGACTCGTTGACACAACAATATT
The DNA here is from genome assembly GCA_964603345.1 of uncultured Methanosarcinales archaeon. GTDB lineage: Archaea > Nanobdellota > Nanobdellia > Woesearchaeales > SKGA01 > SKGA01. Next base: position 9,172 of record CAZRUJ010000005.1, on the reverse strand, counting down.
AACAACCCTAATATCCAATCCTTGTTTCAATTCTTCCAATGTTTCGCTCATCGCGATTCCCCCTAACATATTTTTACAATTCAATAATAACCATCACTATTCAAACAATTACTACACTCCCTCTTTATAAGCTTCCAAAACAGAACTCATTTATAAAACCTTGTATTTTTATTTAAAAATATTTAAAAACACAACATTTAAAAACCAACCAATGGTTTATTTCATGTGGAAATTGCGTTATTAGTATATAAACAACAAACCAATTGATTAAAAACAACACACGTATTTATAAAATCCAACCCCTTTATTTCGTATAGAAATTAATAATTAAGAATAACTCTTTTACAACCTGTATATATCAAACAAGTTCCATATTTCTATAATATGTTGGAATCAATCGCTCAATCTCTTTTTTATGACCTGCTCCTACAACAACAAGTATTTTCTTGTCGCTATTTTTCTTCAGAAGCAAAGCAATCTTTCGAGCCATATATTCATTCCTTTCTTTAACGAGTACTTTATAGACGGAAGGAAATTGTTTTTTGAGAAGTTTCATCATTTTTTCTATCATCTTCTCATCAGGTACAGATGTTAGTGGAATCGACATGCCGTGCTTTCTTTTTTTCTTCTTTGATATAAAAGGCACTACTATAAGTTGCCCTACAAAGCGCATTTTCTCTTTGAACGTGATTTTCTTGAACAGTTTTTTCACTGTTTTCTCTATCGGCTTATCAACAAGATGTAATTCCAGCATGTTATTTTTGGCCAATTCCATGGCAAATTTCATCTCACCACCTGGATCCACACCCACTATTTTCCCTAATTTCTGCTGCACTTTCCGACCAATTATCACAAACAAAAATCCTTTCACCCCTACCTTGGTTATGATATCTCTCGCTCGTGGTTTTGGTTGGTCTGGATTCATCAAGGCTTTTGCTCGTCCCTGATCAAGTTCAACACAAATCATATCTGGTTTAAATTCGAGAAATGTTTGTTTTATCTCATAAACAGAAGACTGTGCAATATGGCTTGTTCCTACAACTGTAAAAGGTAATATTTTATTCATTAGATAAGAAACGAACCAAAGCACATTATTTAAATATCACGGTAGAAAAAGACCATAAAAAAACACAGTATAAAAATATTATTATTCCTGCTTTACAGAAATAACTTCATTTACCTACTTTGATTGCTTATTGAGTGTTAATCTTAAGCTTGATTGGTTCAAGATCCTCCCATGCAATATCAAATAATGATTCAACCGCTTGGGAGAAGAACGGTGTGTTCACCCAAACCCCCACATCATATGTCGGATGAACCTCTTCATCATGGAAAAGTAAGAATGATATCTCCTGACCGTCAGCAATCGCGAATCGCGCTCTTATACCTTTCATCCGTCGTATGTCCGCATATTTTGATAACATATCAATAACATCAAGATCTATATCCTCTCCCGGAACCGCTATTCTGATTCGAACACCTCTTTCGTGAGCTTTCTTAAATGTTCTTGCAAAAAAATCAGCCTTTCGTTGCAAACCATCGTCAGTTGTGATCAGATCGAACGTATCTTCAGCTTCCTTGAGCATGAGTTGTATTTGAGCATATACCTTATCCCTGCCTCTAAATGAAGCTGTCAATTCAGAGGGTTCAACCAAATCAACCCCATTATTATGTAATGTTGATAATTCATCAAACACATCAGAATCTTTTAACTGATCCATATTTTTTGATTGATTTTTCGCATCTTCTTTAACCTTTTGTTTGACTCTTTCAATAACTTCTTGTGGAGATACAGCAATATATTTAATAGGTTTTCCTATTTTCATAACTATAAAACCTTTCTTCTCAAGTGATTCAAGAACATCATAACTTCTTGATCTCGGAACATTAGAAATATCAGATAATTCACCCGCACTCGCAACCCCTCTTGATAACAACGCAACCCAAATTTTCGCTTCATAACTGTTCAACCCAAAAATTTTCAGCTTTTCAATAAAATCTTTTTCCATTATCATCATAATAACCCCATAACATATAATATACTTTAATAACCAATATTAATAGCAATAAAAATAAACAATTAATTTTTACCACTTAATAATTGAAAATAAAACATGATTTATAAATATTTCTATTTTATAACTATTAAAAAGTAAGTACAAAACATATTTTTTTAAATATAAAAAACACACACCTTCATTTCATATGGAATTAATTTAAAAAACAAAACAATGTTAATTTTGATAAATTAATAAAATATAATTAAAATAAGTATTAACATTTTAACCATACAAATCAACACACACAAATTACATTATTTATATAATTATTAAACTTCAAAATACATAATATAATTAACATCACACAATTAATATAATATAAAATAGATATTTAACAAAAAATAAAACAATAATTAGAATATAAAATATAAAATTTAACAAAAAAATAAAACAATAATTAGAATATAAAATTTAACAAAAAAATAAAAAAAATAACCAACATAAAACATTTTATTCTCTTAAATACAACGATCAGCAACTGAAACCATAAAAAACAATATAAACTTCAAAAACCAAAAAAATAATTAATTTCAATATAGAAATAAATAATTTATTATTAAAAAACTTATTTTTTCAAGATGTTGTTGTTTGTGTGTTGACATATTATGTTAACATTGGTTAATAAGATGGATTAATAATGGTAATAATATGTTTTGTTTATGTTTTTATGTGGGTGTGGTTACTTCTGGACTCTAATATGTGATAAGAATTTGATTGAGCGGATATCGTGTCTGTATATGCTTTTTTTGGATGGGAATTTATGATTTAATTTAGATCGTTATGTATTATGTGTTTTTTGTTTCGATGTTTGTTTAGTATGGTGAGTTCCATATGAAATGAAGGTGTGATGTGTGTGTGATGAAACATTTATATTATATATTCTATTTTCCACAAGCAACATTTATGTGTTTCATGTGGTTCATATGAAAACACTTATTAATATATTTTGTTTCTCGTTCTAAATATTATTTGGGTTTGGTGGTTTGGTATGGCTAAAAAAGGATTAGATGGTTTTTTCGAAAAATATCTCACTCAAGACTCTTTATTTGAGAACAAGAAATCAATGCAAGCATCTTTTGTTCCTGAAAATATAGAGCATCGTGACGATCAGGTCAACCAGATTGCAAACATTCTTGCACCTGCCTTGAAAGTAGAAAAACCATCTAACATTTTCATTTATGGAAAGACAGGGACTGGAAAGACATTATCTGTAAGATATACTACAAACCACATGCTTGAAGTTGCTAAGCAAAATGATGTCGATCTCAAAGTATTCTATATTAATTGCAAACTTAAACGAGTGGTTGATACTGAATATCGTTTGATTGCTGAGATAGCTCGTTTTTTTGGAAAAACTATTCCTGCAACGGGCTTGCCAACAGATGAAGTATATAACATATTCTATAAAGCTCTTGATGAGAAAGAACAGCTTCTTATTCTTGTACTTGATGAAATCGATCATCTTGTTAAGAAAACAGGTGATGAGATCATCTATAATTTGACTCGTATCAACGCTGAACTCAAGCACTCTCAACTTTCCATAATAGGTATTAGCAATGATCTTATGTTTGCGAATCATATTGATCCAAGGGTTAAGAGTTCATTGAGTGAGGAGGAAATACTCTTTCCACCTTATAATGCGTTGCAGATACAAGATATTCTCAGACATCGTTCAAAACTTGCGTTTAAAGTTGATGCACTTGATGATGGTGTCATACCGAAATGTGCTGCTTATGCTGCTAGAGAACATGGTGACGCCAGGCGTGCAATTGATCTCTTGAGAGTGGCGGGGGAGCTTGCCGATCGCGCTAATGCTAAAAAAGTGCATATAGAGCATATTGACGAAGCGGAGGAGAAAATAGAGCGTGAGCGTATTGTTGATATTGTCAAGACGCAGCCGAAGCAATTCCAGGCGACACTTGCATCCATTTTCATGTTAGCTCAAAAAAACAAGACCTCCTCTGTATTTACAGGTGATGTATATGAGATTTACAAGACAGTTTGCTCTCCTGCAGGTCTTCGTCCAATCACACAACGTCGTTTATCAGATATTATTGGTGAGCTTGATATGCTCGGTTTGATCAACGCCAAGGTCATCTCCAAGGGTCGGTTCGGCAGGACAAGAGAGATATATCTTGCCATTCCTTCTTATCTTATCGAAAAAGTCAAAGTCATACTCTCAAAAGAGCTTGAAATAAGTCTATAATAATATTGTTGGTATATATGGATGTCTCTATTATAACTAATTATCTTGTCGATCGAGGTGAATTTGTTGATGAAGAGTTAGTTGAGAAGTTGAAGAAGATTATTGTTGTTGACGATCGAGAAATACTTCGTGATAAGCTTGTGTTGTTTTTCAAATCATATTTTTCCGATCTCGATGCATCTTCTTTTTTCTCTACATATTTTTCTGATGTTAACAAGAGGACAAAAGTATCTATTATAAAATCGTTCGAGAAAACACCTAACAAACGTAGTGTTCAGAATTTCGTTAATTATTTCAATGTCAGATTCAAATCCGTCGAGCGGCTTCTCAAGAATCGTGCCGAACTCGCTGATGTGACTTCGATTAGTAGGATAAAGAAAAAATCCGAGCGTGAGAAAGTCGCTATTATAGGGATGGTGCTCGACAAGAATGAGACAAAAAATGGTCATCTGTTATTAACACTTGAAGATAGGTCTGGTGTTATTAAAGTCCTTATCAACAAAGATAACACTGAACTCATGCCTGTTGGAAAAGATTTGGTGCTTGATGAAGTCATAGGTGTTATTGGAACATCAGGAGGTGATATTATTTTTTCAGATAGTATCATACATCCAGATATACCTTTCAGTAAAGAGTTTAAGAAATCACCATATGATCATAATGCTATATTTTTGGGTGACTTCCATTTTGGCTCTAAAGAATTTCTCGAGACAGAATTTCATCGTTTCCTTTTATGGCTCAATGGTAAAGTGGGTTCTTTACAGCAACGACGCCAAGCCCAAAAAGTCCGTTATATTTTTGTTCTCGGCGATCTTATAGAAGGTATAGGTGTTTATCCTGGTCAGGAACATGATCTTTCCGTTAATGATATAAAATCGCAATATGATCTTGTAGCTAAATATTTTAGGAAAATTCCTAGCCATATCAAAGTCATCATTTGTCCTGGAAATCATGATGTTGGTCGTCTGGCCGAGCCGCAACTACCCATTCCTAAAGAATATTCCTCCAAACTATGGGAACTTCCGAATGTTATTATGGTATCCAATCCCGCTTACATTTCAGTGGATGTTTCTGAAGAGTTTTCGGGTATCGACGTGTTAATGTATCACGGATATTCTCTCATTTATTATTCTGATAATATTCCTTCCATACGTGACCGTGGAGGTCAGAAAGTGGCTGATGAGATAATGGTTGAACTGCTCAAGAGACGCCACGTCGCCCCTTCACATAGTTCAACAATGTATGTTCCTGATGATAAGGAAGATCCTCTTCTTATAGATCCCATTCCTGATATTTTCGCCACAGGTCACATCCACCGCGCCCAATCAAGAAATTATCGTAATGTTACTTGCATCAACACATCTTGCTGGACTGCAATTACTGAAGATCAGGAAAAGAGAGGGCTTGAACCCCAGCCCGCCAGGGTTATGCTTATTTCGCTTAAGACTCGCGATGTCAAAGCCCTTAATTTTAGCACGACAAAAGATGTAACTTCAGTAGCTGAATATAAAGATATGAAGAAATCTGACGAGAAAAAATAGCTTTCTGCCATCAAAGACTCATCATAAGAGCAAGAAAAAAATGTTTGTCCGGGCGAAAACAATCAAGAACCGAAAATATGCCTATCTTGTTTCCAACACTTGGAAAAAGGGTAAAGTTAAGCAATCAGTCAATAAATATTTAGGTGCTGTTATTGATCTGGGAAGTCCTTGCAGAGATGTTTTTTCATTCGAACTCGATAGCTCGCTCTCATCAAGACAATTATTAAGAGAGTGCATTTCAAGAGAATTTGAATCATTTGGTTTTCATAGGCAGAACAACAAATTATGTTGTGGATGTATATGTATTGATCTGGTAAGGGGAACCATAAAAAAAGGTTCAAAACAAGTTGTGCTTGCTCTTAACAGTAGATTCTTGCATGATAAGCAATTATCATATCTTCTTTCATTCAATGATCCTGAACCCGAATCAGAACGTCCCGGAACGAGATTGGCAGAGGCTTTCAGCGATTCAGGGATTAGAATTTCCCCGGATGTTTTTATTAAATTATACAAGAAACTTTATCGTTGTTGAAATTCTTGTTTTGTGACTTTTCCGAGAATCATACCTGTGATGTAGACAAAAGTTATGAGAAACGGTGTTGCTTTTGTTGTTGTAATTATCACGCCCACAAGAAAGGCGAGGTTCGGGACGATATAAGCTGTATTGAATCCGTGGATGGAAAGTTTGGAATGGGAGGATATTATGCCTGCAATCGCCATAATGATAACAATCATTGAAAATCCCCTTACAAGCGCGCCGAGCAGGATTCCGATTAAGAAACAAACGATAGCACTATAAGTGTTGAATATTTTGTTTATTGCAGGTAAATGCGACCATATATTCTTTAGAAAGCCCATCCTTCTTTGTTCTGAGAATAAATATTTATATAATTTGTTTTTTTACTTCTCTGTATTATATGATTGTTGTCAAGGTTTTCGGATTTCTTGATTTTCTCATAGCTCTGCTTTTATTTCTCACTCCGGACGATCTTGCTCCTCAACGCCTTCTTATAGGAGCGGCATTATTTCTTATCGCGAAAGGACTTATTTATAAAGGGGATTTGCTTAGCACCATAGATATGGTTGTGGGTGTTTATTGTTTTATTGCTATGTTTCACTCTGTTTTGTTATTGAGTTTTATTGCGGGAGCATATCTTTTTATCAAAGGTTTTTATTCGATGATTTTATAGTGGTTTGTAGTATTTATTCTGATCTGATTTGTAGTTATTTTATTCTTTGAAAAAATGATGGCTGACATACTTTGGGAATGTGAGCCATAACAAAGCTCCCCCTGCAAGCCCTATTATGATGGCGTAAGGACTGTTGAAAAGCAACGAGATGCTAAATGAGATAATAAAAAACGCAAGCACGAAATATGTTTTTTTCTTTGTGAAAAACAAATGCGAACCGTAATTGTGAGGGAAGGGTAATATGGAATATAATAATATGAGGGCGACAAGATCTCTTGCTCCTTCAAGGACAAAAGAACCGCTTGTCATCTGGAGTTGCTGGAGTATGATTGCTATGATTATCATCATCAGCAGACTGAATGTCATCGTCCAGAATATCGCTCTTTTATTAACTCCTTCTTGTGGATGTCCATATCGCATGGTCTCTATCTTATTGAGTGTCACCACACCTGGGAAGAGTACTGGCAACAAACCATACGAAGCGAATGTTATGACAAATCCGATGAGAAGACCGTTGAACCAAGATGAATATGTGGCTGTATATTTTTTGTAGATGGCAACTGCCTTTGCTGTTCCTATCATCGCCACGAGAAGGCCATAACTGACCAGATACAGGATGAGGATATTGACAACACTTATAGGTCCTGTCCTCACAGTTATATCTGTATTGGGATATTTGGCCCAAAGAAAGAAAAATAGCACAAAAATCATGATAACACTTGTTAAGAGCATATCTCTTTGTTCTTTCCTGTCAAACGTCCAATATTGTGTTAATCTATAGCCAAATCCCATCGATACAGTGGTGATTTATGTGTGATTGCTTTAAAAATATTTCGTGTATGAAGCTTGGTTCTGGATTGATATGATTATATGGTCATATAATATGATCAATTTCCAAAAACCATCATAAAGTATTTTTACTCTACCAATCAATGCGAATCCGTGACATATTCTCTGTCTGCATATGTTTGTGTTCCTTTGTGAATAGAATCTTTCAACCACACATTTTTTAAACAATGGTTCATTATCCAAAAGGAAGAGTGGAAGGGGTTTTGTTCTGACGATGGGAAAGTATGGTATGGAAGCAAGCGTTAACATCGATTCATACTTCGATTATCTTGTTGAAAAGACTTCGCAAGCTCATAGGATTGCAATATCCGCTCGTAAGAAGAATTTTGATCCATCCACTGATGTTGAGATAAAACTCGCCAAGAACATGGCAGAACGTGTTGTTGGTATTATTTCTGTTATTGCTCCTCAGATTATCGATAGTGGTGTTGTCAATCGGATTATTGAACTTGAAGATGAATACGGGTCCCAGGATTGGCGTGTCGCTTTTGTCATCGCTCATGAGATTGCTATGCAGAAATTCTGTTCATTCCGGGATGAGAAAGAAGCTATTGAAGTTGGTGTGAAAACTGGCTTCGCTTACGTCACGGTGGGTGTTGTCTCTTCACCTCTTGAAGGATTGACATCGATTGATATTATTCCTCGACGTGATGGTAAGGGTAAGTATTTTCGGTTGAATTATGCAGGTCCCATCCGTAACGCGGGAGGTACGGGGGCTGCAACAAGCGTGCTGATTGCTGATTATGTCAGAAAGCACATGGGATATGCCAAATACGATCCTGATGATAAGGAAATCCGTCGTTGTCCTGCAGAATTGGAGGATTATCATGAATACGTGGCTAACCTCCAATATTTTCCTTTTAAAGAAGAATCGGAATTCTTGTTGAAGAACATCCCTGTGGAGATTGGTGGTGATCCTTCCGAAAAAAGAGAACTATCGAACGCAGCTCTCAAAGATCTTCCTCGTATCGAAACCAATTTGCTCCGCAGCGGTTATTGTTTGCTTCATTCCTCTTGTATTCCGCTCAAAGCTCCGAAGCTCTGGAAGAAGCTCAGTAAATGGGGTCATGAAATGGGGATGGAAGATTGGGATTTTCTCGGCGAACATATAAAGCTCCAGAAAGAGCTCAAATCAAAGTCAGAAGATAACGCTGATGATACTTCTGAAACAGAGCAATCCGATGCGAAAGTAAAACCTGATTGGACGTTCGCAAAAGATCTTGTTGGGGGAAGGCCTTTCTTGGGCCATCCTATGAGAAGCGGTGCATTCCGTCTGCGCTACGGTCGGAGCAGGGCTAGCGGTCTGATGTCGCAATCAACACATCC
>CAZRUJ010000004.1:0-32607 GCA_964603345.1 uncultured Methanosarcinales archaeon | reverse complement strand
GCTTCGTGTAACGATGTATGCATGATCGCCACTCATCCGAGCAGTCTCATACCTGCCTACAAAAGAATAATTGGTGAGCAATCGGGGATTATCGCGAGATGATATATCGTAGATAAGGACTTCAGTGAATCCATCCCACGGCTTGAAATCCAACATTTCAGATTGTAAGGACCGCCCATCTAATAAAATCAGAAGCCGATCATCCGAAATAAAAATTCCTTTCGGTTTCTTCTCAAAATCAAGATTGGCGATAGTCGTGGCATTTTCAGCAGGCATTGCCTTGACGATACGCACCGTATTCCTATCAATAGTGTAGATATAATTGCCGTCGTTTTTTATCATGTCAGCTTCATCAACACCCGCTTCCTGGTTGTTGGTCAGTGAATACTCATCATTTTCAGGCATAGCAGTGCCAGATTCCATAGCACCATCAGAAGTGATCATCTTTGTCGACGCTCTTGAATCAGAAATTCCAGAATATGCATTATACGTCGATCGATCAAATGTTGAGACGAACTTAACATATTCATCTTCGCTTGTAAAGACATCCATCGTCTGAGAACTTTTCATATCCTCAACCGACAATCCAGTCCGCAACGCAGCATCAGATGATTCTTGTTGCATGTCACATGATGTAAAAAGTAGCATCGCAAAAAAAGCGATGATCGTAAGAACTGATAATATCGTTGTTGTCATCTTCATTAATCTCACCTTTCATATAAGTATTCAAAATATTATGCTAATACTGCATTAAAGGATGTCGTCTTTATAAAAATACCTGTCGATAACTTCAACACTTGTTGAACTCAAAGACAATACAATCATAATGGAGAAAAAACTATTATGAACAACTAAAAATCCTTTCATAAGAAAGTTTTTTTGCAAAAGGGATAATGAGGTTATATAAACCAGAATATTTTTTCAAATTGAGTGTCGACGTATTTTATTGCTAGCATATCAACAGGATCAATATCTTCATAACCGCTCATCCTGATGAAAATAGAAGCGAATTCATGACCAAAACAGTTTATGTTGGAGGTGAGTTCTTCTCTTAATTCAAAAGCATTCTCAAAACCAACATCTTCACGAATTTTTCTATGGATGTTAAGATCATCCTATTGACAGACCCAACGGGGAAGTAACACCTGTTATGTGTGAAAATAAAAAAAGATACATTAGTTCCACGGAAAGCAAACTGTGTTCTCAACTATAACAGCATTCCCCTTCATCACAACAAAAAATACAACTTATATTATTTTTCGTTTCTTGCTCTCCTAAGCAATATATTTATATATTTGTCATTTCGTTTTTTTCTATCATGGAAGTGCTTTCCTTATCAGTCATTATCGTGACAGCCGTCATCATATTTTTTACAGGCAATGATTTTGCAGCCCGATCCTCAAGAATAGGATCATATCTTGGCATGTCCCCTTCTGTTAAAGGAGCGACTCTTGATGCTATTTCAAGTTCACTTCCCGAATTTCTCGTTGCGCTTTTTGGAGTTATCTTTTTTAACTCATTTGATGTTGGTATAGGAACGATTGCAGGTTCGGCCTTGTTCAATCTTCTTATCATCCCCGCAATCTGTGTCCTTGTCGCTCCTGTCGCTTTCACAGTCACAAGAGAAGTCATAGAACGAGATTCACTATTTTATATCATTGCTGTCTTTGCCCTTCTTACAGCCTTAACATTCATCGTGCGATGGAGTTTTCTTATCCCCCTCATATTCCTTGCCATCTATGTGTGGTATGTATGGTATCTCAAGACAGATTCAAAGGCATTTCGTAAGAAAAATACGCAAAAAAACATATCTTATCCAAAAAAAGATTTTTTTATTGGTTTTATCTCATTGGCTTTGATGACTATTGCAACCTATTTCTTAACAAAACACGCTATTCTCTTTTCTGAGAATGTGGGAATACACCCTCTTATTATCTCGTTTACAATTGTCGCTACGGCTACATCCCTTCCTGATGCTATCATATCGATAGCTAATGCGCGTAAAGGTAATGTTGATGATGCCGCTTCCAATGTCTTCGGATCGAACATATTTGATATCTTAGGCGGTCTTTCAGTCCCCATTATTGCATGGAATGTCCTCAACGGTCCGCTTAACATCGTTTTCGAACGTATGGAGCTCATCTTCTTCTTGCTTGCCACTAGCATTCTCGTTCTGATGTTCCTGATCAAACGAAAGACATTGACCCGTTTTCACGCATTTACCATGCTCTTGTTGTTTGCAGGCTTTTTCGCTTATGTCATCCACCTTGCCTCTGTCATGACAATATAAAGTCAAATGGTCCTTAACAATCTGTAAAAGAATTCATCAGCATCAACACTACCTATCGCCTGCCAGTATCCAGCCACAAAATCTAAAAACAAGTTCTTGGAAGGTAGCAATCCTTTTCGGGATAATGTTTCTAAAATAGTTGAACTGGTGAGATATTGGGCGAATTGAGTGATGTTTGCAGGTCTTTGCGAATATTTCGCTCGTTCAAAATCGATGAGCACCGGAGAAAGATCCTTTTTTACAATGATATGTTTGTAGGGTCGTGTCATTTCCTGCTTGTTGATATTGTTTTTATCGAGAATGAATAATTGCTCAAGGACTCTCTGTATGATTCGCCTGAGATCATCAGCATCTAAGTCATCATCCTTGAAAATATCACCGATCCGCTTTCCTTCGATATATTCCATCATAACATATTCTGAAGTCCAATCCAATAGTTTCGGACCAATACTAAGCTTATTGACTTTTCCAAGCATTCTTGCTTCATTGCTTATGCGATCAAGAGCTTTCGATAAAGGATGAGATATTTTTATAGCAACAAATTCTCCGCCATAAATGGCTTTGAAAACAATACCGCGTTTGCCGCTATCGAGAATGGAAGTATCCGAACAAGATGGGGGAAGCGATCGTTCCAATCGATTCTCATCGATTCTCGGATCAACCGATGACATTGACAGCACCTCGACGTTTGAATTCGTAGACGAACAATCGTTCGAAAAATAAGTTTTTGGAGGCAACTTCAGTATAGGAAAAACCGAGTTTGTCAGCTTTTTCTAATATGTCCCCCGGAGTGCTCAACGAACTGAAGAGAAGAAGTATGGATCCGTCAGGAGAAAGATATGATGCAACCTGATCGAGAAATGCAAGAGTCACTTCGTTACCTTTAAGACCACCGTGAATAGACATGTCGTGCTCATCCCAATCAGTATCAAAAGGAAGATAAGGGGTGTTGAATATGATAAGATCGAATGTCTGTCCAGATGGAAGCGATTTGAACAGGTCGCTCTCGATGACGATAAGAGAAAGATCTTCCTCTTCAACTAACATCTTCATGTGATTGACAGCTTCAGGATTCTTATCGACAAGCGTCACATCAATCCATCCTTGCTTGTATGCTTCAAAACCAAGATAACCGCTACCAGCACCCATATCAAGAAGGCGAAGCTTCTTATCATTATAGAAAGAATCCCTCAACGAAACAAGCTTATCGCAAAGCGCATCAAACAACAATAAAGTGTCATCATGAACGTCATAAACAGTATTCAAGGGTATCATATGCTCGGTGAACTGATTATTATATTATAAATCTTTATATGGTGGTTGATCCAAATCCACCTTTCCTATTCTTGTCAAGAGGACAGTCATCATCAACAAAAAGAATCTTCTGGAAGAAAGCCTGGGCGATAGAATCTCCTTTTCTCACTTTAAAATTCTCAGTGCCATCATTGACTAGCATGACGATAATCTCGCCTTCGTTATCAGGATTATCATAATAATCACTATCGATGCAACCGACATTGTTTGCCAGAGTGATTCGTCGTTTCGCACCGTTACCGCTTCGAGTGATGATAAAAAGCGCTTCATCACCTTGCATATAAGCTTTGATACCGAGCCGGAAAGCATGTTTTCGACCAGGCATTATATCTGTATCTTCAAGGGAAAAAAGATCGTAAGCGGCACTTCCTGATGTCATGCGCCGTGGAAGGATAAGCTCATCATTATCATGTTGTGCTCGCAACGGTTCAAAACCTCTATTGCGTTTTTCCATGATCATTCACCATGCACTGTTGTCCCATAAAAATCTGATCCAGCAACCATATTCTCAAGCTCTTTCGCTTCTCCGATAAGCAAACTGAAATCATTCTCTTGATTGAGCTGTTGACCAATCATTGCAGAAGGGGGATCAAGTGGATAATTACCGCCGGCCATTGCGGTGTCGCCGACAAGCAATCTCATCCGAGACCATGTCATGTCAGTCAGTTTCTTGTATGATGATACCTTATCCTTATTGAATTCAGTAGGTTTGACATCGAGAACAACAGGAAAATTTGACACTTTGATGGCTGATGACGCGTTTGAGAGTTCTGCCAAGCGCATCATACAATAATCAGTTGTAACACCTGGTTTGAAACCGCTTGCGATGATGATCTGCGCATCAGTTTCCGGAAAGAGTTCTGGATTATCAATGTATTGCTGATGGATCCTTTTTACACCGAGCTTTGCAGTGAGTCTTCTGATAACCGTTCTCGCATTTATTTTCGTAACAGCGATTCCTAACTCATCAAAAGCCGTATTGATGTCTTTTTCAGAATCAAGGGCTTGAGAAAGGAGATCCTTGACCTTATTGTTAATATTCCTACATAACATACCACCACCTATGATAATGACAAATCTTGTATCAAGATGTTCATCTGCGATGCTGACAAGCTTATCAATAGCGTCTTGATTGTATGTCCTTTGCGGAATGATGATGCTTCCCCCGTATGCAATGATTTTTGTCGTCCTCATGAATCCATACCTCTATTGACATGGCGTTCATCTTCCTAATAAATATATTTCGAAAGAGAAGAATATATTCTCTACAAACAAAACACAATCATATCTCTCGATTCCTGAAAAATTCCTTATCAATCGTTCTCATATACTCTTCAGTCCTATCAAGAATAGTCTTAAGATAATAATTCTTCAATTTTTCAGCATAAATCTCAGAAAAAGAAAGGTTTTCCGTAATCCGATAGGCCGCTTTCACCTTTTCCACAAGAAATAATTCCCTACACCTGAGAAGCTGTCTGCGGATATTCGACGGTGCAATACCAAATTGTTCTATGTTGTGCTCTTCACGATTCTTTATGACAAGTTCCTCGACCTGTTTGCTCGTTAACGGCTTGTTATCTTTGTTCTGAAGCATCACATGCAAAACGTCAACAACGACGTCCCTTGAATCACCCGGTTGAAGCAACCCGACAGTCAAACAGAATTTACGGACCAATGATCGACCAGTTAAACCATTAGGTCGTTCGTATTTTCGAAGCGTCACTTCAGAAAGCGGTGTGTCTTTTGCTATTTTCGATCGAACCACATGTATCACGTTATAATACTATCATCCTATTGCGAAAATACTAACTTTATTCACGGCAAACAACCATCCAAGAATGGAAGGCCCTGTTTTTGTTGTGCAATACAATCATATGAGACAAGCATCCGAGATGTAGAACCTACTCCGAACCTTGCCATACCCCTGTCACAAACTCAAGAACCACTTGTTTAAAAATGTTTGTTTTTCTTCAATTGTTTTAGGCAAAAAATAAAAAACCTCGATACGAAACAACAAAACAAAAAACGTTATAGAAGAATAAAGATAAAAGAACAAGGATGCGAGTTCAGATAACAACTTCTTTCGCTTTCTTTTTCTTGATTTTCTTAATCTCTTTTTCAAGATCTAGTTCATCAAGCAATTCCTTATAGCGATTACGGATGGTGACTTCAGTCACTCCAGCAATATCAGCGACTTCCCGCTGCGTCCTCTTTTCACCGTTGATAAGTGCCGCGACATACAATGCAGCTGCAGCGATTCCAGTCGGACCGCGACCGCTTGTGAGCTCCACGCTTTGCGCTTCTTCTATGATCTCGACGCTACGACTCTGTGTTTCAGCACTGAGCTTGAGAGCGCTTGCAAAGCGCGCGATATAGTCAGCTGGGTTGCTTGGCATGATCTTGATACCGAGTTCTCGTGTGATGAACCTGTACGTACGACCGATCTCTTTTTTCTCAATACCACTCGCTTCACCTAATTCATCAAGTGTCCGAGGGACATCGTGACGTCGACAAGCTGCATATAGAGCTCCAGCGACAACACTTTCCATGCTCCGGCCACGAACCAATCCTTTCTGGACGGCTAATGTGTAAATACGGCTTGCCTCTTCCTCAACAGAACTCGGGAGCCTGAGAAATGAAGAAACTCTTTTGAGTTCGGATAAAGCAAGTTTCAGATTCCTCTCAATAGCAGTCGAGATACGTTGTTGCCATTTACGAAGCCGAAAGAATTTGTTCTTAGTCTTACCGCCGAACTTATACAGATCAGCTTTCCGACCAACATCAGTTCCAAGACCCTGATCAAATTGCGTGTATGTGGATGGAGCTCCTGTTCGACGCTTCTTGGCAGCAGCCTCACTATCAAATTCCCTCCATTCCTGATCGAAATCAACCATCTTGTCTTCAATGACAAGACCACATTCCTTACAGACAATTTCTCCTTTTTCCTTATTATGAGATAAATCCAGACTACCACATTCAGGGCAGCGTTTGACAAAAGATGACATTGCTTATTTCCCCCTTAAAAATACAGGCGACATCAACCATTATGATGCAACCTATATGATATTTTCAATAATATTTAGGAAAAATAAAACAGAACTTTATAAATGTTTCGTTTTGAACGTGTTTTTTTTATAAAAGTTTCTAAATCATTATAAAGGATGTAGTTACCTATTAATACACACACAACATATGTCTTTTTCAAAAACTATTTAAATTATTGTCGTGACTCGTGTGTCAGGTGCTTAAAGTGTTATACGGACAAAGAGGTGGGCAAACATGGTCATTCGACCTTATTATTGCTGTCGTTTTGTTCATTGTTGTCGTGGGAATATTCTATGCATATCTTTCTGATTCTTCAACAGAGGATGATGAAGTGAAACATCTATCAGGCGAAGCGAGACTGATTAGCACAAAGCTCGATTGTGATGTCGACGATAATGATGTTTGTATCACTCGTAACGGAATGATAGTCAACGAAAATGTGGATGAGCTGAAATCAGAAGATTATGACAATCTCAAGAAACAGCTTGGTGTCAAAGGCGATTTCTGTATATATCTGCGAGATTCGGAAGGCAATCTCAAAGCACTGAACGGTACAGCCGGTATCGGAGATAAGTCATTCAAACTCAACGAAAATACGAATTGCTCTCAACTAATATCATGACGAGGTCTGATGTATGGATATATTCACGTATGCAGCAACATTACTGATCGCCCATGTAGGGTTATTCTTAGGTGGCATGCTTGCATATTGGTCAAAGGATGAGGTTCACGAATTCAAATCAAAAATCCCTTACTTCCAGATGATTCTTTTCATATTGTTCTTTGTCAGCATATTTGCACACTTCCCATTCACCATCGCATTGCTTCTCATGATTCTGAGTTTCGCATTCATCTACATATTCTGGCATAAGACCAGCTTGAACACTCTTGATTATATTGTATTTGGGACATTATTTGTCATCACATCCCTTTCATATCAGGCTCACTTTTACAGCACGATAATCATGACTGCATTCGGAATCCTCTCAGGAGCATTGTACTATGCGCTCCACACAAAACCGTCAGGCGAGATTCTCAAGAGTACAAAAAATGATCTTCACGTATGGCATCACAAACATTCAAACAATCATCTCCACATAGACGAGATTCTCTCATCTCTTTTCTACAGATACTATTTTTTCCCGATTATCGCATTGACAGGATTTGTCATTGCAGAACTCATAAAATTACTTCTCTAAAAAAAATCATTTTATCAGATGATAAATAAAATATGTTTATACAACCAGCTCAATAAAGAATTTTGACAATCTCATCTGGTTGAATCTCTCAAATTTCAATATTGAGACTATTTCTGAGGACAAAATATGTCTTGATAATCCACAGAACATCTTCCTGATGTAAACGAACTAAAAATATCTGCAGTTGAATAAATATAACATTGCAGGAAATAAATTACAAGACGTGGCAGATACGCTCGAGAACAAATCATTCTTTAAACATATCTCTCTCAAATACGAAAAAATGACAAACACAATGAATATAAGAATTTCATCAACAAAGTCATATGTTAGAATAAAAAAATTAAAAAAACAGATGATCAATGCCGAACTTCTTCATCATCGTCATCAAGACCATCTTCGGGAGTATAATATGCTTTATATAATCCATAACCTATCGCAGCGAGTATGGTGCCGAGCACAATCACTGACAAGATGATAAAGAGTAGATCATTAACATCGCTAGATGAATTGGTTGAAGAACCAGATGGATTTATCAAAGCGGCACTCAAAGGAATTTGCTTTAACTCATCATCCATGTCAACATCAAGCTGGAACTCCTTAACTCCCTGCTCAAGCCCATCATCGGCAGAGACATGGAGATAAACCGTTCTCGACTCCCCAGCCTCAACGACAAGAAGCGAACTCGGATCAAACCGATAAGACCCCCAGCTGTTGATTTGAGTTGCTGAAAGCTGATACGTCTTGCTACTCCTACCATTATTAGTTATGCTGATCGGATAAATAGCACCATCAGAGCCAATGGTGATCTGTTTTGATCCAGGAACTTCAATGACAGATTTCCCTTCAGTCAATACACCACCACCATCCAATATAGTTACCGTATCTGAAAAAGTAGTCTTTTCATACTCATCGAATTCGACTGTATAAACGACAACATAATCCCCTGGTTGCGTATCTTTAGGGAATCTGAGGATTGTCCGTTCAAAAGTTTCCTTTTCGTCAACATCAAGCTCATCGAGTGTTTCAGTATCCTGAATATTCAAGCTTGGCACTTCAACCCGGAGAGTGACATCATCAAGCGGTTTATCACCGAGGTTATGTACTTTGACAAGAGCAGATACTGCACGTCCAGGCAAGACTTCATTTGAAGGGCTCAAGTAAGCATCTGTTATCTGGACAGCATTACGCTCATCAACACCATCGATATCAAGATTATACTCCTTGACATAGCCGTTACTGTTCTTATCCTCGACATAAATCCTTAATTTAACATCACCTGTAGCGACCTTCAGAGGAACTTCAAGCTCCATCTCCCTTGTCTCCCACCGGTTCTTATCAAGATCGAAAGTATCAGTCATATGGAATATTTTATCTTGTTCATATTGACTGTATTGATATCCTGCGATTTTCGAGGATATCTGAACATCTTCAATATCTGAATGAGCCACGACCTTGACTTTGATAGGGAGTTTCTGTCCTCGCTTAACGCTAAGAACCTGATTTGTCTGATCATAAGGATCGTGCTTTTCACCATCAATCCGGATGTATTCTACTTCAAGGCCAACTACATTCGGTTTATGAATATCAATAGTGGTAGTATCAGTATCTTGATTACCAGAATCATCTGTCACCGTCAATTCGACATCATACGTTCCTGTAGTCGTGAATTGCCTAACAACAGTCGAACCTGAATAAGAACTTCCATCGATTGTCCAATCATAATCTACAATGGAGGAATTAGACGAAGCTATCGAATCGTTACCATGGAACGTGACATCACTTCCCACGATAGCTGAATTAGGAGCTGAAATAATCGCTTGCAATTGTGTTGACGTATTTCCCCCACTGCTTCCTCCACCAGTACTGGTGTTGATGATCTCTATATGGATAATCTCTGAGCTGTTCTCTTGACCATCATCCACAGTCACGGAAACAGTAGCATTTCCAATGTTTCCGGAAGAAATATAATCACAACTGAGAGAAGAACCTGATTGGGCACAATCTATTAACGCGGATGATTCGGCGAATGAGTATGAAAGAGAATCATTATCAGGATCGACACCATAATTATCCAGATCCACCGAAAAAATCGATCCCAGCCCGTTTTTAGCATCATATGTGTAGTGAGTGGTGAGACCTTGGAAATACGGCGGGTTGTTAGTTTGTGTTTGAGGATTCACCTTAACGTCGAATTGTACAGTGTCTGTAGCACCATACTGGTCTTCAACCTCGAGCTGCATGGTTGTGGTTCCAACAGTCTGTGGCGTGCATAGCAGATCGCCTGCCTGTACAGAACAAGTCGCAATCGAAGGATCGGAATTGCTCAGAAGCGAAAACGAATGAGATTCTCCAGGGCTATCATCAACATTATTATCCAGATTATCAATTACAACAGTATTTGAAGTATCATTAACCAACATATAATACGTGCTTGCGAAATTAATGAGTTGAGGATCTTTGTTGAGGACTTCCAACGTGAGCGTGCTGACATCTGTAGTGCTCGGAGAATCAGCATCTTCCATATAGAAACAAACATTATAATTTCCAGGAGTCAACGTCGTTGTGGAATATGTTTCTTTATCGGCGCCGGCTTCGTGAAAAGCCTGGCTGGGTACGAAGGTCGAAGCTTTCTGATCTATATCAACATCAATATCTTTTTGCAAGCAGGGATTGTCAGACACATATATGAATAGCGTGAAGTCACCTTGCGTAGATTTAGCATAAGCGGAGTATGTGATATCATCACCTCGTGTTACCACATCATCATTTATACTACTCCCATAATATTCATAGAATGCCTCAGTGTAAAATCCCGTTCCCGCAAATGCAGAACCTGCCATGAGAATAAACATAATCATAGCTAGCATTACCAACCGTTGTCCGTACCTCTTCATTTTTCATATCACCTAAATATTGTCGTTAACCACAATTAATAATTATTACCGTATTGAAAAACATACTGTATTTATAAATGTTTTGATTTTTTGTCCCTTTTTAGTAGTTATCGCTTATTTTGTTTTTTCTCATGGTGCATTTAATGGACGCAAATCTTTATAAAAGAATCGGCTATACTTGGAAAATGTTTTTAATGGGCCTATGGCTTAGTCTGGTATAGCATCCGGCTCTTAGCGCCAGTGGAGATTTTTCGTCTCCTGTGTGGCAGTAACCGGAAGGTCAGGGGTTCAAAATCATCTGGATAGTCATACATCCTATGCTAGCCACTGTATGAACGTCCCCTTGGGCCCATTATTAATTTTTCGGACAACCTATGCTCTTGTGGTGTAGTCCGGCCAATCATCCGGCCCTCTCGATGTCTTGAAATGGGAACTGCTCTCATTTCGGTCAAAAGAAAGGCTGGGACTCGGGTTCAAAAACAAGCGACTAGCGCACTGCTGATCCATTCTTGAAAGTCCCGACAAGAGCATTTTTTCTCAAAAAAAAAAGCGATTGGAGGGACTAGAGAACGAAAGTGAACGTAGTCTTGACAAGAGCATTTTTTCTCAAAAAAAAAGCGATTGGAGGGACTAGAGAACGAAAGTGAAAAATGAATGTCATTATGTACTCTTAACACCATTTCGTATGATTACTACAACGATTTCTCACATCACCGTTAAGTTCATCACATCCTAATGTTTTGCTTTTGTTATATTTGAAGCATTGTTCTGCGGGGACATTGAGAAAATATCCGTACGCTGAATCTGAAGATACGATTGTACCATTGTCAAGCATGACAATACCATCGTACTTGTACAAAATATTGTTTTTCGTGGTTTGGTAGTTATTGAAGTCCCCTGTGACCTTGACAGGCAAGAAATTCACATATTCCTTATCCCTGAATGAACTGACGAGCTCTTTGGAGTCATATAATCCGATAGAAAATTCAGTGCCGAGATTTCTCGGAAGCGAAAAATTATGGTAGTAATCAGAATCGACACTTCTTGCAATGAATATCTCTGAAAGGACTACTGAATTGATCTGTTTCAGGGATTCGATATCCTGTTGGTTCGAAACAAAAACCATTTTGTTCTGAATAATAGTGAAAAATATCAAAAAGACAACTAGCATGAACGTGACAAGGATGACGAATTCCAACGACCCCTGTCCTTTCGATTTCATCATTTGAGGATACGATATCGTATTTCACCTTCTGTTCCTGATTCAATACGTATTCTGTTCACGCCATTGGAAATAGGCACCAGACATCCTGTTTCACACTCACTGCTATTGCCTGTTGAATTGAGAAGAGTATTGCTTGTGAAAAATACAGCATCCGAAGGATTAGTATGCCCGTATCGGATAATAAGTTCGCCGATACCATCACCAGTATTAGAATACACAGTCATCCTCTTGATAGTTTCAGGCATGCTCACTTCGACTGTCTGCCAAGAATTCTCACCTACTGAATAAATCATCTCTCCCGTAGAAACAAGTTCCGAACCAATCTTATATACTTTCGAATGCAATAGATTATCCTGTGAATCTTGAGAATATTGAAAGAACAATG
The DNA here is from genome assembly GCA_964603345.1 of uncultured Methanosarcinales archaeon. GTDB lineage: Archaea > Nanobdellota > Nanobdellia > Woesearchaeales > SKGA01 > SKGA01. Next base: position 20,252 of record CAZRUJ010000004.1, on the reverse strand, counting down.
CAGTTCCAGGAATGATGATCATTAAGGCAATACCCACGATGAACATATACTCGATGGAAGATTGTGCCTTACGTCCTACAATCACAGATGAATTTTGATCTTTCGGATATTTAATCATTCACTCTACCTCTCGACTGAGTTTGAGCAATATTCCTTTATAAATATTTGTATGAGAGATTTATCTTCAAAGAGAAAATATTTATAAACGAAATGTGTTATCGGACATGCATATGAAAAGTATCCGGGAACGAATCACGGGAAAGATACATAAGAACAGAGTCTTAATTTCACTAAGCGATCAGCTCACGCATCTGCATAATGCTAAATTGTGGCTGAAAGTCCTTATTGCCCTGGTTCTCGGAAGTGTTGCAGGTATTCTCCTCGGTCCGGATATGAACTTGGTGTCAGGCGAACTTGCAAAGACGATCACGGATTGGGTGGCGTTACCAGGCCATATATTTCTTGCTGTTATTAAAATGATTATCATACCGCTTGTTTTCTCTTCGATCATCGTAGGCATCGTTTCAAGCGGAAGTTCAACCTTCCTGAAAAGAATAGGTCCTCGAATAGCATTCTATTTTCTGATCACCACGACAATCGCCATACTCATAGGGTTTGGCATCACAAGCATCATCCAACCGGGCTCTTACATGGACGCTGATAGCGTCAACTCCTTATCATCCGAAAAAAAACATTCACAAGTCAGCATGACTGACTCCACAGGAGACGATACTATTCCTGAAAGGATTGTCAATATTATTCCAAGTAATCCGTTCAAGACGATGGTCAATGGCGATCTACTTGGGGTTGTGATTATGTCGATCGTTACAGGCCTTGCGATGTTTTCCATTTCAAAAAAACAATTCTCAACCATTCTCGAGCTTCTTGAAGGAATCCAGGAAATCACGATGAGAGTTATAAAATGGATCATGTACATAGTCCCTCTGGCTGTTTTCGGTCTTATGGCTCAAGTGACTTCAAATGTTGGCTTCAGCGCGTTGGCTGGTCTTGGTATTTACATGTTGACAGTACTTACAGGATTGTTCCTTCTTATCATAATGTATAATATTATTATTATGGTGTTCACCGACACAAATCCTAAGGAATTTATGAAAAATATCAGGGAAGTCCAACTGCTCGCATTCTCCACCTCCAGTTCTGCCGCTGTCATGCCTCTATCCATGAAAGTGGGTGAGGAGAAACTCAAAGTAAGAAAACAAATCAGTGAATTCCTCATCCCCATAGGAGCAACTGTTAACATGGACGGTACAGCATTGTATCAGGTTGTTGCCACGATATTCCTAGCTCAATCATTCGGAGTATCTCTTTCCATAGGAAGCCTGATCACTATCATCGCCGTAACCGTTGGCGCTTCAATAGGTACTCCCTCGGTCCCTGGCGTAGGTATGGTCGTGCTTTCCACCATCCTGCAGACTGCCGGAATCCCTGCTGTAGGTATCGCTTTGATAATAGGGGTTGACAGGATACTTGATATGTCACGTACAACCATCAACGTCACAGGCAATCTTGCTGCATGCTTGTATTTTGATAAAATACTTCCTAAATTGATCGCAAAACCAACTCCTAAAGAAGAGAAATGAATATGGCTTCGCAATTGTTAAAAATAATACGACAAAGTATCGAGACTCTCAATCCGAATAAGTACGATAAGATAAGCGAGAAACTATTCTCACACTCCCTCAACCTCTTTTTCAAAGTATTCTTGTTAGGCGTTGTTATCATGATTTTACTTTTCATCCCGAAAGTGACAACCGTCAAAGATTCTCTCAAGGAAGATCTTGATTCATTCACGACCGCCCAAGCAAGCATTGATTTTACCACGACCGAACCGGTCAGCTTATTATCTCATCCTTCCATCAAGGTCGATTCAAATGCCACTTCGCGAGGAGATTCGTTTCTGGTAATAGGTAATAAAAGCTTATTCTATCGCAATTATATCTTTTGGGGATCTGAAAACGCGACGATATCCAATGAGATCGATTTGAAAGAGAATAGTGAAAAAGTAAGTCTTCTTGTCAATACGATTGCAGTCATCCTCTTTCCAGGCATCATCATCTCAATATCACTGTGCATCCTCCTGCTAACATCACTTCTTAATCTTCTCGTCTCATTTGCAGGTTATCTTATCGTCAGATCGAAGAAGAAAATCTCGTTTAGGGATTCTCTTGTCATCAGCATCCATTCGATGCTCATACCGCTTTTGGGATTATTCGCGCTCATAGCTGTCGGCGCCTATCTTTGGACAGCTTTACTTCTCTACCTGTTGCTTTTTATCATGAGTATGTTGCTTGTCAAAGGATATACATTTCATGCAAAAGAAGGATCGTTTTCATCCGCAAAAAACAGCTCGGGAAAAACGATCTATAAAAAAAAGAAGCGATCAAAGGGAAAAGACCAAAGCGCTGAAGAGGAAGAGTATGAGCAACTCTGAAGAGAAACGCTTATAAATAAGAGTTTTTTCTTCATAATTCACATCATGGGCCCATGGTCTAGTGGCTACGCAGTGTAATCAAGCTGATTTTTGCTTTTGCCACATTGCGCCGCAAATGACAGCGCCCTTACAACCGTTTCGGTCGCATCACCGAGCGTGACGGATAAGTGAGGCGTTGATCCCCGGTTCGAGTCCGGGTGGGCCCACCACTTAATTCTTAAAAAAACATTCATCAACATATACCGTTCGGACGAGAAACGGGTCCCGAATGAGAATGAGGACATCCGGTTCGAGTCCGGGTGGGCCCACCATCTATTCATTCTCAATAAGTGTATTAAAGCAAACTCGTTTGCGAAATACGCTCCGCGACGCCAAAAGCGAGTTGGCTGCGGTTGGGCCCAGCATGCCATTCAACCATCCTGTGATAGTTCGTGATAATCTTTAAATATCTGTATTTCTGCAATCCTTACAGATGTCAAAACAACAACAGCTTGAGAAGCTGAAACAAGAGATTGAGAACGAGCTTGATTGTCCTCTCAAGGATACGGCAACGAATATGGTTTTTGGTAAAGGCAACCCCGATGCGGAGCTTGTCTTTATCGGTGAAGCTCCAGGAGCAGAAGAGGATAAGCAAGGCATCCCTTTTGTCGGTCGCGCCGGCAAGGAACTTGATAAGTATCTTCGAAACATCGGCTTGACTATCGACGATGTTTATATCGCTAACATCCTCAAATATCGTCCTCCGAAAAACCGCGATCCGTCAACATCAGAAATAGAATCGCACGCACCGTACCTTCTCAAACAACTCCACATCATCAAGCCGAAAGTCATCGCCACATTGGGTAATTATTCGACGAAGTTCGCTTTGGGTGGCTGGACTGTCAAAGGAATAAAATCGGTCAAGGGGATTACGACACTTCACGGGCAAAAGCATACGGTCAAGCTCGACGGCATCTTTTCAACACTCATCCCGCTCTATCACCCTGCTGCCATGCTCTATAATCCGAAACTACGGGACGCGTTCGAGAGAGATATGCTTGTCATTGCAAAAGAAACCGATAGCAAACCGCAAACCCCTCAAAAAACGCTTGATTCGTTTTAGATAAGAGATGTTCTGGATATATCATTTTCTGGCAAGATGCTTATCGAGCGTTTTGCTCACTAGCCATGTCCCAGCAGCGATTAGCGCAAACAACAAATAGTTTCCTTTTGCAAGCGAATAAAGTGCCAATGGAACGAATATGACCAGTAGTCCAACAAAAACATAGTTTCTAACCTGTCCAGAGCTCATATGCAATTCACCATTAATCAATATTTTGAGAGATGTTTTTTTCTTAAATCATTGTATTGTCGAGAATACAGTTCAAATTCAACACCGACAATATATTTGTTTATATCCTCATAATTATACACTATAACCCATCCAATTACGATCGGATTGGGTAATTACATCAAAAGGATCTTTGTCTCATACAAAAACAAGAGCATTAAAAGGTTCTGTCGACAAAAAATAGCGATGTTTGCACAATCAGATTCTTTTTTGAATAAACTCCTCTAAAAGAAATACTTAAAAATAACACAATAATCGCCTGAAGCATGGTTGTTGAACATCTGATTTTTCCATGGACGCTTTTAAGCTTCACATTCACGTTTCTCATAGCATTTGTCATAGGCATAGGATTGTGGATATGGGCGCTTGTCGATTGTCTCAAATCAGAACTATCTGACGGTGATAAAATATTATGGGTTCTGCTTATCATCGTGTTCAATGTAATCGGAGCAATCATATATCTAATACTGGCCAAAACAAGAACGCTTGAAAAGATAACGATCACAAATCAGAAGAAAGGAAAAAGATTGTATAAGGATTCGAAACACAAATTATTAGCGGGCGTATCAAGCGGTATGGCAGAGTATTTCAATGTGGATGTGGTGTTTGTCCGACTCCTTTGGATCTTTCTTGGATTATTGAGTGCTGGCACGGCAGTCATCGCATACATCATCGCGACGTTTATCATACCTGAAAAGGAAAGACCTATCTCACAAGGTCAGAGAACCGATAAAAAAAAGGCTTCAACAACAAAGAGAACAAGCAAGAAAACAATAACGAAAAAGGAAGAATAGGAAGACAAGGATTATTAAAAGGACCTAATCCTTTTTCCGAAAGCACTGTTCAATCATTTCTTTTCTGGAATTTTCGATCAAATCAGAAGCGAGCTGAGAAAGGTTCTGAGTGTTAACATTATGTTTTTTCTCAATTATATGTGAATGGACATTTGTTGCTAGTTGTGAAACAAGACGCTGATGAAATAGCTTCAAATAATCTTTTATATCCTCAGAGGATAGCTTTTCAAATACTTCACTAGCACGTTGGCTGAACTTATCAGTGAGATGATTAATAAAATTCTCCCTTGCATCTGTTGAAGATAAATTTGAAAAATCAACTTGAAAATCATCATCTATGAGATGTTCATTAATCCCATCTATAACAACAGAATAAAACTCATGATCCAGCGTGTCAGCATACAATTGGAGCCTATTTTCAATATCATATCCCATACATTTTCACCAAGACACTATGCTTTTTATTTCTTTTCGTATATAACATCCGGACCTATATAGTAGTCCCTACTTTTCTTTTTCCTTTGATTCGCCTTTTTTATCTTCAGAGAAAGAAGCTACAGGATTAACGTAGGGCATGTTCCTCAATCGATCAGCCGATAATTCCCCCTCGTGATGAGACAAAATAGTATTCAGAAGATATTGCTTATCACTAAGGAGCTTATCATCGATCGTGTGACTTTCAGGAAGGTTCGGTTCCAGAATGTTATTCTTGATATCCTGAACGAGATCATCAGTAGGTTTGAGACCTACATGATAATCAATAGACTGTTGATAACGATTCTGTGCAGATCTTATCTTGTGATTTTCGGTCAATCTGAAATAATTGTTTTTTGTGAACATTTCAGGATTCACAGGAAAGTTATTCCTTATTTCAGAACCAGAGATTCCAAAATAGTGCTTGAGCAAAGCTTCTTTTCCGGATTTATCCTTCATATTATGGACGTTGAAGTTCTCATCAACCTTCTGATATTCTTCTATCAGCTTGTTCTCGAAATAGTCAGCGATCTCATCGTGTTTCTCTTTAGCAAGCGAATTGAGACGAGTGTAATCAACCAAGCCATCATCATTAGTAAGATAATCCTTGACAAAACCCAAATATGCTTTATCTGCGATGTGTTGGTTTGTGTCAACGTACTTTTTCTCTTTTTCCAACTCTTTTTTTATGGCAGAATAACTTGTCGCTTTACCAGAATATGTTGAGGAGGAATCAGACATCAATATCACATGATTTAGTTATAGCATTTATCGAGAAAGCAGTATTTATTAAATTTTCGCTTAAAAGAGCTTGAGTCTGTCACCTATAGAGCGAATACATATTATCCTCACACATAATGAGCATCAGAATATCCTCGTCAATCACATCTTGCTTGGTCGAAAGCGTATCCAGATCGGTCTCTGAAGCCATGCATCTCGTTCTCGGATGCGTATGGAGCATGATGATAGTATCACGAGGACAGCTTTTGAAACGAACGTGGTGTTGGCTTTGCTCAATAATTTCAGGATAGAAAATGTCCCTAACCCGATAGATGGTCGTATTGTCCGTAACTGTTCCTTTCAGGCAAGCACTTGTCTCCACCAACCTGTCAAGCTGTTCAGTTTTATAAAGTGTAGAGAGAAACCTATCAGTCTCGTTCTCAAAGACCACAGTCACACCTTTCAATGAAAGGACGTCACCCTCGAGAGTATCCGAGTTTAGCTGTCCTATAATCTGATGCTGGACAGGCCCTACAAACGCGTAAATGAGAAAGATTGAAAGAAAGACAAGAGCGAGGCCGGCAAAAAGCATCCTTTGCGTGGTGAAACGAGGAGGTTTTTTCTCACCCGCATCCTCTTTACGGATTTCCTCTTTTACTTCCGCATATTTTTTCAGGAATTCTTCTTCATCCACTTTGAATCCTAATCCTTTCACAGAAACACCCGGCAAACTGCACTAGTAAGGAGTATAACAGCGATTTATAAAAGTAAGTATTTTCATCAGAGACGTCATTCTCACAATTTATCAAAAAAAGCTAACGACAAGTTCAAGTTAAATTCTCATCGAACACTCGTTCAAAAATTCTCTTCTCGAAATCGGAATAGAGAACGAGCTTGATCTCCTCAATATAGTGAAAAGACATCGTATCGATCGCTTGCTTTATCTCCATGGCCGAACGCTTGACAGACACATAATACGCCCCTGTCGAAACAGCAGGAAAAGATATGCTTTTGAGGTGTTCTTGCTCTGCCAATCGTAATGCTTCACGGTAGCATCGTTTGAGAAGATAGAGGGGATCTTTGCTAAGCATAGGTCCTGCAACATGGATAATATATTTAGCAGGCAGCTCATAAGCAGAGGTCATGATAGCCTCCCCAACAGGTAATCCGTAAGAGAGTGTCGAATTTCGCAATCGCTTGCATTCCTCAATAAGTTTTGGTCCTGCTTTTCGATGAATAGCATTATCAAGACCCGACCCACCCAAAAGCGTATTATTAGCAGGATTGACTATGGCATCAACAGGAATTGTTGCGATGTCTCCTTTTAGTATTGTAATTCGAGGCTTCACCAGATGCGATTTATTGAAGCACAATTATATAAAGTTTAGTATTTATGTTCCTTAATATATAAGATGAAATACATGTTAATTCAATTGTGTTTAAGTTCTCTTTTCTTCACAATAAGATTTCTCCAAAAAACATCTGTAGACTGGTTATCTGTTTTTGAGAGAGTATTATGAAAATAAAATATATGAGGAAAATAAAGTTAAACCAACAGAATATCATTTGACAGTACACGAATCAAGACAATGATTAATCGATAGTATAAACAAATACAAAGCATCATTTCAAGCAAGCAAAATAGAAGAGTCAACATTATACAAGCAATTATTAATTCGAGACAAGCCAAAAAGAGTGTATAAAATTAATCCAAAAACAATCGAGTTATACATAAACTAATTTTCTGAAAAATAAATTATTTTTATTTTTTAATTCTTAGAAAAATAAAAAAAATAAAAAAAAGTAAAAACCTACAGTAAGCTACTAAGATCAATTAAAGGATGAGAGGATTTATCCCCATACACTTTTTCAAGTTTATAAAACACCATGCCAAAATGATCATGGCATTGTTCGTTTAGTAGCTGAAAAGTTTTTCCTGTTTCCTCAACAAGCATGTCAGAGGGGATTTTCAAAGGAGGCAACATTTTCACAGCAGGAGCGCATGTACCAGAAGCTGGAGATTCAAAAGAGGATATTTCTGCACATTCTGGTGTGAGTTCCGCTTTACAACGTGCAAAATACATATCTTCACCAGCGATAAAACGCTCGTCATAAATCTCGACAAGTCCTACTCCTTCATACATATGATGAGGAATGGGTGTAGGATTATTATGGAAAAAAGTCATTCCTTTATAAGCATCACTGAATGTTTTTATTCTTTCAAACTCAAAACCCATACGTTCACATGTCTGACGAGCTTCTTCACAGTACGAGTTGCCACCATCACATAAGGAACCCTCTTCAGGTAGAGTCAGTAAAACACTGTCAACATACACTTTTGCATCCTCATACGACCCATATTTTCCAGCAACATCAAAGTACTGATGTTCAACATTCTCAAGTTCAAGGCTGCAAACCGCATAATAGTAATCATTAGGATCGAAGGATTCTGAAGCACTAGATCCAGGACCAAAAAAATCACCGTAAGCATATGAAAGATAATTTTGTTGATGTAAAGAATTCCCTGTAGCTAAACCAGCAGTATTTTGAGAATGACCATCATAAAAAATCTCACTTTCCGCATTTGTCTTGGGAGTCGCACTAAAGCTCAAAATAAGACTTATAATACCAACAACTGCAACAATCCCTACAAGACCCAAAAGACCATAACCAACCATATTATTATTATTATTATTATTTGACATTTTTTAAATCACCTCACACATAAAATGTGTGTTGCAGTGAATATTAAAAAAAGAAATATTTAAACTTTACTAAAAAAAGGGTGTATTGCAAAAGCAATAGATTCGTATACTGTGTTAAAGGAGGCTTAAAAAATACAAATAACAAAAACATTTGATTTGAAGTCATAATCTTGCATTTTGATGGTTTTAATCATTGCGAAGCTGATGATCAAAACTTCGCAGTATACTAAAACGTTCCATTTGCATCAGAGCCTGAAAAAAAAGAACGAAAAGGAAAAAAGTTATCTTGAACTTGTGAAATCTCTTTGCGTATCAGGACTTGAGGCACCAAGGTTTTTTGAAGATGAAACTTGAGCGAAAATACTTCCTGAAGAAGAACAAGAATCACAATTAATCATTTCAGCAGTTATATCGCAAGGATATGACGATCCACCAGCTATATCAGGTCCGTTGCAACCAGTACAACGGCAATAATAAGCGGATTTTGAAGAGGAAGCGAAGGAACCAGAAGTAGATTTCGCATCACCTGCAAGATTACTATCATCGGTAGAAGACATGTTATTTGTCACCGGAGAAAAGGTCATAATAAGCCCTACGATACCGACAATCGCAACAATCCCTACAAGACTTAAAAGGCCAAAACTAGTATTTTCTTTATCTGCCATTTTTAAAATCACATCACACAACCATATACCAATCGTGTTCTGGCGATACTCAAAACATTATTGATTTATAAAGATTACTGAATGAAGACACAACTGCAAAAAAACACAACAACATACTTAATACAAGATCAAAGAGAATTCATATCAAAACAACACCACTAGCAACAGCCATCGCCAATAAAATAATTGAGAAACAAAAAAATAACCACTTAATAGTGATTAATAATAGAAATATTTATATACTTGTTCACATATATTCATCATACAATGGCAAATAATGTATTGACAAAAACGCTATATGCTGGGTTGGTAGCAGGAGTAATTGGATTGACAAGTTCTTGTGGGACAATGAAACAACTCACCACTAATAGTCCATCAACATTTGAAGATATTGGATTAAGAAATATTCTAACAATAAATCCCGATAAAGAAGATTCAGTACATGCATTTTATGTAAATAAAGAATATGAAAATAAATTCTTTGGAGAAAACCAAGTCGAGCCAGTAGAATATCAACTGACAGTTCCTGAATCACGGCAAGGATTGCTTGATAGCATAAAAAATTATAAATCATCATTTGAAGCAAGCAAAGTAGATGAGTCAGAATTGTACAAATATTCGTTCATTAACGATAAACCAAAAAAAGTGTATCGAATTAATCCAAACACAATAGAATTCTACAAAAAATAATACTACAGATAACAAAACTACGATAACAAAATTTTTTTATTTTTCATACACACAAAAAAAAGAAAAAAAGAAGAAAAATTATCTGCTGCGAACAGTTTGAAAATTATTAGAAGCAATGTCTGATTCAACAAAATAAGGAGAATTGCCAGAGGTAGAAACTGAAACAACTTGAGAAGAACCACAAGATTGTTTACCTGCATTTTCACAGTTTGCGTAGTATCCAGCACCTTCATTCGTTACTTTTGCAGTACCTTCATCTCCATTAGCACAACGATATACACAATTATAATTATTACCAGCTTCATCAGTAGCATGATTTTCTCCCGCATATCTAACAGATACCTTAGCATCACCAGCTAAATTACCATCATTATCAGGAGACATACTGTTTGTCACCGGAGAAAAGGTCATAATAAGCCCTACGATACCGACAATCGCAACAATCCCTACAAGACCTAAAAGGCCAAAATTAATATTTTCTTTATCTGCCATTTTTAAAATCACCTCACACGATCACATTTTAAATCGTGTTCTGACAATACTCGAACATTATTGATTTATAAAGATTACGAAATGAAGACTCTGTCCGGAATGACCTGTGGGAAAGGTTTCAGGTTATTATAACGCATAAATCCCTCCAAAAACATCTCGTTGAAAGGTATTTATTCTATGTATAGAACAAACGTAATTTCGATTGTTTCGTTTATAGTGTACAAAAATAGGAATCCGTAACAGAATTAGTCAATACTAAACAGTTGGGCGGCAGAATAATAGACGCTAAGAGTATTAGAAGTGGAAAGAACAAAGGTCTCGACCAGAGCACCCACGATGAACACAAGAATGGCAAACACAAACAACCAATAATTATAAATGAATACTTCCTTGTGACGCTTATCAGGAAAGGCAAAGCCAAGCAGATAGACCAGACCGAAGACTGTCAACATCCTTAGCGTGACCAAAGCAGAGATTGATCCAGTGATGATAGTAAATAACTTGTTGAGAAGGATAAATCCACCTATAGAACCTATCAGCAGAATGATGAAATGACGGAGATCGTCAGCTTTCGATACAGCATCATCACTTATTATCGATCCTGAAATAGCAGCAAGCAAATATGCCCCACCTTCAAGAAGAACGTGAGGCAACACAATAAGTTGCATGACCAAAGCAACTTCAAGAGAACTCGTACCAAGAATCTGACCAGCACCAAACGCCCTCACGGCAAAGATCGCAGCCCATGCCGAAGCGTTCCAGACGATGAAAAAAGTAGCCCCATCACCCGAGAGCAAGGATAAAAAGAAACAAGCCATGAGAACCCACCAATTATTGGTCAGGATACTCCAGAACATGGCAGAATCAAATATAGCCCTACCGCTGATTGCAGGATCAAGGAACAATTGTTCTCCGAAAATGGAGGTGATGTTCCATTCGAATGCCATCGACATATAAGCAATCGCAAAGTAAGCGACATATACACCGAGAAAAATACCTACGTAAGCAAGAATAAGATGCTTATTATCCTTGAAAAAGTGCTTCCAAGTAAAAGATTTTTCACGCTCCTCTTGCTTCTCTTCCATCAAAAACAACTTACGAAGCGATGGTATGAGAAGAATAGAGATGAAAATTACAGACACAATCCCCGAATTAGCACCAAATAAGAGCCTTGCAAGAAGAACACCGATGACAGTAAAGCCTAATCCGAGAAAGAATGATAAGCTCATCTTCTTCTCAAGCCAACTGTCAGGGAAGAGGTGTTCAAGGACCATGGACGGAATCTTCAACAAAGTTCTTTAAAAATGTTTGCAATAATAACGCAATAGTTATAAAAAACACAACATATTCTAATACATCATAAGAACAGAAAAATTCTATCAAAAGTAGAATTGAATTCTCATTTTAGGGTTTTATAAACCTATCCTTAATTTTTCCAAAAGGCTTATCTGTCTGAGATAATAATATTTTCAGTCCAAAAGCAAATAACAATGTCGTCCAAAACGAGAACAAAGCATAGACTAGTGCGGGATATGTGAGCATATCATTATCGAGTATCCCACTAGTGATAAGAAGAGCGAGTGTAGTATTCTGCAACCCCACTTCAATACCAAGGGTTATTGACGCTTTTCCCTCGAATCCTGAGAGCACTCCTGCAAAAAATCCCACGGCCAAAGATAACAAATGCATCAGTAGCAAATACGGCATAATCTGAAGTACGATATCAGGCGTTATTCCGGATCCCCCGATTGAACTCTCCGCGAAGAATTTTATGGAAAAAAAGATGATGATGAGGATGACGCTCACATATTTTATTGGCTTTTCGATATGGTCAGCTATCTTTGGATGCGATTCCCTAATGAGCATACCGATCAGGGCTGGAAGGAGTACGACAAAGAATATAGTAAATATAGTATCACCCACGGGCATCGATATGCGAGAGCCAGCACCAAGATAAAATGAGATCGCAAAGTGAGTTATTAGAGGGAGGAAAAATAGGACGAGGATGCTGTTGACACTAGTTAATGCTATGGAAAGCGAGGTCTTAGCATTCGAGATAAAAGAGATAAAATTTGATGTTGCGCCACCAGGACAAGCTGCGAGGATAACGATTCCTGCTTTTATCGGAGCTGGTAATCCAGATAATTGTGCAATAACGATAGCGATAAGGGGAAGTGCTATCAGTTGAAGCAATAATCCTGTGATGAGTTGCCGAGGAATGAGAAATACGTTCTTGAAGGCGGCAAGCGTTATTGTCGAACCAACCCCCACCATAATGATAGCAAGTATTACTTTCACAAGCATATCTGCAAGTTCAAATTCCATACATCAAAAATGACAGTCACAAGCAGTATTTAATTATTTTGCATAAAGTATAGATGCTTCAAAATAGATGTCCATATAAAAGAGAGGGATCACCTCTGTCGAATTATGAAATACAAGAAAGTTTACGGAGAACACAGTAATTCAACCTGTCTTTTCTGTAATAAGGTAGCAATTACAAAGAATGAACAGAACGTGCCTGTGTGCAAGGATCATATAAAGTCCATCCTCAATGATTTCAAGTGTTCTTGTGGAGAATATCTGGATATCAGAGAAAGCAAATACGGAATCTTTTTCATATGCATGAATTGCGGACCGGTAAGCCTGAAAAAAGCTCTACTGATAAACGAAGTCAAAGATGAGAGCAAAATACCATCCATATATGACTTGTAAGTCTATTATGGTTGATGACATGGCAAAACACTTCAATCAAGGATGATATTAGAGTTATTATTGTTGCCAGAATATGATCTGATAAGCGGTTTGACGTTGAAACCAAGCTGATCCTCGACTGACTGAGCCATATCCCTTGCAAACTCTTCATTTATAATGTTGACAATTGATATCCTGTCAGGATCTTTACGCCCGGTCTTTTTTTGCCTTGAATTCAGGCCTGAATAAAATCCGAGAAGTAAGGGTTGATTGTTATCAGCGCTAAATGCATTAGTGAGAAACAACGGATATGTCTGGGGCTCCTCATCATACAAGTCAGCTCTTAAAGGGACGTAAGAGAAGATTACCTCTCCAATATTGTGATAATATTTGAAATCAAAATAAGGCACTTGCTTGACGTCGCGAGTAGAAAAATCAAGATGATAGAAACTTTCAGGTTTTTTCTTTTGTAATCTCATACTAAATCCAGGATCATTATTGCTTTCCCAGCCATATGAATTTCGGGAACCAATTATCTCTTTTGAATAAAGACGAGGGAATGTTTTTTTCAGCCGATCAAACACAGTCACATCATAATCGAATAGATCCACGAAATCATACCTTTTCTGATCCAGTGCTTTACGCAATGCAGTCGCCTGTCTTTTTATCATCTTCCTCTTTTTCGATGTAGCTCCGATAACTCTTGTTTCCCGGAGCTCTAGAGGGGTATACAAGAGAGTGCTTGATTGTTTTGAAAAATTCAATTTACCAATATAATGACCTCTGATGTGAGGACGAAACATCCGAGGCAGGGAAAGTTTATTTTCATAATGGAGCGATTTGATACGATCGAGATACAATTCATCAGCTTGTTTTTTGGAAAGAGACGATGTGTTCAAATCGTAGAAAGGATGGATATCCAGAGCTTCATCAGAGGAGAGATTAGGATTTTTTTCCTTGAATCGCTGGAGTTTTTCATCGTAGAATTGGTCAATCTCATTGGCAGTCACAGGTCGGATAGTGGTAAGTAGCTGAACAGTCTTTTTTTCAAAAGGGACTTCAAGTACAGTCATAGGAATATATGTTGTTTGCGTAACAGCCAAGCCGTGATCGAGAATCTTAAGAAGATTGAAGAATTTCTTGTTTGACACGTATTTTCGAGGATCAGAATGAAATTCATCCCACCACACATATGAGTTCATATCCGCAAGACCTTTATCCACGAGAGTCTCAAGACCAATCCGAGTTATCGAATCGATAAGATCAGATTTCGCTATAATATATCACCACCATCTATGGTCGAATGGTAGGAACATATTTTTAATGATTTTGATAGTATAACACATATATAATAAACACACAGACAACATCACTCTATGAACATCAACAATACACCTCATAAACATCGAGTTGATGACAAGATATGATATGAAGCAAGCGAGAACGAGACGATAACACATGAGCAGGTCGCAGTGGAAGACAAAGAACAAGTGTAAATCAGGGTTTCACACCGATCTTTTCATGCAAAGTTCCAGCAAGGAGTATAATTGATTTTCAAGCGAGCAAGAGAGCTTCATCCCAGAGATATAATGTTTTGCCTGCATTTCCAATTCATCTATCATATCTTCAATGGCTGGCGAGACTCCATATTTCTCGAGCAGACTGTGAATATCAGATAAATCGTGAGAATCAAGCGAGCGTTTTGATAAAAGCGAATCAATAAATTTCAAGTCCTTATCATCTGCCCGTTTGAGAAGAAGAGAATAGTAAGGAGTCTTTTTGCCCGTGACAAAATCAATACCGATACTCTTTCCCATTGTGCCATGAGTGGAATACAAGCCGAGCTGATCATCACGCAATTGGTATAATTGGCCAAGAATACTTCCCAGCTTCTGAAATTGTCTTGAAAGAGACTTATCGACGTGAGCGATCGATGCGCCGAGGAGGAAGGGAAGCGTGAACGTGTACATGGAAGTCTTATGATTATACATGGAAAGGATATCGCCGGCATCAGGAATCTCAGATTGAAAACCCCAGCTGACATCCTGCATCTGACCGAGACCGACAATGGAAATTGACTTGGAGAATAAGGAGATCACATCAGCATCCTGAAGTTTCGATAACTCCTCAAAAGCGAGGAAAAAAGCAAGATCACCAAGGCAAATCGCCATGCTCGTTCCGAACTGCTGTTGATCGCGATAGAGATGTTCCGAACCAAAAAGCTCATATTGCTTATGGATGCTTGGAAGACCACGCCGGGTATCATCATCATCCATAATATCGTCGTGGATAAGAAGGGCGGCTTGGAGCAATTCCATAGCAGCAGCCCCAGGCAGACTCCCAGTATTTTTGGAAGAGAATTCATCCGCAATCCACAGAACAATGCTTCCTCTCACCATTTTCCCAGCCAACATGAATTCAAGCAGACGATCAAGAGAATCAGAACCCCATCTGTTTGTCAATGCCCATTCTTTTCGTTTCTCAGTTATGATCCTTGCGAGATAGTCGCTCACTATTTTTTTGTTATGATCCAATATTTCCCTAATATCCATGAAATCACCTTGAACCTCGACAATAATGTACCTCGAGGATATTTATCCTCTTTTCAACAAAGTGATTTAAATATATTTAGATTATGGTCAAAGACAAAACTCCTTGAAAGGCGTGCATGGACGATGAAAATTCCAGTCGCCTCCGGAACACATACTAAAAGCGTGGGCGTTGGTTCAATGAGAAGATACTAAAAATATCAAGTGCAATCATTATATCGTATCATAAGAGAAAGGAATCAGTAAAAATCAAAATAAAGAGAAAAGGATAGATCATATTAAATACAAAAGAAAAAAAGTGAAAAGAAATAAATAGGTCTCAATACTACATCTCACTTCAGCATTCCCCGCGGGTCCACGAGGTTATTTCTCCTGAACTACAGGCAACACAAGGGTTTGAATAGGTGTTACCGTCATCTCCGCAGACAGGATCATATTCTCTAGTGCACACTTGAGCTTCAATATCTTTCTCAGTGCATTCTACTGCCTCAATACTGGAAAGATTTGTATCGTTATCAGGGACAGGATCAGGTTGGTTGAACTGGCAGACCAAAACGCATTGCATCGTACAAATTTCCGCATCGGGATCGTGACGGCAAGCTGAAGCACAACTGTTGAACTGACCACCCATATCTTGACAAGCGGTTTCTGAAATGCCGACACACTCATTATATTCAGAAAGCCACGTTCCGTTGTTCTCATGACAGGATGATTCCTTCTCGACCATCAAACTCTCATCAGGTTGCTGGTGCGGTAAACCTTGATCATCAGAATCATTTGTCAAAGACTCATCTCGTGTAGGAAAATCCGCAGTGCACGCAACGAGTGCAAGAGTCAGACCAATAAGAACCACAATCAACACATGATTTGTTGTTTTCATAATAAAAACCACCTCATATGCCATTGTGAAAGACAGTCTCATTTAAGTATTCTTTGGAAGGTTCAAGAAATATCGAAGCCATCAAAAAACTCGCTATCAATCGGCTAAGCATATCGTTAACTCGCCAAAATAAGCAAATCAATATCGACTAGCATGCAACTTCCGAAAGAAAGCTTTATAAAAAGAAAGGATCACGAGTAAAGAAGGGTTATTGAAACTCGAAAAAGGTCACTTTCACGTCAGAAGCTTTCGGTTTCAAAAAAGGGGTGTTTGCAATAACTGAGTCCAGAACGAGAAGAGAGCATGTTATGGGTGGAAGAATCCCTTTTCATGCCCTGTCAATGATCATCCTCATTCTTATAATCATACTAACAGCAAGCGCAGCACTCGCAGATACGGACAATCAATCAATTGCAAATACCACCATAAATACGAGCACTAACGAGACCCAACAGCCAACAATTCGAGAAGTACAAAAAATAAATACATCAGCTCATAACAAGGCAGGAGATTCTACAACAATATCTAGCTCGAATAAAAGCAGGGATTTTCAATCGAATAGGACAACATATATCCCCATCGATGAATTGACACGAGAAGAAGGTAATTACAGCATCTCATTTAGACCAATCGAGCCGAAATCAATGACAACAGACACTAACGAATCCTGGCATCAGATGTTCAAGCTAAAAAACGAACAACAGACATCCCGCCTCGTACAGGTCAACATATCACAACATGATAGGGATTTAAAACGATCATTCAAGAACCTAACGTCAACCATGCTTATTCTCGATAATGATAAGAAGATCGCTACAGGTCCCGTGTTCAGGATATTTATGGAACCGAATATATCAAAGGAGCTTGCCATACATTATTATCTCCCCCCGATGAAAAAGAACATATCCTTTTCAGAAAGCGACAATAGATGGAATTTCAATTTGACCGTCGAACCATCTCACGATACCGATTCGGTGAATGCGAACATCAGCCAGGAAATGCCTGAAGCCAATACCATCACAACAAAAACGGAAGGAGTCAAGATACAACCCTCCGAAAAAGAGAACTACATCACGCTCCAGCTATCAAACTTCAACCCCACGAATACAATCGAGCTAATAGGATTGAAAAAAACAGATCACATAACAAATCCAACATCCAATATGACAATTTCTAATGAAAAAATCACACGAAACGAATTTTTCAAATCCATAACCCCAAGTAATATACAAACACTCCCTAAAGACAATATATACTCAGAGACAACAATATCTTCTGCTAAAGAGCTCGATGAGAAATATGTCTATGTTGGCATCCACCCTGCAAACAGCACAATGAAGGCTTATGTCGATCTGACATATAATATCTCACAATTAAGAGAAATAGGAAATGACGTCAAAGAGTATATCTTCAAGATACGATATTGCCATATCACGCCAACCGAAACGTTCACATGCAAGGATGAAGCAGCTCAAGGAGACTATGCTAAAAGACCTATATCAATGTATCATCCACTCAAGGGAAATTTCGTAGAACAACAGAATACATCGCTCAACGTCAGCGGAGAAAACAAAACCGAAACATATTCATTCGGAATAGAAGAGAAAATATCAGAATATATAACAAGAAATTCGACAATCACAGTCAGATATCCGTTTGAATTCAAAAGCGATAGCCCTAGAGGAGGATATTTCCTCATCGACAAAGCAAGTCTCCACGTAAGACAATCAGAATCGCAACCAGAACGAAAATCCTCAATCTTGATGAGCAAGCCCGCTGAAGAAGATATAGTCATACTCAGTCCCTCTTGCAAAAATTGCCTAGACCTCGATGGAAGAATCACTATCAATTATACCGTCAATGATCCAACCATCACCAATTGCTCACTCATCGTCGACGATAGGATAATCGAGACCAGACAAGCAAGACCAGAGAGCATCCAGACATTCACGTATGACTCAAGTGAATCAGAAAGGACAGAATGGAGTATCTCGTGCGAGAGGCAAGATGATAAGAATGTACATATAGAGACGAAAGCGAGCAGGATGGAACGGTTGCATGCAACTAATTTCGATATTGAAGGACTGAAAAAAGGAAAAGAACATCCGAATGCGGAAAAACTGAATAACATCACGTTCAGGAAAGGAAGGATCGCATCGATTACATTCAATGAAGATATGAATCTGACAGGAAGTCCTGATCTCGACAAGCTCGTCACGATAAAGCACAATAATGTGACAATCGATACGGAAAGTGAATCCAGACTGAACAGGAGCGCCACCATAACATTTGATAATCTAACGTATGAAAAGCGGCCAATCATCAGAAGAAATGGTAATCCATGCCCAAAAGATGTATGCACGGGTGAACACTATGAAAAGGACAATGGAACGTTGACATTCATTGTGAAAGGATTTTCCAGTTATACATCAGATACAAACGCCCAACTAAGAATATGGGAGGAGAAAGAGAACGTAGAAGACAGTACAGATATCTTTATCGATGATACGATAACATTCTATGCAAACTACACGAATTCAACGTCAGGAGAGAGCATCGACCGAGCCGAAGCGACCTGCAATATCAGCATCGATCTTCCAGGCTTCAGTTCGACAGAGATGACTTACGATACCTCGAAAGCACTCTACAATCATACGATCACAAACCCCACCAGCTCGAATTTCAATTATTCTATCAACTGCGAAGATACTGGAAATCCCTACGAGCCATTGAGCCTGACTGACGAGGTAATGGTTAACCAAGGAGGAAAGCTGGACGTCTATTTTTCCAAGCCAACATATCAAAGCACTCATAAGAAAGGAAGTTTAGAAACATACAATACTACAATCACATGTATCGCAGGATTCTGCGGGAACGTAAGTGCAGGACTGGATCCGATAGTGCAACCAGGCACGTACGAGATAACAAGCTTCGATGACTTCGATAAAGGAGTGTTTAATGGAACCACTGCAAGCAGCGAGAATTTCACTGATGCGATAGGATTAGGATACCAAAATGGAACCGAAAGTGATGATTTAAGGATATATTACCGCATGGATCAGGCGATAACAGGAAGCAATGATACAGTCGTAGATTATTCAGGCAACGGAAGAGATGGACAGACATATAATGACGAGACCACATCAGGCGAAGGTGTTTTTTCAACAGGAGGGTTTGAATTCAATGCAACAGATTACACTATAATGACCGATGATAACGATACAAGTGATATTGCCCTTACAGGTGATGAATTTGCCCTGATGGCATGGGTCAGATCAGCAGATGGATTCGGAAAAGTAGTATATAAACAGAACTCGTATGAATTCGGACTTGACGAGAATGCAAGACCGTATCTCAAAGTATGGAATCCCGATTATGATGACATAAGCCTATCAACATGGGATGACAGGATCCAAGATAATAACTGGCATCAGGTCGCCGCCGTATTCAATAGCCCTCATCTGAAACTCTATATCGATGGAGAAATAAAAGAGACGAGCACGTCATCAGGAAATCTCAACACTAACACAAACCAGATTCAGATAGGGGATTTTCAGGGAGGCATTGATGAAGTACAATTATATAACAGATCATTGACAACAAACGAGATCGAAAAACTATATCTGGAAGGGATGGACGGCACATTCTCAGGAAAATACAAATCAGAATTGATCAATGTCACAAAGGAAAGCATCTGGAATTCAGTAACGATCGGTGCTGATATACCTCTGGAAACGGAAGGTAATATGACAATCCATGTTCTTGACTCCAACTTACAGCCAATCGACAGCCAGATTATCAACATAC
>CAZRUJ010000003.1:16829-34516 GCA_964603345.1 uncultured Methanosarcinales archaeon | reverse complement strand
GAGGCCTTCAAATCAGCACGCCGTTTAAGGATAGTGACTTTAGAGGCGAAATTGGTAAGAAAATTTGCTTCTTCCACCGTAGAAACACCACCACCAACAACGGCGACTTGCTGAACCTTGATAAAGAAACCGTCGCAAGTCGCGCATGCAGAGACGCCTTTTCCCATCTTACGCTCTTCACTTTCAGGAGCGAGATATTTGGCGCGGGCTCCAGTGGCTATGATAACAGTTTTTGCAGTAATGGTCCGACCAGATGTTTTCAAGGTGAATGGTCTTGCATCAAGCGTGACGTCAGTGACTTCCTCGAAGAAATCCTGTGTGCCAAAACGCTTTGCCTGCTCTCGCATGTCATTCATCAACTGAGTACCTTGAATCCCTTCAGGGAATCCAGGAAAATTCTCGACGACAGTGGTTGTCGTCAACTGACCACCAGGCTGTAATCCTTCAAACAAAGCTACTGAAAGGTTAGCTCGTGATGCATAAATGGCAGCCGTGAATCCGGCAGGGCCACTACCTATGATCGCCACATCATAATGATCTTGTCCTGATTGCTGTTGTTCCATGTTTATTCACCATCCACACATCCCAATAAGAGGAATCTGAAAAAAAAGAAAAAATATAAGGAAGCATAAAAAATTATCAAATCATACCTTCTGAAGTGCCTGATCAATCTTTTGCTTGAGCATATCCTTTGGAGCGAATCCGACAATCCGATCAATCTCCTCGCCACCTTTCATTACAAGTAAAGTAGGGATTCCCTGAATACCAAACTGACTGGCTAGTTGAGGATGATCTTCAGTGTTTAGCTTCGTGAATTTCAATTTACCTTCATAGTCACCGCTGAGCTCTTCAAAGACAGGACCCATCATCTTACAAGGACCACACCAGGGAGCCCAGAAGTCGACAAGCACAGGAAGGTCTGATTGTTTGACTTCGCTTTCAAAATTGTCAGGAGTTATATGTGTAACTGCCATTATTTCACCTTCTTAGCATATTCTTTTACTTTATTTAAGTGTTGTGCAAATATGTTGCACTTGTGGGCGTAACACGCACATCATTTAAATACTTGATGGAGGTGTGCACACAAGCGAGAGCAAACGTCACACCAGCACATTGCAAAATTAATTTATTGGAAAAAAAGAAAAACATAAAAGGAGAGGAACAGCAATCATACCCATGATGAAATATACAGTTAATCCGTATGAAGTGTCAGGGCATGTTAATTACAATCGCCTTATAGAGGAATTCGGCATCAATCCACTGACACCAGACGATCTCACCCGAATCGAAAAGATAGCAAAAGAACCCCATCCTTATTTGAAACGAGGGATTTTTTTCACCCATCGCGATCTTAAATGGTGTCTTGACGAATATGAAAAGGGAAATACATTTTTCTTATACACTGGAGTCGGACCGTCAGGACCTATACATCTTGGGCATGTCGGAACATGGAGATTTACCAAATGGCTTCAGGATGTCTTTGATGTAGAACTATGGTTCCAATTCACCGACGATGAAAAATATTTATTCAAGGACAAGAGCTACGAGGAAATACAAAAATGGACATACGAGAACATGCTAGATATAATAGCACTCGGTTTCAATCCTGAAAAGACACATTTCATCATCAACACCAAGCACGCAGGCTTACTATATCCTGAAGCAATCAAGGTAGCTAAGAAAATCACCTTCTCAACCATAAAGAGCGCATTCGGATTCACAGATTCCAACAATATAGGAAGCATATTCTACACTGCAATGCAGACAGTACCAGTATTTCTGCCAAACATATTGAAAGGAGAAAAAAGACCGTGTCTCATCCCACTAGGCATCGATCAGGATCCTCATTTCAGAATTTCAAGAGATGTCCTTGAAAAGCTCGGTCATCACAAGCCAGCAATCCTGCATGCCAAGATGATGCCACCACTTGAAGGGTTCGATAGCAAGATGAGCAGTAGCGAAGCAGATAAGGCAATCCTGACAACCGATTCTGCGAAAGAAGTCAAGAAAAAGATCAACAAATACGCCTTTTCAGGAGGAAAGGATACTGTTGAAGAACATAGAAAGCACGGAGGGGATACGGATAAGGATATGGCTTTCCAATGGCTTCGTTATTTCGAATTCGACGATGAGAGACTCGAAGATATAAAGCGCAAATATGAATCCGGCGAGATGTTAAGCGGAGAGCTCAAAAGCATTCTTATCGAGAAAATTAATGAATTTTTGAAAGATCATCAGAAACGAAGGGAAGAAGCAAAGGATCAACTCGACAAGTTCATATACAATCCTTCAAAAGATAAAAAAGTCCAAGACTATTAAATTTTTCTGGGTTTTTTACTGTCTTTAATTTTTTCATCATTCGATTAACGCCACGTCACCAACCCATACAGTGGTTGGCAACAAAAAGTATAAAAATGCCTTATAATCATTCACAATACCATGGGGTCGTTTGAAAAGATTGAAGAATCAGACTTGACACCAGCGATGAAGCAGTATGTCGATATCAAGAACAAGCATAAAGAGGCTATTGTATTCTTTCGCATGGGTGATTTCTATGAGACATTCTACGATGATGCCATCAAGGCATCAGAAATACTCCATATAACCCTCACTTCACGACGACAGGGAAAAAGCAAGGCACCACTAGCAGGAATACCGTTTCACGCAGCAGATACATACATTAAACGATTGGTGGATACAGGACAAAAAATCGTTGTCGTCGAACAACTCGAGGATCCGAAACAAGCGAAAAAGATTGTCAAGAGAGGAGTGACCCGAATCATAACCCCTGGAACAGTCATAGAGGATAACATCCTGACACCAGCCCAGAATAACTATCTTGCAAGCATCACTATAGAAGGGAATCGTTTCGGCATGGCGGTTTGCGACGTCTCCACTTCAGAGCTGAAGATGACGCAAAGCGAGGATACGAAACTCATTTTGGGAGAACTTGAAAAATTCAGGCCTTCAGAACTCATCGTCACAAGGATGTTCGCATCACAAACAATCATATCCAAATGCAAAACGCTTAACATAACCATCACACGACTTGATGAAGAATTCTTCGAATACGATACAGCACTCCATATCGCTTCAGAACAGTTCGATACAGACCACATACAGAAATTGGCCAAGCATAACGAGCTTGCCATCAACGCCCTCGGGCCACTTATCACATATCTTAAGAAGAACTTATTACAAGATTCAATCCATCTAGATTTCCCGACAGTATATTCGCTATCACAGACGATGGTGCTCGATCATACAACGCAACAAAATCTGGAGATCGTGATAAACCAAAGAGACGGAACCACCAAAGGGACTTTGTTCTCCACGATGAATAAAACGATGACAGGAATGGGATCTCGTAAGCTCAAGCAATTGCTCCTCCAACCATCCCTCGATACGGAAACCATCACAAAAAGACAGGAAGCTATCCGGATTTTTGTCAATAACAAGATCTTGCTCGGTGACGTGCGCAATACGCTTCGAAGCTGTAGCGATATCCAGAGGATGGTCTCCAGAGCAGCGTTTGGCACACTCAACCCGAAAGAAACAGTCGGTATGGCACGGACAATCAACACATTCTCCAAGTTACGGGAATTGCTCAGTCAAACCAATTCACGATTGCTCTCAGAGTCAGTCAACATCACGAATGCAGATGATCTTGCAACGACCATCTTCAAAACACTCAACGAAGATCCTGCAACGAGTGTCAGGGAAGGAGGTATTATCGCAAAAGGAGTGAATGCCGAGCTCGATGAACTTCGCGATATGACAACCGATTCAAAGACATGGCTTCGCTATTTCGAACAGCGAGAGAGAGAACATACAGGCATCAAATCACTAAAAGTCAAATACAACAAAGTATTCGGTTATTTCATAGAAGTGACCAAAGCGAATCTCCATCTCGTGCCAGAACAATATATCAGAAAACAAACGCAAGTCAATAGCGAACGGTTCATCACCGACGAACTCAAAGAAAAGGAATCACAACTGCTCGGAGCAAGAGAGCGCGCTAACACTCTCGAATACAACATATATATGAGACTGATTCAAGAGGTTGTCAAAGGTCAAGATGAACTTAAACGTATAGGAGAGAGTATCGCCATGATCGATGCTATAGAAAGCATGGCGAAAGTGGCAGATTCTCATTCGTATTCGCAACCGGAAATGTCACCAGATAAATCACTTCTCATCCAGAAAGGACGTCATCCGGTTGTCGAGCAAACCACTTCATTCGTTGCGAACAACACAGTATTCGATGTTAAGGACACGCTCCATATCATCACAGGACCGAATATGGCAGGAAAAAGCACATATCTCAGGCAAGTGGCGTTAATCACGCTTCTCGCCCATACAGGCAGTTTTGTGCCCGCAGCGCAAGCCCGCATCCCCATCACAGACAGGATTTTCACGCGAATCGGAGCCCAAGATAATCTCTCGCAGGGAGAATCGACATTCATGGTGGAAATGACAGAGACCGCGAACATACTCGCTAACGCAACAGAACAATCACTTATCATCCTTGACGAGATAGGTCGGGGAACATCAACATATGACGGTTTCTCGATTGCATGGGCAGTGGCAAGCCACATCATCAGGAGAATAAAAGCGAAATCATTATTTGCCACCCATTATCATCAACTCAATACGCTTGCAGATAAATTCGATTCGGTGAAGAATTACCATAGTACGGTCGAAGAGAACGAACAAGGATTGCTGTTCTTGAGAAAGATACTTCCAGGAAGCACCGATAAGAGTTTCGGAATCCATGTAGCACAAATAGCAGGATTACCACAAGAAGTTATCAACGAAGCCATGAAAGTCATGGATGTTCTTGAGAACGACGATCATATCAGGAACAAGACGACTTTGGAAAAACAAACGACTGCAACATCAAAGGAAAAGCAAGAAATGAACGAAGAGGATTTGAGTTATACCGGTCAATTATCACTAGATAAATTCAATAAGAAGCTTGGAAGGTAATATATGCGAGTAAGATGTCGACGATGCGAAAAATCCCCTATACGCCCATCAACAAGTTGCAATGGAAGAAGTCATTGAACGACCAGCTACATGGTAAAAGAACTGATGAAGAACAATCTGAATGCCAAAAGCAAAACATCTCACCATCAGAATTGAAAAAAGCAAAGAAAAAAAGATACAAAAAATAGATGCGAGTTCAATCTTTCTGGAATGACGTGATAACGAGTTCTACGATTTCACCATCATATTCAACAGGAATGACATGGTGTGCCATGTGCCGTATTCGAGAATTTCCAGTATCAAGATTCCTGCTCAGATCAAGCTCATTCCTTTTTTCAGAGATCACTTCAGAGCCGTCACAGCAGACCGCATACTGGATGTGAGTCTCGTTAGAACCGACTTTCACCTTTTCTCCAATCTGTTTTCCTTCACAGGATGCTTTGATTTTCGAACGGGTGAAGTATTTAGAAGAATTGTATGTGCAACCGGCAACACCATCGCAGGAGGCCTTGCACACATTATTAAAAGAGCCAGTGCAATCCTTATTACAGGATCCTTTGGAAATCATGATGTTCGTTTCATTATGCCCTCCTCGCGGAACGTACGTACTGACAATCTCAGAATCGTAATCACTATAATCTGCCCTGAATTCTATATTACCACTTCTGACAACAGCATTTTCAAGAGAACCATCCGTTGTCGTTCCCACATTCTCCTGACCATCACTATATAAGGCATACACATCAGCACTGACCGTCGAGCCTCCATCGGTTTTCACGTTCACAGTAACATTACCCGTACAATCAGGATCAGGACAGTTATGACAGTCAGTCTGCATGCCATTCGAATAGAAATCTTCAGGACAGACACCGTCAGAAACTCCGCAGGGATAACATTTCGAGCAAATATCAACAGCACCATACCCTTGGTAACTGTTTGGAGTCGCTCCACAAACGAGCGTCTCGAAATCAGATTGCTGATCGCAAGGCATGGTTTGATCGAGACCTGTAACCATCGATAACGAAAGAAGAGTCATCACGATAAGCAATATTGAATTCGAAAAAAGGAATTTCGGAAACATACATCAGTCATAAACGTTCGTATTTATAAAAGTTTCTTCAAGAAAGAATTGTTCAAAAAGAATACCTACTGTCAGGAACTCCGTTTTGATCGACGAACAGTATATGATTCGTTTATCAACAAGCTATTTGGAATATGCAAGATATCACCCGAATCCGTCTCGATTTTTATCTCGAAGACAGTTATATCAATAATCTTACCAGTGGTATGCTGTATTGTCAATGTATCGCCGATATTCATATCCGTACCATGAGCTATCTTCCTGTATGCGATGATATTAGGAACACTATCCTTGATGCTCAAGATTATAGACAGCGCAAGCACGATAAGGATGATAATAGCGACAATATTGAGAAACACGGTGGTGACACCAATCTTATTAAGCGCGAGGATGAAAAAGACTATATAGATACCAAAAGAGACGAAAGAACTGGCCATCCGATCGAACGAGGTTTTCATACCGGTTCGTTTCTGCACCGATTCACCTACCTTCAATTCCCTGAACAGCTTCTCCACGACTTTACCCAAAATCCTCCCGAGGATTAGACCGAGCACAAAGAGGATGAAAGCTATGGTCAGCGAACTCAACAATTCGCTTGATTGAAGCAAAGGAGGAGACGTTACTGCGGTATTGACCATGATATCACACGAATATCAATATATGATACAATATTCATTTATAATAGTTTTGTATATGCAGACATACCCAGATACACGACAGGAAAACATCTTAAAATGAGAAAAAGCAGGGGATCAATAAAGGAAAGAAGAGATGTACTCGTTGATGCTCCCGAATCCCTTCTTGGAAGATAGTTTTTTGAGAGCATGATGTGTTCGAGAACCATATTGGGCTGCCTTTTTAGGTCGTCGTGAAAAAGTCATATTAAGACCGCCGTGTGCAAAAGCCGCTTCGCGCAATATGATCTTGCTTGACTCAGAGCTTATCTTGAGAGAGTCAGGAATGGTCATGGCATAACGGATGACATCCTCATCAAGAAAAGGAACAAGCAGATCAACACCGACATAAGATGAAAGGGCCAGCTCACGCAGGAGATCACGTTCGTACATAAGTTTCAACCCATTCCAGCACTCATCATGAACATCGGTTGCATCAGCATGTCGCTTATAACCAGCAAATATCTCCTCACTACCAAGCCCTCCGAAAACATGAGTTATGAAAGGATCGAGTTCTTTGAGCGACTTCAGACCAGCAAGCTCCACACTCCCCACTCCGATGTTGACCGTATTGATAAGGGATTTTCCCAAAGCACGAGCAGTTTCTTCGAATAAAGACTCTATTTGTCTGAAATCATACACTACAGGGGTGAAATCAAACTCTAACGAATCAGCGATCTTATCGGCAGAAGCGAGATCATCAGGGTATTTCTGAGCAGGATTATCATGAAATCCTATGCTGACTGCTTTAAAAGGTATTGAATGCTTCTTAAGGACGAATGCTATGATGGTCGAATCGATACCGCCTGAAAACAACAACCCGAGAGAACCTGTTTCAAGCCCTTTTTTCGCCAGGGTAATGATTGTTCTCTCGATAAGAGACCATAATTCTTTGCCCGTGGTTACAACATCACGATTACTGTCCAGAGTAATTTCGCTACGAAGACAATGTATGTGAGCTTCCCACTCATCTTTCGATGTCATCCTGCTCATCTGAATAGTTCACCTCGTAAGTGAGAAGATAACATTCCGCATAATCTTCAACAATCGTATACGACCGTATCTGTGAGAGACACGTCTCGATGGCAAAAACAGGTTCTTTTTTCTCATGATAAGATATGCTCTCATATTCGATAGTCTCATTAATCCGTACAGTCGAGAGATTCTCGAAAAGCATTTGATTATTGAGCACATATTCTGACCCATTGAGTTCCACCAAACACTCATTCTCAAGCCCTTTAAGCAAGGTGGATGTCGTTCCATCAATATCTTTGGACGATAAAGAACCGCCATTCAAGAATATTTTCCGGAGGATGGCAAGCTCTTGAGGAGATAGCTTACCAAGATCAGGAAGTGATTTCCCCTGAGCAGTTTCCTTATCAGTGATGAGAAGTCCTGTGCTTCGGTCGAAGAGAATGCGAAACCCTGCACCATTCTCCCGACATGTGAGAAGCAAGGTCGGATGAAGAATTGCGCGTACCTCTTTAACAGGTCGGTCGCTCATCAAAACCAGATCTTTTGGAGTGGTCGTCGGTTTGATAACAGGGAGTATCTCTTCATCCTCGAATCTCCTCATATGATCGAAGATCGTCTCATCCCCTTGATTTGCAACAACTTCATTTTCGCCGAGAATATCAATAGCATGACCGCCATGAAGGCTTTTTCGAGGTCTGACCTTGACAAAAAGGGGGACGTCAGTGACACCAGTGACGATGGTCGTTCCCACGTTGATTTCCTGCATCTCCTTTTCAGCGCTGCTTGTAAGCCCTTCAACACTGTTCGAGATCGCTTTGACATCATTAGGGTTGGTCACTTTCATAATGAGTTGAGTGTTGCACTGGCTCAACACTGATTTATCGACACGTGCAGGGCGTTGACTAATAACACCCATACCAAGACCGAATTTCCTGCCTTCACTTGCAATGGTACGAAGAATTGAAGAAGATTTTTTCTCTCCGAAACTCCGCTCAGGACAATAATTGTGAGCCTCCTCAACAATAAGGAAGAAGGGAGGGACAGTATTTTTCTTACGAGCATCGAAAAGATCCTTGGTCAGCTTATAGACGATGATATCTTGGATATCAGGATCAACCCCCTTAAGATTGAGTATTGAACATGTCCCTGAAGAAATGAGTTCGTGAAAGGGAGTTGGAGCTTGCGAAAACAGATCCATCTTCTTAAGCTGATCGATAAGGCTTATGACATTCCATTTGGCAGTCGATTCCTCCTGAGCCAAGTTGGATAGGACGCTATCGAAATCACACGCGTCAAGATATTGTGTCGCGCTGTGAAGAAGCCCTAACTGTGTGCTTGAGAGCTTAGCTGGAAGAATATCTATGAGCTCTTGCGAGGAGAGATTGTTAGAAAGCTTAATGGGCCGAGCCGAAGGAACGAGTGTCGGGTCCCCGTATTCATTGACGGAAAAACCCTGAGGTCGTATGCCGAAATATGCCATCTGCTCAACTTCCTTTTCATTACTATTCTCCCATTTCATAGAAGAATACTCGCCATGAGGATCGATGACAAGAAGAGGGACATTTTTATCCAAAATCTCTTCAAGAAGAACCCCCACAGTGTAACTTTTTCCCGAACCTGATTTCGCAAGGATGGCCAGATGCTTGGTGAGTAATCTGTTGAGATCGGGATACATCGGAATATCCTTACCGTCAAGTTTTCCAAGATACGCTCCGCGAGCGTCATCTTCTAGCTTGATGATATCCCTTATAAAATCTTCTTGTGCAAGGAATACTTCACGACCCGGCTCGAAAGGGATACGTAATTTCTTGATACGACCATCATCAGCATCCTTGAAGCCGATGATATGACAATAGGCAGTTGTCATAGACTCCTGCTTCTCAAGCTCGACAACCTGGCAAAGAACGTATTCATACACATCATGATAGACCTGAACGTAATCGAACTTTGTCACATCACCTTCGACGATGAACCGGAATTCTTTCGTCGTCACTTTACCAAATATTTTCCCTACAAGCATAAGGGTAGTGATTAATCAATATCCCTTTAAAAAACTTGTTTTGTGAGAAGATAGTGAAGATTCGGAAGTGACCGAGCAAGACAATACGAAAAGAACGAAGATGAACCAACCGATAACGACACAACCATACTAAAAAGAAAAAAAGGACTGAGTTCACTTCTGACAGTCACCAGTAATTTCTACCAAGTGTAATTTTATAGAGTCAGCTCCATCCCCTACGTTTTCAGTGTAATATTCATTACATACACAATCCTCATTCTCATAGCAAGGTATTTCAACACCTTCATCATAAATACACATACCACACGATTCATTTTCTTCTCTAGGAGGTTTGCAATCGCCAGTTATATTTTGCGGAGCCATACCATCCTTGACAGGACATTCGCAATCTTCGGATACGAAGCAAGGTTGATTCAGAGAATTCTCCTCGTAAATACATCTGCCACACAGCCTATTTTGATCAGGACCCATACAATCACCTTCCAGCCCGACAAGTTCGAATTTATTATTGTTCACATCGGTAATTGAAGAAGCACACTCACACCCAAATTTCTCATAACATGGTTTTTCCATCATTTCCCCATCATATTCATAGAGGCAAATACCATCGCAATCTTCAGCATCCTTCGGCTTACAATTACCATGGAATTCTATCGCATCTTCTACAGGACATTCACAAGAATTTGCTTTATCGCTTGACTGTAAAGATAATTGTTTGCACGTGTGACTCTCTTTATTCCTATCAACACAACTACCACACTCGATCATCCCATCATCAGAGAGTTCTGTGTTCTCAACTTCAGTTGGAGAAGTAAAACGCGCTTCACCTGCCACGTTGGAATCGTTGGACATGCCACCCATTGAAACAATCACCATAGCCACCACAGCGAACACGGCAACGATACCAGTCAACAACACATAATTATTCGCTTTTTTCATCATTGGTTACAACCTCACATACAACACACTAAACGAGTGTTGATGAATAAAATCTACTTATGCAAATTTATAAATATTTCGAAAAAAGGCGCACAACGAGAGTATTTTTATAATAGAAAGCATCACGATACTCAAACATGGCAGTAATATATATCAAGACATACGGATGCTCACATAATATCGCCGATAGCGAGACGATTGCCCATTTTCTCAAACGAGAAGGACATGACATCAAAGGGCTGGATGCCGATATCCGATCGAGACAAGATAAACGAACAGAGATCAGACGCATGAATGAGTGCGATATTACCATAATAAACACGTGTACAGTCAAGAATCCCAGCGAGAGCAAATTCTTCTCAACCCTCAAACAGATCGATATTCCTGTCATCGTCGCAGGTTGCATTGCACAATCACAAGCAGGAGATCCGTGGTTGGAAGACTACAGCGCGATCGGAGTGGACCAACTCCACACCATTGGTGAGGTCGTCAAACAAACCTTGAAAGGGATTGTCACGCATCGCTTGAAACGAGAACAACATCTGTTTGACAGA
Source organism: uncultured Methanosarcinales archaeon (assembly GCA_964603345.1). Taxonomy (GTDB): domain Archaea; phylum Nanobdellota; class Nanobdellia; order Woesearchaeales; family SKGA01; genus SKGA01. Next base: position 23,284 of record CAZRUJ010000003.1, on the reverse strand, counting down.
TCATTTATTCCTATGATGAAAAAGAACGATCATATAGCAATCATCCCGATCCTGCAAGGATGTCTGGGTTCATGTTCGTATTGCAAGACAAAAAGCGCAAGAGGACATCTAAAAAGCCATCCCCTGCAAAGCATCATAGCGCAAGTCAGACAGGCCAAGCGAGAAAGGATGCGAGAGGCATGGCTTGTATCAGAGGATAACGGCGCTTATGGTCTGGACATAGGTTCAACGCTTCCGCAATTGCTTGAAGAGATAGCCACTATCAATGGAGACTTCAAAGTCCGTATAGGTATGATCAACCCACAATATGCAGTCAAATATCTCGATGAACTGTGTGAACTGCTCAAAAAAGAAATATTCTACAAATTCCTCCATATACCATTACAGTCAGGAAGCGATAAAGTTCTTGCCAACATGAATAGAGAATATTCAGTACAGGATTTTGAAATGGTGATACAAACACTTAGAACACACATTCCTGATATTACCATCTCGACAGATATCATCGCAGGATATCCGACAGAAACGGAAGAGGATTTCAAACAAACAATCAATCTTCTTAACAGGATGAAAATACCAATACTAAACATTTCAAAATTCTATCCACGAAAAGGAACTCCAGCTTCAAAACTGAAACAGCACCCCACAAAAATAGTCAAGAGACGAAGCAGCCTCATAACAGAATTATTCAATTCATATAAAACACTCGAACACATCATAGGAAACACCGTGAAAGCCCACATCATCAAATTCGATGAGAGGAACGGAAAATATATAGGGAAAACCGATAATTACACGCAGATCCTCGTTTCAAGCGAAAATGATATTCTGGGAGAAACAGTCTATGTCAAAGTGAAGGAGACTACAAGGGACGATCTAAGAGCAACGATTGTGACAGAACAAGATTGAACCGTTTACCAAGTCATCTCCGCTTCTTTCAAAGATTTCTTATCGCGAACATCCAGCCATTTTCCATAGAACATGTAACCTGCGAGATTCTCTTGCGAGGCCAATTTCGGAAAAACATCACTTTCAAGCCTGCCAAAACCTTCAGGAGCATGAGAAATGACTTCAGGATCAAAGATGTAAAGCCCAGCATTGATAAGATTGGTTGAAGCACCATCTTTTGGTTTCTCGACGAAACTATATATCCGATTGCCGTTCAAGACAACCTCACCATATTCTTTAGTGCTTTCCGCTGTCGTGATCGCTATCGTGGCAGAAGTGCCTTGTTTCTTATGATAATCAAACATGTTCTTAATATCAATATCTTTAAGTTCGTCCCCGTTACACACAAGAAACGTGCTGTTAATATGAGATGCTATCTTCCGGAGCACTCCAGCAGTGCCAAGAGGTTGATCCTCTTCAAGATATTTGATGGCGACACCAAGCTTACTCCCATCACCCAATCGCTTCTTAATCAATTCCTTCCGATAACCAACTGCAAGTATGAAATCCTTAATTCCCTGTCGCTTGAGCATGAGAATGTTATGCTCGACGATGGACCGACCGTTGATGTCAAGCATGAATGAAGGGACATCCTTACCATTTTGTTCTACAACGTACGAACCTCCAGCAAGAATAACAGCTTGTTTTAAGTGTTCTCTCTTAAGAACTTTTGATAGGTTGAGCTCTATAGCATGACTTCGATTCTTGATCACGACACCGTCGATCTGACCGTCAAGCTCGTCAAGCAAATCCCGTTCAATGGTTACCGTAATTCGTTCTTTCATCAATACCCCTCGTCTCACCCACTCAATAGTATGAGAAAGTATGAGGATTTATTTAAATCTTATGAAAACAAAACCTAACCAGAAAAGAACGTATCTGTACTGAAAAAAGATATCCTTACAAGGAGTTCTGAGAAAAATCAAGACGCATAAGTACTGTCCAGGCGCACATCGAAATCATCTGGCAAGCGCCGAAAAACAGAGCAAAAACAGAAGGAAAATGCAAAAAAATGCTTTCAAGCATCAATACCTTCAAGCATGCTCGAAATACTCCATATTTGCTGTCTTGTGAATTGATCGAGATTAGCATCTGCAGAGATATCGTCAAGATCGGATAGGAGCTTATTGATTGTCAATGAAAGATTATCGTCAGTCGAATTCTTAAGCAAAGAGATGATTTCGGAAAATTTTTGCTTGATATTCTTCGGAACGTTAGGATCGCTTTCCAACTCGCCCATATATTCAATCACTTCTTTAATGTCATCGTTCATACATACCACCTTTATACTATTCTGGTCTTTTTATCGTCGAACTCTCAACCGTTCCGGTTCAAAGAGTCAAGAGTCGAATCCTGTAATTTCCGAGCCTCTTCACGCAACATATTCTCTTGTCGCTTCAATGCATCAAGGCGTTTTGAATAGATAGTCTTTCGCTCTTCAAGATCGTTACGGATATTATCAGACGATTTTTTCACCATGATCGTGCCCACGATCTGATATGCTTCTCGCGTATCACCAAGCTCCCCCAATGCAGTTTCAATATCGTGCAAATACTGCTGATAACCTTGTTTCTGAGAAATTGTCTGGGAAAGGCTCGACTCAATATGCTGTAATCGTTCAATCTCTTGCTGGGACATGAAAATCACCTGTTTACACGGAAAGACATATCACTTGTGAAAAAGATCAATGAAGATCCATCTTCTCATAGACAGTAAGTACTTTCGTAATGGCATTCAATGCCGTTCTCAACGCAGTGGAATCAGTTGCTTTGACGATGAAATCAATGGAATGACCGTTCTTATCCACATGATATGCCGACCTCCCGTTAGCGAATTCGAAATCTTCGGTCAGGAATAACTGCATGAGGTTATCAGCTTGCTGATCATCAGATACAGTAACTGTAATCCGCCCATCACATTTCATCGTGCCTTGACATTAGATGGTTGGGTTCGTGCTTTGAAAATGATTTTCGAACCGCAATAGATGCATCTAACCTTTTTTTTGATATATTGGTCTGAAACCGTCTTGTTACACGAAAAACACCGATATTCTGTCATGACAATCCACCTTGGGTGATGCAGACACGCATCATTCTTATACTGAAAACGAAAAAAAACTGAACCGGACATTCAATGAAAGCGAAGATCGATTCAGCAAGGATACCAATCGCGATTCCCACGCGAGACTATCAAAGACACATTGAGTATCCTGTCAGCGTAAGGAGCAAATCAGTGCAACGAAAACTTACAATTCCGAAACGGATGTCTGGATGCTGGGAACCTCGCGAACGGTAAATGCCTTGCTCGCGAACTTAGCATCACATTTCTTACATTGCCAAATACCAGTTCCTGCCCGCTTGACTTGTTCGCGCGAACAATAAGGACACTTGTATTTATGCCGTTGCATCGATTCAATGGATCCGAACTTATCCTTAACAGTCTTACCATATCTACTTCCGAAACGCTTAGTTGATTTTGAATTTGCTGTTTGTGCCATAAGTATTCCACCTGAATGAAAAAATGATGATCAATCATTGAGATCCAACATGGGGCTGCCCAGATTTGAACTGGGGTCGTAGCGTCCCAAACGCCAAGTGATAGACCAAGCTACACCACAGCCCCGTTGAAGGACAGTGCGAGAAATGATACTCCTTTTATAAATCTTTCTGGATGGGAAAACGGAACGGACAAAAAGAAGAAGCTCTAATACACCATCATATAAACGGACCGAGCCTTTGCTTAAATGTCTCGATGAGATCGACAGGAGAAGGATCGATACCATAACGGAGAGCAAGATAGTATGCAGTCATATCCCCTATGATCAGAGACGAGAACAGCTTGGTCAGATAATGATCCCCACTCATCTTCAATTCAGTAGTCTCAACATCATATTTGGCGAGGAGCTCGCGAGTGAGAGACATCCGTTTCTTGATTCGACGATGGTCATCGTCAAAGTTGAATGTGATTATATGATATGGCCTGTCTGCATTGACAAAAGACAGCATCTCATTGTGATTGAGTTCGCTGAACATATTACAGAATGCAGGAACCTTTGAGGATTCATTCAATTGCGTTTTCATCCTGTAGGCGACAAGATAGTATTCATCAGAGGCGTAGATAAGAGGTGTCTTACCGTTGAGCTTTTCACTCAGAGAGATGGCAATATTCTTGAAATCAGGTTTGGAAAGCCCTTTGACAAGCTGGTCGATCTGATGCTGTTGCGATGGAATAATATTGAATTGTTCAAGAATGGAAAGAAGAGGGAAAAATAAGTACGTGAGCGCTGCAGTTCTCGGTTCAAACCCTTTAGGAACTTTAAGATACGGTTTCCTGTTTACGCTAGTCACCTCTTCAAGTTTACCTCCGCTTGAAAGGGCGATGACATGAGAACAGATCCTCAGTGCTTGACGATATGCACCAACAGTCTCTTCAGTATTTCCTGAATAACTGACAGCGATGATAAGCGACCGTGAAGATGCTTCTTCAGGTAGATCGTAAGAACGCGATACGATAACCGGGAGACGTAGTCCGAGTCTGGAAAGGTATGCTTTGAGCATTTCGCCGCTGAGAGCCGAACCACCCATACCGAGAATGACAATATTTTCCGGTGAAAACGAGTCTTCGGACAAATCCAGATTGTTAGCCAGTTCGTACGAATCCCGAATATCCCTTCCTAGTTGAGTGTAATGCTCCAGAAATCCTTTCGTGTCAAGTTCGTAATAATCATCAGGGAATTGTTGTTCAACCATACATAGTCACCAGCGCTACATGAACCTATAAGGCAAGGTGATTTATAAATTATTTGTTTTGAAAAGTAAGAAGAGGATCATAATCCTTCCCGTTCGAGAGGAAAGTGATCGCTTGTTGGATATTCAGTAACAAGACTTGCTGTGAAAAGGGATTTCCATGCAAAGAATTTTCTCTTGCGCTTGATCTGAGGCCAGATTTCCTTAAGAATGTGAGGTGCTGTCAAGATCCGGTCACCTTGCACCTCGATAAGCTCTTCAGGAATCTCATAATTCCTGATTAGTTGCTGTCTGATACCTTCTAAGGTAAAACCTTCAAATAAAGTATTATCGTCTGAGATGATTTCGCTTGCATATTCAGGTTCTTCAAGAAGACCTAATTTCTCGACAACATGATCGACTTCTTTCTCGTGTTCTTCATAATCATCTTTTTCATAATCCATTTCACGAGAAGTCTTATCAACCGACACGCGATCAATAGGCTTGAGCTCTGCGCGAAATAACATACCTTGTTCATCAACATTGTCAAAAGGCCTGGCGACAGATTGTGCGCGAAGCCGTAATCGGTTGCCGAGCTGGACGCGATCCTTGAATCCGGCAGAGCAATAATGAACAGGAAAATCAAGTTGTTTACCAAATTCAATAAGCTTCAACGCCATCTCTTCACTCCCCCTTATAGCATATGATGATGAATCCTTGACCTCAAAACTCTTGCTCTTAAGATGATGTTGCGAAGCATCGCTGTATTCAAGTTCATTAAGGTTGAAAAAATCTATAAAACCGAGAGTCTTGCAAAAGTGGATAAGTTCTTTTGTCTTCTCAACATAACCAGGAATCGAAGGTATTTCTGCCCCGATGGTCATCTGAAAACCTTCAGCAAAATGGGCTTTCTCCCACAACAAGATATCAGTCACATCAAAATGAAGCCTAAGTTCATCAAGACCAGCTTTCTCAAGACGGAGGAGAGCTTCCTGAGTCACATGGTCAAGCGTCGTGTATAGATGAATGTGAAATGACGAGCCGAATTCTTTTTTGAGTCCCTCTATATAACGGCACGTCCGATCCAACCTCATCAACGGATCCCCACCAGTGATACCGACACCAGTGGATTGGCACAATCGTATCTCTTCAATGGTCTTGACAGTACCTTCAGGAGCGTCAGGGCGCAACAATGGGCGCTCGTTGATCTTGACAACGTCCTTGTAGCGCTTATCATCAGAGATAGGACAATAGAAGCAGCGATAGTGGCAGAGTCCAGTTATGAACAACACACTCTTTCTACCGACCACGCAATCTTTGCATCCTTTAGCAAGAGGGCCGAAATGTTGTTTTTCAGTTGTCACGAGCTCCATCTTGACACCTCCAATGTATGTCAACTTAAAAATCTTAGGATATTTTTTAAAAAAAAGATGTCTGAAAAACACCATCAGAACAGTCTTTGATAGTTCATGAACAATTGATTACTCACTTCATCTTCAGTCATATTTTTAAGCTCAGCTATTTTCACAATAGTCTTCGGAATAGTTGCGGGCTCATTCGCCTTCTCAGGGTCAGGACCGAGAAAAGGAGCATCTGTTTCGGTAAGCAGTCGTGAAAGCGGGGTTGTCAAGACAATATGCTGCACTTGCTCAAGTTTCGTGACAAGAAGAGGTATGGAGAACATCCATTTCTGCTCTTGGATTTCTTTGACATATTTTTTCTTTCCCATAAAACAATGCATGATAACTTTTTTTGCATCGTACTCCTTGAGAAGGCGGATAA
>CAZRUJ010000003.1:0-16819 GCA_964603345.1 uncultured Methanosarcinales archaeon | reverse complement strand
GTGAGATAATATCGAGTGGACGATGAGAGGAATGTCAAGCTCGTTAGCGAGCTTGATGAATTTGACAAACGCATTTTGCTGTAGAGTCTTTATGCGTTGTTGCTCTTGTTCGGAGATCTCCTTGAATCCTCTTTTATCATGAGCATCGGCATATTTGTAATCGAGACCGACTTCACCTATAGCAAAAGGACGTTTCAAACGAATGAATGCAATCTCTTCATCCAATTTCTCTTCGGAATAATCAATCGTTTCAGTTGGATATATACCAAGAGCAGGTTTTACCACATCATAGCGTCGTGATAAGGCCATCACCCTCCGATTGCTTTCAGGATTGGTACCGTTTGCAATTATCACTTTGACGCCTGCCGAGACAGAGCGAGATATAACCCCTTCTATGTCCTGAAACAAAGGTTCCATATCCAGATGAGCGTGAACATCGACGATTCTCATGATATCAACAGCGTGAACAAGTCACTTACTTTTTTGCTTGAGCTTTTCAGAACCCATCTTCTTGAAAGATTCAAGAATATCAATAACATATTTTCCATCCTCAAGCTTATAGATGAGCGGTTGCTTCTGCTGGAACAAATTGATGAGATCAAGCTCATAGTGGCCCGGTTTGAGAATTCTTATACTTTCTATATCGAGTATGACAGGCTTATCCGTATCAACTTCCTCGCCGAGAATATCATAGACATCCTCTTCGATCCGATCCTTATCTTCTTGTGAGAGATCGAGAATCTGATTCTGTTCCTTTTCCAGTTCCTCAAGACGTTCCTTTTTCACGTAAAAGAAGAGCTTACCACCACAACTAGCACAGCCGTGGAGAATCTCTTTAGAACCATCGTCATACATCATTCCGCAAGATACACATCTGTGTGGCATTGTAGTACATCCTTAATTTATCATATATCCTGTCAAGATAATCAGCATCACTTCTTTTTCGACGAAGCTTTTTTCTTGGCAGTGGTTGTTGAAGGGTCATTGGTGAAAAGCTGTATCTTACCAGGATCCTGCTTAATCTCCTTGACAACGTTCGCAGGTCCTATTATAGTCATCCCGCGCCTCGATCCGAGGATCATGTTAAGAAACATGTTATGGAGTTTCTTGAACAGGGCAACTTCTTTATCCTCAGGATAGATGACTGACAGCTCGATTCCAGTGAACTTATCATTAATCGATTCCATAGTCTTCCTTATAAGCTCTGCCTCTTCCTCTGTTTTGAGACGACCTTCCACAAGCAATATCTTATCAGTCTTGACAAGCTGCAAAAGCTTTGAAATCCTCTTCTGAGAATCAAGGTGCTCTATTTCAGAGTGTGGGATGTATTGTAATGTTAGCATATCATGTCACCTCTACACCGCCACCTCAAAGAGAGCATCATAAAATTTATTGACATTTTTCCCTGTTTTCGCACTGATACCGACCACCTTGTATTGCGGAAATGCAGATTGTATTTTTTTCAGGTTCGATTTCTTGAGATCGATTTTATTTGCAAGGACAAGAACAGGAATCTTTCTGGCCTGAAGATTACCGATGATCGTCAGATTGACTTGGGAGAATGGATCTTTGGTCGAATCAAGGACGATAACAACAGCATCCATATCATCAAGCCATTTGATAGAACTGATAACTCCTTTTGTCGCTTCTTTAGCACGGTTTTTGGCCTCCTCCTCCTCAATACCCTGCCTGATGAAATCCTCATAATCTATCTTGGTCGCAATACCAGGAGTATCGACAAGGTTGAACAAGAGCTCTCCTTTCCCATCTTTCGATTTGATATGGATTTTCTCCTTGACCTGAATTTCCCGTGTTTCGTGAGCGATATTACTGACATCACCCATAGATTCACCAAGCCAATCTTCACAGATGCGATTCGCAAGCGTTGTTTTCCCGCCGTTAGGCGGGCCGTATAACCCTAGTTTCAGCTCTTTTTTCTTTGAAAAGAACTGCTTGAAGAATTTATTCGCCAGACGTTTGAGCTTATTTATCATTATACCCTGACAGAACCGCTATTCTTTAAAAATATTTCGTTTGAAAGACCCCTTCCAGAAAGGAATATACAATATATCGATGAAAAAACGGACATGAGCTTGCTCAAAAAAAGGAGAAAATACACCTCCTTTGAAGTGTTTTTGTAAAGGTAATTTCTGAAAAAAAATATTCAATCAAAACCAGTACAAGCACACACATCAACTACACAGAAGAAGATAGTGCACTCGGAGGACAGATCCAGCAAGCAAAAAAAGAAAAATATCAACGATACAAAGGATGTGATTTGCATAACGCTTTCACTTCAGAACGAATTTTATCGAGGCGAGCAGTGTCCTGCCTGAACGTTATCGTTTCATCAATCAAGCGAGCCAGTGTTCGAAAATCGTCCTCATCAAAACCCCTGGTTGTCATGGCAGGAGTCCCTAAACGAATACCGGAAGGATCCACAGGACTTCGTTCATCAAAAGGAATCATGTTCTTATTGCAAGTGATATTAACCGAGTCAAGAACGTTTTCGGCTTCTTTGCCAGTTATACCTTTACCGGTCAGATCGACAAGAACGAGATGGTTGTCAGTCCCACCGCTCACCAAATCAAACCCCAAATCAGATAATTGTTGGGCGAATGCTTGGGCGTTTGAAAGCACTTGTCGGATGTATGACTTGAACTCATCAGAAGCGGCTTCTTTGAAACAAATCGCTTTTGCAGCAATAACATGATCGAGAGGACCGCCTTGCATACCAGGAAAAACAGCGCTATCAACTCGCTTTGCAAGGGTACGTTTACTCGAAGGATGATAGATGTGTTTTAGACGATCCTCTTTTTGAGAAAGGATGATCGCGCCGCGAGGACCGCGTAATGTCTTATGAGTCGTAGTGGTTACAAGATCACAATGAGGAAAAGGAGAATCATGCTCTCCAGCTACAATAAGACCTGCAAAGTGAGCGACATCAGCCATCAAATAAGCATGTACTTCATCAGCTATTTCTCGAAATTTTTTAAAATCTATGGAGCGCGGATAAGCACTATATCCGACAAGAATCAATTTTGGCTTGTGCTCGAGAGCGAGTTGTCGGACTTGTGCCATATCAATTCGACCAGTTTTCTTATCAACCCCATAACTGACAATATTATATTGTTTTCCGGAAAAATTGACCTTCGACCCATGAGTAAGATGACCGCCGTGATCCAAGCTCATACCAAGGATGGTGTCACCGATGTCAAGAATCGAAAAAAAACTTTCGGCATTCGCACTTGACCCCGAATGAGGTTGTACGTTTGCGTGCTCTGCTCCGAAAATGGTTTTTGCCCGCTCAATGGCAGTTTCTTCAATCTGATCTATGAATTCGTTTCCGCCGTAATATCTTTTTTTAGGATAACCTTCAGAGTATTTGTTAGTGAGGCAACTACCTTGTGCTGCCATGATAGCTTCACTAGTAAAATTCTCGCTAGCGATCAATTCAACAGTTTCTTCCTGCCGTTGACGCTCTTGCTTTATCAGATCGGAAATTATCGCATCCTCTACCATTTTCATTTTCTCCTGTGAGTTTGGAAACTATACCCATCTCTTTGCTGGTGATCGACCAGCTCAAAGTCATCCCAGTTTACAAGAGGGAAATACGTATCCCCTTCGTATTCCTTGTCAATCATAGTAAGTTCAAGAACGTCCGCCATTTTCAAGCCTTCCTCAAATATTCGAGAACCACCTATGACAAAGGCTTTTTCATAATCAGAAGCTTTTTCAACCGCTTCTTGCATGTTCCTAACGACGTGAGCGCCATCTGGAGCGTATGAGTCGTTTCTGGAAAGGACTATATTTTTCCTTCCAGGAAGAGGTCGTACATGTTCGGGAAGAGACTCAAAAGTCTTACGACCCATGATGACAGGCCATCCTGTCGTTAAGGATTTGAATCGTTTGAAATCCTCACTAATATACCAAGGGATCTTGTTGTCTTTTCCGATCACGCCGTTTTTTGCAAGAGCGCTTATTACAGTCAGTTCAGTCATACTGCGATTTTGAAAGATATCTTGGGATGGTGCATATAGCCCTCTTTAACCGTATCCTGATATTTCCATTCGAATATTGAAGTAAAATCTTCAGTCTTTATTGTAGGCAAAGCATAAGGTTCCCGTTTAAGTTGCTCTTTCATCCCGTCAACATGATTTTCATAAATATGAGTGTCACCCAGAAAACCAACCAACCGACCTTCCTCAAAACCAGATTCTTTAGCGAGAAGATGAAGTAACAGACCATAACTTGCTATGTTAAAAGGAAGGCCTAATGCGACATCGACAGAACGCTGATTCCACATGAGATTAAGCTTACCATCGATGACAGTTACTTGAAATCCGTAATGACAAGGAGGAAGTGCCATATCCTTGATCTGTTTCGGATTATAAGCAGTGACAATCATCCGTCTATCTTCAGGTTTTTCTTTTAATTTCTTGACAAGTTCTTTCAGCTGATCAATACCACCTTCAGTGCTTTCTAAAGGAGTTTTATGATCAATATAAGCACCATCGAAATTTCTCCATTGGTAGCCATATATCGGACCAAGATCCTTTTCCTCTTTCATCTTCTCCTGAACTTCAGGATCATGAGAATAAGGGATTTTTAACGGAGTGCACCATTCATCCCATATGTGGTTGTTCTGCTCCTGCAACCATTCCTTATCAGTCATCCCTTTAATGAAGAATTCCAATTCTGAAGCAATCAATCGGAAAGGAACTGATTTTGTCGTAAGTAAAGGAAAACCTTCACTCATATCGTGTTCAAACATCACTCCTGCAATCGCGAATGTATCAGTACCTGTTCGATTCAGTTTCCTTTTCCCTTCCCGTAAAACTTTTTTAACAATATCCAAATATGCTTTCACTAAACCACCCGATGTCGAGCTTCCACTCAAGAAGTATTTATATTTTTCTGAACAAAAGAGCTGAAAAAACATTAAAACGTAAAAAACACCACGTTATAGAAATAAAAAACCAGAATATATAATGTACTCTTTAGCATTCGAAACTTATAAATAAAACTCGAACAACCAACCAAAAACTATGGAAAAATAAAAAAGAAGATTATTTCTTTTGCCAAGAATAAGATCGAGTCTTTGCACTCTTACCATAACCACATGAAGCACATACGCCAGTCTTACGATGATATGCGTGCTTTCCGCACCGTCGGCATTGGATGTGAGCGCTTTTGCCTGAATGCTTACCTTGAGCTGCTGTTCCTGTTCCCATTATATATCACTTCCGAAGTGCAAGAATATTTTTTTATTGGACGGAAATGTTCGTGATAGTGTCGCCTCGCAGAAAAATCGTCCCGAGCTTCCGCTTGAGATTCTTTTCCGATTCATACGTCTCTTCGGATCGTTTCTCATCGACTTGCGAGATGATTTTCTTATTGTTAGGCTCATACTCTTCAGCTTCATCAAGAACAGTGTTGATGTGAATATCGAACGCTTGAAGTTTGCCGACGTATCTCCATCCGTTCTTGAGATCGACAATCACCCGTTTCCCACGGGATCTGTTGAGCGCGTCAAGCGGTTTAGCCATCGTATTACCATCCATCATAAATCATCCTCATACATGTTATCAATAACTGTCTGCAGGCGAATAAAATGTTCGAATTAACATATTTCCCCCGTGACAGCCATATGTCAAGAAGTGAAGTGGTTTTTATAAAGGTATCGTCTGGAAAAGACCGATACAGCAATCACAAATCATCAAGTTCAGTAATTTCAGCTGATATCTGCTTTGCAAACCCATCACAAGACAATCTCCTCTCCTCATAGGAAAATGTGATGCTGAGAATGCGTTCGAAAACAGCGCAATATGATTGCAACCGTGAAGTGAATTCCTCGACGATAATCTGCCCCCCGTGTAATGCCAGCATCGGAAGGAGCTGTTCTGCCACGTTCAAATCTATTGCGTCCGAATCGATGCGCAAGGATAGTTCTTTTACCATCGAAGCGATGGATTTCTCGACATTTTCATCAAGAATATCTTGTTTATCACAGAACCGATCGACGGAATGAACCCAAGCAAGATCATTATCGAATCCATCATCATCACCGAATAAGGCATGAACGGATATGGCAATTCCCTTCGAAGAAGTCCTTGTATAATTCACATCGATGAGGACAGGGACATCATATTTCTTGAACGAAAGCTCAAGGAGCGATTCATACCGTTCCATCCTCGTATCGCTTGCCAATTCACTGTTTGCCAAAATATTAATTTTTATGGCGGCGAGATTTTGCTTTTGCTCAGGAGAGAATGCAGGAACGTGGTCGTCAAGGAAGTGCTTGCCATGTATCTTCATCAATAATAAACCATCCGCATCCGAATAGAATGCGCTTTTTCTCACCGCAGTCTGAAGGACGAATGTGAACGGATGAAGATATTTCACGATCTGCTCATTGAATACATCAGCAGGAGGTGCATGATTACCATGAGTCCTACCCATTACCTTGATTGTGATAAGCGACGATTGATACAGAGCCATGATCATAACAGGAAGACCGTAAAGCACAACAGAGTGAGAACCACCTAGTTCAAGAGAGATCGTTTTAGGAAGAGAAACCTGTTTTTTCGGCGAGAACGAAAGAGTTTGCGATCCAACTCCCAATCCACTGACCTCTGCAGAGCAAAATCCTGCAATGAGCTTGACATACTCAACCATAGGTTGAGAAAGTCCAGGATTTTCCTTTTCAAAACAAATATTCTTGAGCACCACAGGAGTTTCAGAGAGTGCGCTTGCAAGAATAGCGTTGCGCACACAACCACCAGTACACTCCTGTTTGAAAAAGTCAACTTCAACAGAATCTTTTCCAGAGTCAAATGTGCGCTGTGAATCCATGAAGTGCTGAAGAATCTTCTTGGATTATAAGTTTTACGATAATCAGGTCCTGTCCCAAAGGAATATAATAGTATATTGAACACATAATAAGATTGTACGTTTGCTCTAACATTGGACGAAAAACTCATCACAAGGAGTTTTTGGGAGGAGCGGGGAACCGATAATAACATGCAAACGTACAAACATAACCTTTTGGGACAGAGCCGATAATCAGAAAACGAAATCATGCTTGCTTGAGTTCCTGGAGCGCTTCACGCTCGAGATCCCGAAGAGAAATATCTTTATAGAGCTGGTGAAGATCGTCATGGAATTTTCTTTTCATATCCTCATCGAATGTCGATTCCAGAAATATCTCTCGTGCCCGTTGATAAGCTTGTTTTGCGGAAGAGATACTGCCTTCATCAAGATACGATCTCGATCGCTCCATCCATTTGTCAAGCCCGACCACCTTATGATCGGTCTTCTCTTCCAGTTCGCCCTCAGCTTCAGGCGTTTGGGAAGATTCTTGTCCAGATACACCAACACCATCATCAAGTTCGGAAGGATCGGCATCCATGAAAACATCCTCTTGAAGCTGGCGTATCATCTCATCCTCTTCCCGAATCCGCTTCTCGATCGTGTGAATCTTCGAATCTACTGATTCAGGCAGATTAGTGTCAACAAGAGAATGGTCAGAAGATTGTTTCACATCCCAGGCAGAAGAAGTCCGAAAATTACGTTGCGATTCGCTACACCTATCTGCAGATAGTTTTGCATCAACATCTTGTTTGTTCTCAATCTCTTCAATCTCGGCTTGCGTTTTGGAAAGCGCTTGTTTGAGCTGGTCAATCTCTTCTTGCATCGATGAGGAACTTTCCGAACGGGATGCGACATTGATTTCCACCCTATCAAGCATAGCCTTGACATCTTGTTTTTTCTTCTCAATCTCTTTTTTCTGTTCAGCTTCCCATTTCCGGAATTCCTCGAGTTTCTTCTCATAAAAGGATTTGAGATGTTCCTCTTTTTCAGCAAGTTTCTTCTCGAATTCCTCGAGCTCTTCTCGCTTTCTAGCATCAGCATCGTTTTGTGGGACAGCATCATCTTGCGCATCAGCATCTAGCGCAATAACATCATCCGAGGCCTCAGCCTCGTGTGTGTCGCCATTGCGTTCAACCAAATCCTGTTTTGCATCAACATCATGTTCGCTGTCTGTATCATGCTGTCCGGAAGATTTGTTCTCAGGATCATCCGACCCGTCGTTTTTTGAGGTAGGATCGATATCATCAAGGGCGTTGCCCGTGTCGCTCACTTCAGGATCGTCTTTTTCATCGTCTTTCGGTCCCGAATCGGTCGAATCTTCAAAGTCAGAGTCACGCGTATCATCGGATTCATCAGCATCCGAATCTTCTTGTTCTCCTCCAGCATCATGGGATGGGGAGGAATCATCATCCTCGTGGTCAACGACATCATCAGTTTCACGGTTTAGAGTAACCCCCTCTTTAGAGCCAACCGTCGACCGGTTCTCATCCTCAGAAGCATCACCCGCGGAGAATGTGTCGTCAGGAGAATGCGTGAAATCAGAACTTCCGGAAGTCTCATCAGCCTGAGCGTCCGAAGTATCCTCATCCTCAGTCCACGAGCTCGGTGCGGGATCCGAAGAAGAAGTATCCTCATCGTCTGAAGCAAAAGAAGATGGAGAAGAGGAGGATGGTTTCTCACGCGTCTTATCAAATGAAGTATCTGAATTCTCGTCTCCGGAGGTTTTTTTATCAGGATCGTTTTCAGGAGCAGACCATGAGGAGGATCCTGAAGAAGAATGATGTGGCTTTCCAGTTCCAGGCTCAGGATTTTCGGTTCCTGTGTCAAGATCATCTGCAGTCCATTGCGATCGGGAAAATGAGGAATCCTGCTTCGATGCAGACTCAGAGTCATCATCCAGTAAGGCAGTCTGTTGTTTTCTGTTATGCTCTTCTTCACCTAGTCGTGCGATCTCGTCAGGAACGACAGTATCATCATTTGATAAATCCTCCGTTTCAGGTTCGGATTCTTGCGATTGCGTCGTGGAACTTCGGTCAGCGTCAGATCGTACTTTTGACCCCCCATCATCAAACCCGGCATCACCCTCAGCTTCAAAAGCCGAATCAACATCATATGTCATATCCAGCTTTGGCGATGCTTGTTCAGAGGATTCTGATCCGTGCGCATCCTGTCGATCGGAAAGCTGCTCGGATTGCTCATTTTCATATTGGTCAGACAAGCTTTCGCTTGATTCTCTAGCGTCATTTTCAAGGTGATCGTATAAGTGATCTGTTAAAGGAGTCTTTTCATCAAGACCTAATTTTTTGAACAATCGAGTCGTGTCAGAGGAGATATTTCCGGATGCACTCATTTCATAATCGGATGAAGATTCAGAGGTATCCAGTGACGATCCGTCATACTTATCCCCGCCAGCAATATCGGAACCAGATGATCGTTCAGAATCCTTTTTCGATTTCTTGAACAGACGAGAGAACAATCCTTTTTTCGTTCCAGCGTCATCATGAGCAGGCGGTTTCGGCGGTTTGATATCGAGATTACGTGAAGACATTAGTATAACACACCCCTTTTGTTTGCGCGCAAGCATCAAAGGAGATACTCTGCCCGCATAGTGGCAGTATCACATGAAAGCATATAAAAAGGTTTTGTTATCACCGTAAAGTTCACTATAACCATTACCTCTTCAAAGCAACGCGAAGGAAGAATAAAAGAGTGTATTGCATCAACGTTTTTTCCATAACCTTAAAAAACGCATCATGGTTTCGGGATTGTGATGAAAACCGTTTCTGAGAACAAGATATCATCATTCAAGGATACGATTCTGGAATATTACAAACGGGAAGGTCGCAAGCTCCCGTGGCGTCACACGACAAACCGCTATAAGATAATGGTCAGCGAAATCATGCTACAACAGACACAAGTGTCTCGTGTCATCGAGAAGTATAATGAGTGGATGAAAAGGTTTCCTACCCCGAAAGCTCTTGCTGACGCTTCTCTTTCTGACGTGCTGAAATTGTGGAAAGGTCTAGGATATAATAATCGTGCGAAGCGATTGCAGGACTGTGCACGCATCATCGTCGATGAGTACGACGGTGTGGTTCCTGATTCTGTGGAAGAGCTTATCAAGCTACCTGGCATCGGCCCATACACTGCGCGATCCATTCTAATTTTTGCAGATAATCTTGATATTGCCACTGTCGATACGAACATCCGCCGGCTTTTTATCGCAGAGTTAGGACTTGCTGAAGATACTCGTGATAAGGGATTGTTCGAGTTCGCTCAATATATCCTCCCAAAGGGCCGTTCTCGTGATTGGCATAATGCCTTGATGGATTATGGTGCTGTCGTGTTGACAAGCAAAAAAAGCGGCATCCGCCCTAGGACGACCCAGTCGAAATTCGTTGGCTCGCGTCGTCAGTACCGTGCAAAACTGCTTCACCACATCGTCGAGAAGGGAGAGTTATCTCTTGGCGAAGCGAGAGAGGAGTATGGAGACAGTCCTGCTCCTGTGAGTGAGATCCTTGGCGAGCTTGAAAGCGATGGCCTTGTGAAACAAGAATCAGTGAAAGGAAAGAAGAAAGGATCAGTGTATCGTCCGGCTTGAATCATCCCTTATATCCTTGGATCGGGTTTGAGTGAACGCCTTTGATCTTATCGACAGGATAGCGCTTCGCGTTCTTCTCGAGCTTGTCCTCGACCGCTTTGAAGATGTCGATATCGGTCTTATAAGATATCATGATCAGATACATCATGATGTCAGCGACTTCTTCTTCGATCTTTTTCTTCTTCTCAGGATGCGAGTGGATCGTGTCGACCTCCTCTTCAGTCAACCAGCGATAGCATTCTGCCAACTCTCCGACTTCGCTTACCATCGCTACGAAGAGGTCTTTCGGGTTGTGGTACTTATCCCAATCACGTTCCTTGTTGAATTCCTGTATCTTGTTTCTCAATTCTTCGAGTGTCGTTGCCATCAATGAAAACCCCTAATGAAAACAACTGTCGAGAAATAAATATTTAAATGTGACGTAATGTGATGTTAAAAACTTATAAAGCTGGAAAACATAAACTATTCTGATGCAACAATACCATATTATCGTCAAGGGACGAGTCCAGGGCGTTAACTTCCGTGATTTCGTCGGACGTACCGCTCGCGAGCTCGGTCTATACGGCTGGGTGAGAAACTCCGGCGATGATGTTGAAATAATCGCACAAGGAAAGGAAGAACAGCTTGCCAAGCTAGTGAAGCAGATCCGCTCTGGCCCTCCGCTCGCTCGTGTCGATGACATCGAGTATGATGTCAGGGAACCTTCCAAAGAGTTCGACTCCTTCCAGATCAGGGCTTGAAAAACAACCCGTTTTTCACGACGCATCATCAGTTAAACATAAAAAGCCCCTTTTCTTTCTCTTTCTCTCATGACCGGCGATAAGATCCTAGAACAACCACTGGATGGCGATAAGGATAGTGATAGGACTCAAGCGAGTTCAGAACCGACACCGAAAGGACGTCATCGAAAGCCACCTATCAACAAAGTACAAGCGAGAAAGGATGCGTCCATATGGGAGATGGATGAGAAAGGGTATTTCCTCATCGATCCTCGTCCAGAAGAAGAGATCATCTACGCCCATCATTATACTCCTGATCGCAAGTACAACTGTTCGATCTCAGGCGAGACCGCCGAGGAGATCTATTATACGATCATACAAGAAGATCTTGTCGAGTCTTTGCTTCATGCAGCGTATTTGGGATCAGAGCTTCAGAAAGCAGAGCTTGTCATCAACTATGATGTCGCCAGCTATGAGCAGGATAAATTCCTTCACATCAACACGGATAAAGAACAAGAAGAAGAGGAAGAATAGATATACTCCTCACCACACCACCCCATCGTGATTCTCATGAGCAAAACAATCACTCTCGACAGAAAATCCTACACTCTTCCCGATAAGAAACCAGAGCTTCTCATGCCGGCAGGGGATCTGCAAAAGGCGAAGTTCGCTTTCGCCTTCGGCGCTGACGCGGTCTATGCAGGCGTGCCAGTATTCGCGTTACGCGCTAAAGAGAATACATTTAGCATCGAGCAGGTAAAGGAAGTTGTCGAATATGCTCACGGTCGTGGAAAGAAAGTCTATCTCACAATCAACATATATCCGCATAACGAAAAAATAGAACTATTTATCAAAGCTATGGATTCGATGATCGAAGTGCAACCAGATGCGTTCATCATTTCAGATCCAGGAATCCTGATGATAGTCAGGAAGCGACTTTCGGAAAAAGGATTGCAGAATACGATCGCGCTTCATTTGTCCGTCCAGCAGAATAATGTCAACTGGGCAAGCGCTCGCTTCTGGAGCAAGCAGGGAATAAGTCGTATCATCCTCGCAAGAGAGCTCTCTCTTAAGGAAGTCACAGAGATTGCCACGAAGAATCCGGAGATGGAATTCGAGTATTTCGTTCACGGTTCGATGTGCATTGCATATTCAGGTCGGTGCCTGTTATCATATTACTTGTCAGGTCGCGATGCGAACCAAGGAGCATGTACACAACCGTGTCGTTGGCAATATAAAGTGCTCAAAGAAGATAAGCCAAATTACGATTCCGTATCAAGCAGGCCAAAAACAGAAGTCAGTGAACAGGGAACAAAACACAGTTCCAAACGTAACGCTCGCGATGGAAATTATGTTATTGAAGAACGTTTTCGTCCTGGAGAATATCATCCTGTCGAGGAGGATGAGAACGGGACATATATTATGAATTCAAAGGATATGTGCATGATCGATTATCTCGAGGATCTCATGAATGCCGGCGTGTGCTCGTTCAAAGTAGAAGGTCGTAACAAGAGCGTGTATTATGCTGCAATCACTGCCAGGGCTTACCGTGAAGCGATCGATACGATCTATGAAGGTGAAAAGCCCGATGTCAAACGGCTCCTAGCCGAACTTCAGAGTGCGGGCAATCGCGGGTTCATACCGGGATTTCTTGCAGGCGATCTCGAAGAGAAAGCACAACGATATGATAAGAACGGCCTATTACAGACACATGTGTTTGCAGGCATCATGACCGATTATGATAATACAAAAAGTACTGTGACTATCGCCGCTCGTAACCGGATTGATGCCGATGATACCATCGAACTTGTCACACCAACCAAAACTATATCAATCACCATCAACGAGATGACTAATGCTGACGGTAATTCCATCTCTACAGTCCATCCTGGTGCTGGCACTTTCACAGTATCTCTTCCTGAGAAGGAAAGTGTCGACAGCGAATTCGCAGTTGCCCGTATGAAAGGTCAGCAGAAACGGAATAAAAAGTGAATTCTTGGTTACCGAAACATTTATATTTCAGTTTTGAGTAATATTAACCAAATATGGATAACAAATACAAGATCATCTTATATCTAGCAAAGAAACAAGACATGTTCACGCTTCACGAATTGAGTCGATTGACACAAATCCCATACACATCATTTTACAGGACTATCCAAACTATGGATGACGTCGTCAATATTAGGACGAAAGGAAAATCGAAATTGATCAAGATCAAGTGGAACGAGATTACCAGAGCGTATCTCACAATCGCTTCTTTTGAAGAAAAGAAAGAATTCTTGCAACAACATACAGTGATGAGAAAGATTGATGAGAAAGCCAGAGACATAGCAATGGTTTTCGGCAGTTACGCAAAAGGCAATTACACCAAACACAGCGATATTGATATCATGGTCATAAATGATGATGGGAAGCGCACTGTTCGATTTTCCGGAATTGAGATGCTATATGATATAAAGGTCAACCCCTTATTCTTCTCCAGAGAGGAATTTTTGAAGATGTTACATGACGATGAAGAGAATGTTGGTAAGCAGGCAATGAAAGACCACGTGTTAATATCTGGATTTGGAGAATTCTGGGAGTTGGTAGAACATGAGGTTCGATAAACAAGCATATGAAAAAAAGTTCAAGGAAATGCAAAGAGAAGGATTGATTTCAGAATCAAATTCCATATTCAAGATCAGATTATTTTTCAAGAAAGCTGAAAGCAGTTATCTCATCGCATTATACCATAAAAACCCTCCGGAAGATCCTGAAAAACTGTATTGGTGGCAATGGTCTATTGTCATAGCATATTATTCAATGCTTTATTCTGCGAAAGCAGCTATCCTAAACAAAGGATTTGAAGTGAAAACACATGATGCCGCACAGATAGCACTAGGATATCTTCTCGTGCCTGATGAGTTGGAAAAAGAGGATATGGAATTCCTTGACCAGACCCACAAGATTTTCGAAGATGAGTATGTCAAGTATTTTGAAGACGCAAGAACGGAAAGTAACACGGGAAGATACAAAGCCAGACCGAGTTATACAGAAAAGAGAGTAAACGAGATTCTTGCATATGCAAAAGAATTCATAGGAAAAATAAATGTCATACTTGAGAAACCATACACATAAAAAATCGCATAAAAAATTCTTGAAAGAAAACAAATGTAATCACATCCAACTAAAACGATTCACAACATATAAAAAAAGGAATAGGTTCTTGAAATCTGATTGTAGGAAAAAATGGTCGAGAAACTACTCTGTCTCGGAATCGAAAGCACCGCTCATACCTTCGGCGCTAGCGTCGTCACAGGTGGCGGTGACGTCTTGAGTAACGAGCGAAAGCTCTATACGACAGAGTCAGGAGGACTCATCCCCTACAAGCTTTCAGAACATCATGTCAAACATTGCGATACGATTATCAAGCAAGCTCTCGAGAAAGCAAAGGTGAACATACAAGATATTGATCTTATCTCATTCTCACAAAGCCCAGGTATAGGACATGCTCTTCGCATAGGAGCGGTGGCTGCAAAAAGCCTGTCACTTCATCATAATATTCCTCTAGTCGGAGTCAACCATTGCATAGCACATATTGAGATAGGACGATTGAAAGCGACACCACGCAACCACATGAAAGAACAACCGACTCGAAAAACACAGACTCCCGATCCGATACTACTTTATGCAAGCGGTGCAAACACTCAAATCATAGGTTACGAGGGTCAGAAGTACCGTGTTTTCGGCGAGACACTCGATATAGGAATAGGTAATTTTCTCGACAGCTTCGCCAGGCATGTAGGACTTGGATTTCCGGGAGGGCCGAAGATACAGGAATTAGCAAGCAAGTCAACAAAGTATATCGAACTACCATATACGGTCAAAGGGATGGATGTGAGTTTCGGAGGGCTTCTGACAAAGCTCAAGACGATGTTTTCAAGCGGGAAGTACAAGCTCGAGGATTTATGCTATAGCCTGCAAGAGACTGTGTTTGCAATGCTTCTTGAAGTCAGTGAGCGAGCGCTAGCCCACACAGGAAAGACAGAACTTCTGCTCGGAGGAGGAGTGGCGTGCAATAAAAAGTTGCAAGAAATGGCAATACAGATGTGTGAAGATCGTGGTGCAACGTGTTACATTCTCGAAAATCAGTACAATGTCGATAACGCTGCGATGATTGCATGGACAGGAATAGTGACAGTGTGCAGGGAGAAAGAAACGGAAAACAGGGGTCAGAGTGCAGGGAACAGAGAACAGGGAGGAATGGTCAGCAGTCAGGGAACAGGGAGAAATAATCAGCGGTCAGGGAACAGGGAACAGGAGTCAGGGAACAGGGAACAGGAGTCAGGGAACAGGGAGCAGAAGACAGGGAACAGCGTTATCAACGAAGAATTTTGCACACCAATAAGTGAAGCTCGTATCGAGCCATATCGTCGAACGGATGAAGTGGAGATCGCCTGGCGCGATTAACAAGTAAATTCTACTTATCAAGAGGGCTTTTGATAGCGATCATCGTCGGCTGGAGAGCGTGAGAATATCCAAGTGTCGTTTCAGGACGAACATGGCCAAGAAGCGATTGAACGGACATAATATCAACTCCTGAATCTAGCAAGTGAGTCGTAAATGAGTGACGAAGCATGTGAGGATGGACGTGGTTTGGGAACTGTGTTCTGTGAGCATTCTTCTGGGTTCTGTGGCGAGAGAGTTGTGGTCTGAGGGTTGGTGTTTTGTTACGGACTTTTTCACCGGCTTTACGAATGATTTCTTGAACTGACTTGACCGTAAGATGACCGTTTCTTCCTGGAAACAACCATGAATTTGTTTGTTTGCAACGTTCTTGCAACTCAGATTTTATTGTTTGAGGAATAATAAACGCTCTATCCTTATTACCCTTACCACCACGAACCCAGCCAATATTCTCATCAAAGGAAAAGTCAGTAGATTTTAACTTAACAACTTCACTCACCCTAAGACCAGCACCATACATCAAGGAAACGAGCAATTTATGCTTAGGATTTTCAATTACAGCAAGTAGCAACTTGATTTGTTCTTTAGTCAAATAATCTGGTTTTCGAACAGGAGTTTTGGCATATCTTATCTTGAGATAACACACTTTGTGCAAGACATCTATCATCATGAAGCGAAGCGCATTGTGAGCAACATTAAGCGTGCTTCCAGAAACATCTTGTTCTTCAAGATCAAAGAGAAACTTCCGAACATCCTTCTTTGAAAACTCGCAAGGAGACTTATGCTTGTTAGCAATCAAGAATTTGTCAACAAAATAGAGATATGTCTTGATAGTCTTTCAGGATAATTTTCTACGAAGCATCTCTCGCTTCATGTTATAACGAACATCAACGGTCATAAAAAATGAACAAGACAAACTCATTAATGAAATTTACGTCCGAAAATCCGAAAATCTCACGAAAACAACCCTGGCACAGACCCATCTTTATAAACAACCACCTTTAAATAGAAACGATTTTTCTCAAATGAAAGTTTAAATTCGAGAAATACAAGCCCTAAAACCCTCACAAAAGCCATACTTCGTATATATATTGTTAGTTGCAATATTACTCGGCACTTTTGGGTTTAGAATAAAGAATAGTCTGCGTTGCAGGATCTTATCTGTGCCTGCGTCATA
>CAZRUJ010000002.1:24441-35361 GCA_964603345.1 uncultured Methanosarcinales archaeon | reverse complement strand
GTTTCATTACCTTTCATGCAATCCCGTTTCTTATAAAAAGCTGACGGAAACATATATAAAATCCACTGTTAAGTGATTAATTTAAAAATAACATTTAAATATGGTTGTGTAGTTCTCGTGCTCACAGAGTGATATTTATGGAAAAACATGATCTAATATCAGCACGGACCGATAAGATTATTCCTGATGGGATGAAAGTTGCAAGCGACATTCTTGACAAGCAAGAACTATATTATATTCTGGCATCGCAATTTGCGGTTCCATCTCTTCAGATTGGCGAACGCATACATAGTCCTCGGCTTGTCTCTGACGGTGCTCGCCACTTGGAACGTCATCTGCAAAACGAATTTAGCAATCATTATGGGATTTCGCCTTGTCCATTCACATCCTATTTAGATATTGAAATGAATTCTGAATATTCGTTTGCAAAAGATATATTGTCCAATCTCAATGATAAGCGTCTGTCTTGCCAGGATGCCTCGGATTATGCTGCTTTGACTGAGCAAGAGTTTAAAGAGATATTCGCAGAGCACATCCTTGTTAATGAGGATGGATTTATAGAGCAAGGTCTTCTTTACGTGCCCCGAAAAGCGGATGCGTTATATAATGCATCGATTTCCGGTGATGATTATCGTGGATTGTGATGTTCCTTTGATATGGTGTTGATATTAGTGGCGTACACAACCACTTTTGATAAGGGGTTTGTGGTGGTCCTTTTATTGATGTCGATGATAAAGTTATTGGAGATCTGTTTGATTCTGAAAACAAGAAATTTCATCGTATATTGCGCGATGGTCTTTGAAGGATTAACGAGAAACGATGATTTTTTTTAATTCTTTTGCATGTTGATTCAAACGGGCTTTGTTCCGCCTGGTTGGGTGGTGGTGTGCGCACATTATTTTGGCTTCCATGACCTTGCTAAACCTCTCGTTGAAATGTTTTTCTTCAATTTTTTTTGAGCAAACGCAAATCATATTTGTGTTATGTGGTATGCGGTTGCTATGCAGTATGCGGTTGTATTCTTTTTTTTGGAGAGAGTCTTCAAACAGCAACTTTTATAAATCGTTTGGCATTTCTCGGCTCCTATGGTAAACAGAGTAGGTGGTTTCAGGAGAAAGACCCGTCATAAATTCCGAAAAAACATCCGTGATCGGGGAAAGCTCAGTCAGAAGAAGTTCTTCCAGACGTTCTCGGAAGGAGATAAGGTTCTTCTCAATGCTGAATCGTCATATCAGCGAGGAATGTATTTTCCGCGGTTCCATGGGAAAGTAGGGATTGTCGGCGATCAAGTCGGACGATGCTATAAGGTTAAGATCAAAGATTTCTCCAAAGAGAAGACGATGATCGTTCACCCTGTGCATCTTGTCAAGCTCAATGCTTGAAACTTTTTTATATCATAAAAAGATTATCATGTCGAGGTATCTGAAATGGCTAAACCAACAATCATTGACAGGCAACCGATGAGCATCGCTGAAGTCAAGGATGTCATCAAGAAAGTTCATGAACGTGACGGTGAGCTCTCGTTCAGGGCTGGAAAGACTGAAGATTATGTCAATGCTGCTGCTGTTCTCTCGAGGACGAAATCAAAAGAGTTGATCAACAAGATAAACGAACTCGAGATTCCTCGTCTCAAGGACCATCAGATACTCAAAATCGTCGATCTGCTTCCGCGCTCCGAAAGTGAATTGAAACTATTGCTTAGCGGTTTCAACATCACCGTCTCGAAAGAGAACATCAAGAAGATCGTGGGTGTCGTTGACGATTATCTGCCAAGCGAATAGAGTTCGCTTGCGATTGTTCTTCTGATCATCTGTAAGGTTTTTTTCTGCGTTTGCAATCTGTGATGTTGTCAGGTGATACGTTCATCTCCCTGTATGCCTCGTTATGATCGCTTGCGTTTTTCAAAAGAAAAGATTTTTAAGGTGGTATGCGTAGAAGTGCATGTGTGAGGGAAAAATCATGAACCGAGAAGTTAAACGAGAAGAAGAAGCTATCATCTTGGATTATTTGCCAAACGGCTATATGTCTGATTCAAGACCTAGTCATAAGAAGACTGCCATAGCTCAGGCTATCGGGAAGAACAATCTCGCTTTGCTTGAACTTGTCCCTCGAAAAGAGGTGTTCTTGCAACCATATGAGGAAGTATATGTTGGTGATCAGAAACGTGAGAAGATACATCATGTTGTGGGAAAGATATCTCTTGATAAGCTGACTGCGACTGCCCGTTCAGAACTCGATCATGTCTTGCTCCAGATTGTCAAGAATCACGAATCCGAATTCGTCAAATTCTTCAATAGGAGTCAGCCTCTCAGTACAAGAATGCATTCTCTGGAGTTATTGCCTGGACTGGGTAAAAAGCACATGTGGGAGATTATTGAGGAGCGTCGCGATCCGTTTGTCAGTTTTGAGGATATAAAAAACAGGGTCAAACTCATTTCGAGTCCTGAAAAATTAATCGCTAACAGGATCATCAAAGAGCTTTCAGGAACGGAGAAGTATAATCTCTTTGTCAAATGAGTTTATCTCTTTTTTTCTCATCTCCAAAAGCAGAGAGTCTTGATCAATTCCCTATCTTGCAAACAGTCTATGTCTTGTAAAGATATTTTTTTGTTTTCTTTCCAGATGTGTTCTTTATAATCGAATCTTTTGTTGAAAAGATGTGTATATGCTGTATATGCGTCAACTATATTATCTTGGACATCTCTTGTGTGGTGTACGGAGGGGTTGATATGTCTTTTGATATACTTATAGAGAGTGGCACTTACGAATTGGAGAATGATGTCGCGACTGTAACGATTTATCGAG
Organism: uncultured Methanosarcinales archaeon; assembly: GCA_964603345.1. GTDB lineage: Archaea > Nanobdellota > Nanobdellia > Woesearchaeales > SKGA01 > SKGA01. The sequence goes on along the minus strand of CAZRUJ010000002.1, from coordinate 32,556 downwards.
AAATATTTTTTGATCGGTTTGAAGAGGAAGAATCCTTAAAAGATACTTCCTAAAACAAGATAATGAAAAAAATATGATCAGCTTTTGAACTGATCTTCATAGGCGCCCGTGTTGATGGCTGCGGTCACTTCGTCTGCTTGTTTTCCATCGATAGTGATGCCCATGCTACGGCACGTACCGATGACTTCTTTTGCCATCTGCTTAGTATTGACTCCCAGAAGGGCATCTTGTTTCATCCGAACTATCTTGAGGATCTTCTCGAAAGAGATATTTCCTGCTGTTTCAGTACCTGGAGTCTGCGCTCCTTTTTTCAGCTCTGCTTCTTGTTTGATGAGGGCTGAAGCTGGAGGTGTTCCGACAGTGATCGTATATTCCTTTGAATCGGTATCGACCGTGACGGTGACTGGTACTTGCATTCCCGCAAAATCCGCTGTTTTCTTGTTGATATCTCCGACGACCTGGCCGATGTTCACTCCCATCGGACCGAGGGCTGGGCCGAGAGGAGGAGCTGCAGTCGCTTTCCCTCCTGTAATCAACACTTCGATCTTTTCTTTAGCCATTATTCCATTTCACCTTGCATGTAATGAATGTGAGTATTCCATCACGCATCGTGATGAGCATTCACACGCTGTGGAATAGGAGTCTTTTTATAAATCTTACTGGAATGTTTGTATGTCATTCTCTGCTTCGCTTGCTGCGTAGATTCCTGTGATATGCAACTCCAAAACGATGGGCTTCATCCCGGGCTTGGATAAGCACTTTCATCATGCGAGAATCCTTATCGAAGCGAGACGCCGTCTGTTTTTCGGGAAGATATATTTCCTCGAACTTCTTGGCAAGACCGACCATCGGAATATCTAGTTTCAGCGAATCAAGCGCTTTCTTTGCGAAATCGACCTGGATTGGTCCTCCATCGATCACGATGAGATCTGGATATGTTTTGTTCTCTTCTTTTAAACGTCTATATCTTCGTAGCACGACTTCTTCTATCGCTCTGAAATCGTCAATACCTTCTACTGTCCTTATCTTGAACTTCCTATACTTTGATTTCACTGGTTTTCCATGTTTGAAATAGCTCATCGAGCCCACCATCGAAGATCCTGACAGATGGGAGATGTCAAAGCATTCGATTGTTTTCACTGGGTGGTCAAGCCCGAGCTGTTCTTGAATATCTGCTGCTATGAGCTGCTCTTCATCGAAGTTCGCATCCATATTATTTTTTGCCATATCGAGAAGTTCTTTTTTCAGGCCTCTCTGAGGTATTGTCAGCGTGACTTTCCTGTTTGCTTTCTGTTTTAGGAATTCTTGGATGGAACTGTCCTCCAATGTGTGTGGGATGATGATCTCGCTTGGTAGCGGTGCGATCTCATAATATCTTTTGAGAAATTCATCGAGCGCATGTTCCTGATCAGCGATCGTATATTTCTCTCTTCCTTGCAAAGTACCGTTTCGAAACGAGAATACGAGCACTTGCACCTTCTCAAGATAATCTTTTTCATCGGTGAATTTCTTATACCATATGACATCTTGCTCTTCAAGACGATCGTTATCGACAAGCATCCTCTTTTGCAGATAGGTCAACGCTTCAATCTGTTCTTTGCGTTCTTTTGCTTTTTCGAACTTCTGTTGCCTGGAATGCTCTTCCATTTCTTTTTTGAGCTCTTCGACCAGTTTTTTATTGTCTCCTTGTAGGTATCTTCTAACAACATCCATTGTATCATTATATTCCTCTTCGGATTGATAACTGACACATGGTGCTTTGCAAAGTCCCAGATGATATCGGAGACATGGTTTTTTAGGTAATGTCTTGCATGTTCTGATATAGAATTTCTTCTGTAAAGTCTCGATGAGGGTGCGGCGTGATTGTCCGCTGGTGAAGGGCCCGAAATAATCTCCCTGAAGATTTTTATTCCTTGCGGTGAGAAGTCTGGGGAATCGCTCGTCGGTTAGAACGATCCACGCATATCGGCTTCCGTATTTGAGTTCTATATTGAATCTCGGCTTATGCTTTCTGATGAGATTCGATTCTAAGATGAGCGCTTCAACCTCATCTTTTGTCACGATGAATTCAACATCCCTTATCTCTTCGACAAGTACTGAGGTTTTCGTATCTTGGATTTCTTTCGAGAAATATGTCGATACTCTTTTCTTGAGATTTTTCGCCTTTCCTATATAGATGATATCTCCTGTCATGTCTTTGAAGAAATAACATCCTGGTTGTGAGGGGAGTTTTTGGAGAGGGAATGGTGCGTGTGGCATCTGTATCTTCTCATGTGCTGTTTGTCTGGATGTGTGTATTGTGGTTTGTATCTGCTTAAGCGGTGGAAAACATATGGGTGTTCTGAATCGACGGATGCTCTTCACACGACACGTGTCGTATCGAACAGTGCTGTGTTGCATCAGAAGAAAAAAATGATATTGGTTATACGTAAAGGATGTTCATGCTATTGATAACATGTCTTGTCTATAACAGCGTAACGCATTGTCAAAGCCATCTCCTTGACATGTATTACGCACTCGTTATCTGAAGATTGCAACGTACTTAATTGTTATAGTTAACGTCCGATGCTTCAACGGCTTCCTGCTCACTCGTATCCTTATTGATGCGTTCAAGAACTATCTCTATGGTTGAGACATGAACATCTTTTCCTTCCTTGTTCTTGAATTCTTCAGAATCGATGTTTATTGTCTTTATCTTGATCTGATCTTTCAGGAACCGCTTCAACGAGATCTCGGCCACATCGACCGCCCTGCTGATGAATTTTCCTCGTGCCTTGACAAGAACTTCATCCGCTCCTTTTGTCGTGAACTGGATGACAACTCCTGTCACATAGTTCATAAACGGTTTTGTCCCTACAAATATAGAATTATCTTTTTCCATCACTGATCACTCCTTTTTTATCGCTTGCTGACGGGCTTGTATACCCGTTGCATCATTATTTATATCTCTTCTTTAAGATCTCTTATTTTCATCCGGGTAACATATCCTGTGATGATGTTTCGTATCTTTTTCGATGCTCCGTTCTCGACTTCCTTGATGACTTCCTTGTTCTTGGCAAAGTCCTTGGTGAAGCGTTCCTTGTATTTGCTATATACTTGTTCTGTCAATGATTTGACAAGTTTTGTTTTTATTCGTCCCATAGTATTCACTTATTCTGCGGAAGGTAATCTGTATTTATAAAAATAGCGTTTTTTAGGCCTCTGTCCATGATGACTTTCGAGCATTTTATTTTGTGTTGATCAATATCTTGATAAATGTCTGTATCGTCCATGAAGTGTATGTGTAGCTTCCTGAAAAAATTTTGTTTTTGAGCTTAGAATATTTCAAAAAATTGTTTTTGTTCTTTTTTTTGTAGTTTCAAGATTCCCTCGTTTTTTTTAATCTGAAAAAACGCTTTTTGAGTGCTTTAAACTTAAAAAAAGCTTTTTTGAACGTGTCGTTTTGACTCGCGATATTCTTTTAAAATGCTATTGTTTTCTTTACATTATGCGTGTAAGCGCAAATAGTGATATGTTGCTGATATGAAAATCGGTTGAGGTGGTTACAGATGGCAACAACTTATGAAGATACTGATATTGATCGGTTCTCGCGAAAAGTGACAAAACTTTTGGCAGAGCATGATGGTAAGGATTTTTTCTCCATACTAAAAGAACGGACGAGAATTAAGGATGAGTTTTGCTCGCTTCTCGATCTGTCTAATCACAGGCTTGAAGAATACATTGATAAGGCGCTTTATGATAAATGAGTGGTATATCTGAGTTTCTTGTCAAAATGCTGATTTATTTTTTATAATCTTCAGAAATTGATGATCTCTTAGAATCGGGTGTTGATATATTTTTTTCCTGATTTTCTTGTTGTTCTGTCTGTCGTGGCGAGGATAGGTTTCCCTCAAATGTCGAATATTCTTTCTTGAATGAGGAATCGAAAGCAGTCGTATTTGTTAATCCTGACGTTGTCCTGTCTGTTTGTATTGTATCTGCTTGTGATGATTGTTTGTATTGGTCTAGTTTCGCCGTGGCTATCGCCGGGTTGTATGTGGAATTTATTTCGTCGCTCTTTGTTTTTGCAAGATCCTTGAGAAGTGAGTATGTATGCTCCACATTCTCTTGGATTGGTTCGGAGAATGAATATTGCTGGGATGTCTTGACAGCATCTGAGATCTCGAAGAATCGATATGCGTCCGCTTTTGTCCACTCTTCTTTTTCCTTTAGCTGATAGAGTTCCTGGCGTGTTGAATAACTTGTCGCTATCGTCAATCGTTCGGGCGTGATGGCTGTATATGTGCTTGACGGATTGTTTTGCTCGTCACTTCGTTTTGGATCTCTTGCTTTGGCAGATTCCTCGACCATCTCCTCAAGAGCTTGTTGTTGTTTTTTTATGCGCGCATGCTCTTTCTTGAGCTCATCTATATCTTCTTGTTCTATATCATCGCTTGCTTCTTCAAGGAGATTACGTATTGTCTCGAGCTCGGCGAGCAATCGTTTTATCTCGCGCTCATGCTCCTTGAGTTTTTCCACAAGCGTGTTCTCTGCTCTTTTGAACAGGGTGAAACGCAAGTGGGGATCTGTCTTTTGCGGTTGTGGATTATCTGCCATACGCTGCTATTTCTGTTGTCAGTCTTAATATATCTTTTGGAAAAACTGGTTTTGCAGTTGCTTTATGGCTTCTCGTTTTTCCGGACAGAATAGAGCTACCATAACACATATAAATGAAGGGTTGGTGGTTTTCGCACGTAGTGAATATTGGTTTGCGTGTATCCTGATTCGTAGTTGTATCGGGATGATGCGTGAATTATGGGGTGTAATACGGAATGAAACACGTCTATTTTTTCGGAAAAAGCAAAACTGAAGGAAAGAAAAGCATGAAAGAACTTCTTGGTGGTAAAGGAGCTAACTTGGCAGAGATGGCAAGCATTGACGTTCCGGTCCCGCCAGGATTTACGATCACGACAGAAACCTGTGAAGAATTGAACGAGAACGATCAGATGCTTCTTGAAGAGACGAGAAATGAGATCCTCGAACATCTCGCTGCTCTCGAGAATGAGATGGGTGTGAGTCTTGGTAGCAAATCGGAACCGTTGCTTTTGTCCGTTCGAAGCGGAGCTGCACAATCGATGCCGGGGATGATGGATACTATTCTCAATCTTGGTTTGAATGATGTTGTTGTTGAAGGTTTATCTCAACGATCGGGCAATCCTCGTTTTGCTTGGGATTCGTACAGGCGGTTGATGCAGATGTTCGGTGATGTCGTTCTCGGCGTTCACGCAAGCGAGTTTGAGAAGATGCTTGAGAAAGTAAAAGAAACAAAAGGGGTTGAGTATGATAAGGATCTTGATGTTGATGACCTGAAGGGTTTGGTCGGGAAATACAAGGAGCTTATCGAATCAAGGACGGGAGAGCCCTTCCCTCAGGACGCAAAGGAGCAATTGTTCAAGGCGATTTATGCAGTATTTGGTTCGTGGAATAACGACCGGGCGATCAATTATCGCAGGCTCAATAACATCACAGGTCTTAAAGGGACTGCTGTCAACGTCCAGGCGATGGTATTTGGTAACATGGGAGAAACAAGCGGTACTGGTGTTGCTTTCACAAGGGATCCTTCTACTGGTGAGAATGTTTTTTACGGTGAATATCTCATGAATGCTCAGGGTGAGGATGTCGTTGCCGGCATCCGCACTCCCAAACCGATCTCCACCTTAAAGGATATTATGCCTGATGTCTATGATGAGCTCGTGTCTATCTATAAGAAGCTCGAGGCGCATTACAAGGATATGCAGGATATGGAATTCACTATCCAGGAGGGCAAGCTTTACATGCTCCAGACGCGTAATGGCAAACGGACTGCTCACGCTGCTGTCAAGATCGCCGCTGACATGGTGAGGGAAGGTCTTATTGATGAGAAGACTGCTGTTCTTCGTGTCGAGCCGAAATCTCTCGATCAGTTGCTTCATAAGCAGCTTGATGAGCTTGCGAAGGATAAGCATACGGTGCTTGGTAAAGGCCTTCCTGCAAGCCCTGGTGCTGCTGTCGGTAAAATCGCATTCTCGAACGATTCCGCTGTCAAGCTAAAAGGTGACGGTGAAACTGTCGTTCTTGTGCGAAATGATACCAGTCCTGAAGATCTTATAGGTATGGATGCTGCACAGGGAATCCTTACTGCGAAAGGCGGTATGACAAGTCACGCTGCTGTCGTCGCTCGCGGAATGGGTAAATGTTGTATTTCCGGTTGTGCTGACGCTACTATTGATGAGGCTGGAAAGACGTTATCTTTTGGTGATAAGACGTTTTTTGAAGGTGATTTCATCAGCCTTGATGGTGCTGAAGGGATTATCTATGAAGGTAAGATACCTACAGTTGATCCTGATCTTTCCGGTTCGTTCGCTAAGATTATGGAACTTGCTGATAAATATCGTCGGATGAATGTCCGTGCAAATGCTGAGACTCCTCGTGATGCCAAGCAAGCTATCGAGTACGGTGCTGAAGGTATTGGGTTGTGCCGGACTGAGCACATGTTTTTTGAGGGTGATCGTATCAAGGCAGTTCGGGAAATGATTTTGTCTGAGACTAAAGATAAGCGAAGATCTGCTCTTGACAAGATCAAGCCGTTTCAGAAGGATGATTTCAAGAAACTTTTTGAGATCATGGATGGCAAGCCGATTACCATTCGTTTGCTTGATCCTCCTCTTCATGAGTTCATGCCCAAAGAGGATGATGATATTTTGCAATTGGCAAGCGAGCAGGGTGTTTCTGTCGAACACGTCAAGGGTCTTATCGAAAAACTTGGCGAGGTCAATCCGATGCTTGGACACCGGGGATGCCGGCTTGGTATCACGTATCCTGAAATAACTGAGATGCAATCCGAGGCGATTTTTGAATCCGCACGGGAAGTAGCTGTAGGTGGTTGCAACGTCGAGGTTGAAGTGATGATTCCTCTCATTGGTAATGTCAAGGAGTTCGAAAATCAAAAGGATATTGTCAAGCGCATCGCTAAAAAGACCATCTCCTCAAGTGATGGTGTGAATTACAAGATCGGAACGATGATTGAAGTGCCTCGGGCAGCGCTCACTGCTGATGAGATTGCTGGCAGTGCCGAATTTTTTAGTTTCGGCACTAACGATCTCACGCAGATGACTTTCGGTTTCTCTCGTGATGACGTCGGTCGTTTTGTTCCTGAATATCAGAATAAAGGTATTCTCGATACCGATCCTTTTCAGGTTCTCGATCAGACTGGTGTCGGACAGCTTGTCGAGATGGGCGTAAACAAAGGCCGTAGTGTCAATAAGAAGCTCAAACTGGGGATTTGCGGAGAGCACGGCGGTGAGCCGTCAAGCGTTGAATTTTGTCATAGGGTTGGTCTTGACTACGTGAGCTGTTCGCCCTACCGTGTTCCGATAGCACGGCTTGCCGCTGCTCATGCTAAGTTGAAAGAAGAATAACTTTTTTTCATTTTTTTTCTGTTATTCTTTTTTTTCTATTCTTTAGTCCTCTTGAGCACGTTAGTGCGAAAAGGACAGCGACGCCTATCGCTAGTTGGCATGGCAAGCTCAAAGAAGAGTGATTTTTCCGTATTTTTTTCTTTTCTTCATTTTTTTCTGTTATTCAGTCATGTTCTTATTTTTATGTGTTCACTACACAAAAACTTATTTTTGAGTCTGAGTTATAAATAGATAAATTTATATATTATAATATTTTTCTACTATATAGTGGTTATTGATTATTGTTCGTTGTTTTTGATACGAGAATTTATTATAAAAAAATATATTTTTAAGCCGGAGAAGATAAAACTGAGAATGATATGTTGATTATATTATTGAATGTTTGCATATTAAGAATGGTTTGGTGGGTGAAAAAATGGTGAAGGAAAAAAATAAAAGGTGTATAAACTTAGAAATAAAAGGATTGGATTATTTGATAACGGGGTGCTCAAACACAATAAAAACAATACCTGAAAAATCTTTTAAAACAATATCACAAAGCTACAAAATAGAAAAAGCATACGAACTCGAACAAGAAGTGTGGTCTGTGGTGTCTGAACTTAGTAACGGGCGAAAAATCGCACTATCAAAGGACTATGAAAAGTTTTACGATCTAGAGACTGGAAAGCAAGCATACCAT
>CAZRUJ010000002.1:21565-24341 GCA_964603345.1 uncultured Methanosarcinales archaeon | reverse complement strand
ATCAAAGGACTATGAAAAGTTTTACGATCTAGAGACTGGAAAGCAAGCATACCATATCGAACAAAGAGTATGGCCTGATGTGATCGGGCTTGGTGACGGGCGAAAAATCGCACGAGGACTTGATGATAAAACATTTTACGATCTAGAGACTGGAAAGCAAGCATACCATCTCGGACAAAAAGTGTGGCCTACGGTGATTGAGCTTGGTGACGGGCGAAAAATCGCACGAGGAATGGACGACGAAGAAACGTTTTATGATATAGGGACTGGAAAGCGAGTACTTGAATTCGAACAAGAAGTGTGGCCTGAGTTGTTTGATATTGGTGAAGATAACATGATTGTTTTGGGAAAAGATTGTCGAACTGCGTATTGTATCACTCCTGAACAAAGTGTTGCTAAATCTAGTGATTGTATTTCAATAGACTAGAAGGCTAATTACAAATAAGTACTACTTAACAATTTGTAATTTTGACAAAAAGTTTTTTTCTTTATATGTTATGTTCAACAGCAGTTCAAATTGGTGTATGTGCTTTTTTGTTATTTCTTTGTTCTTTATTGTTATTATAAATGGTTCTTTTTTTGTTATGTATTTTATTTTGTTAGGTTGCCTGTGGTTTTGGTAGCATATCTTTGTTCGAAAGGGTGATTATTTTATTTCTACATCTTTCTTCTTCTCGATACATTTAAATACGATATCTTTTCTTATCTGTTCATCTATTTCGAGGTGACTTTATCATGGCTAAACAAAAATTCGATTTGCATAAGGCGATAGGGGTGTTTCTTATCATCATTGGCTTGTTGCCTTTTCTCGGTATTGGTTTCGGGGTCCTGACCACCATCATTCATATATTGACGATCGTTTCAGGTATTGTTATTCTCGTGACAAAATAATGTTTATGGGTGTTGATTGTTGACAGAACAAAAAAATCAGGATGACAAAGGCGAGCACCTTCTCAAGGCAAGAGATCCTCATCAGATTGCGTATTTTAGCATGGAGATCGGTTTCAAGCCTGACATCCCTACATACAGCGGTGGTCTTGGTATTTTGGCCGGTGATACTCTCAAATCGCTCAGTGATATTGGCGTTGATGCTGTTGCTGTGACTATGCTTAGTGAGAAGGGATATTTCTATCAGAAATTTGATGAATCCGGCTTTCAGATTGAGGAGGATTATCGCTGGTCCCCTTCTGACTTGTTGACCAAGCTTGATACTACTGTCACTATCTCTGTTGACGGTCGCGATGTGCTTGTTGGCGCGTGGTTGTATGAGCTTGAGGGGATCAGGGGCGGGACTGTTCCTATCATCTTTCTCGATACTAATCTAGATGGTAATAGCGAATACGATCGTACGTTAACGGGTCATCTGTATGGTGGCGATGTCCAGTATCGCTTGTTTCAGGAAGTGGTGCTGGGAGTTGGTGGCGCTCGTATGCTTGAAGCGCTCGGTCACGCTCCCCGTAAATATCATCTCAACGAAGGCCATGCTGCTTTTCTCGCTTTCGAGCTTGTCAAGCGTTTATGCGATGTTGATGTGGATGTTCACGAATGTCATTCTTTGCTTCGCAAATCTGTCTCATTTACCACTCACACTCCTGTCAAGGCCGGTCATGATAGTTTTCCCATCGCTGATGTTAAGAAAGCGCTCGGTCCTGTTTATGATGAGACTATCGGCTCTCTTGCCTATGAGGGTGATTATTTTAGCATGACTCAGCTTGCTTTTCATATCTCTTCATATGCGAATGCTGTTGCCAGAAAGCATCAGCTTGTCTCTAAGGAGATGTTTCCTGATGTTTCTATTGATTATATCACAAACGGTGTTCATAGCACGACGTGGACTGGCAAGCACATGGCTTCTCTTTTCGACAAACATATTCTTGATTGGCGTTCTAATCCTCTCGAGCTTCGCAGTGCTTTGAAAATCCCTGCTGGTGAGCTTCTTGAAGCTCATTACAAGTCGAAGTGTGAGCTCATTGATTATATCAATACCGCTGCTAATGCTGGTTTCGATTATGAGTCATTCACCATCGGTTTTGCTCGCCGTGCTACTGCTTATAAGCGCGCTGACTTGTTATTTCATGATATTGAGCGTCTCAAGCGGATCGCTCGTGATAAGGGTAAGATCCAGTTCGTGTTCGCTGGTAAGGCTCATCCTCGGGATTCTCAGGGTAAGGAGATCATCAAGCGCATCAAGTATCTTGGTGCGCAGCTTGCTCCTGCGATTCGTTTTGTGTTTTTGGAAAATTATAATATGCACGTTGCTGAATTGCTTGTATCTGGTGTTGACTTATGGTTGAACACTCCCAAGCGTCCTCTTGAGGCGAGTGGCACTAGTGGTATGAAAGCGGCTCACAATGGCATTCCGAGTTTGTCTGTTCCTGATGGTTGGTGGGTTGAAGGTTTGATTGAGGGTGTGACTGGTTGGGCGATTGGTCCTGAGAATCGTCATGAGGATGATGAGGCTCGTGTTGACGACCTTGATGCCAATGATATGTATTCTCAATTATCCGAGCATATCCTGCCGTTATATTATCGCAGTCCTCACAAGTATGCTGAAGTGATGCGTAACGCTATCGCCATCAACGCCAGTTATTTTAATACTCATCGCATGGCCAAGCAATATTTGGTCCGAGCGTACACTGTTACTCGAGAATAATCAAGATTGTTGGTGAGGTAAAGCTTTGCTTTATCCTCGCCCCGTGTGCCTGGACGTGACTGGCTGGTCAAGCAATATTTGGTCCGAGCGTACACTGTTACTCGAGAATAATCAAGATTGTTG
>CAZRUJ010000002.1:0-21465 GCA_964603345.1 uncultured Methanosarcinales archaeon | reverse complement strand
GTGCCTGGACGTGACTGGCTGGTCAAGCAATATTTGGTCCGAGCGTACACTGTTAGTCGGGACTGATGTCAGGGTGCTGTGGTCTGTGAGCTGGGGTCTGTGGTCTGGTGTTGTTATTATACAAATTGTGGTGTGATATGATATGGTGAAAATCAAATTGGTTGAAGCGAGACAAGTGCTTGATTCACGTGGTAATCCTACGGTTGAGGCTGACGTTCATTTGGCTTCTGGTTTCGGTCGTGCTATTGTTCCAAGTGGTGCGTCAACCGGCGTTCATGAAGCTGTCGAGAAACGGGATGGTGGCAAAGCATTTCATGGTAAAGGTGTTTCTAAAGCGGTGCTTGCTGTTAACACTATCATCGCTGCCGAGCTTGTCGACAGGAATATTTCTTCTCTCGAGGAACTTGATATGCTTCTTATTGATATTGACGGTACTGCTCAGAAAGCCCGGCTTGGCGAGAATGCTATTCTTGCTGTGAGCATGGCGTTTGCACGGGCTCATGCTGATTCGAAAAACATTCCTTTATATCGCTATTTGGCTGATCAGGCGGGCACGACTCCTGCACTTCCTCTGCCGTTCTCTAATGTCATCAACGGCGGTGTTCATGCTGGAAATGAGCTTGAGATGCAGGAATTTATGATTGTTCCTTTTAAGACTCGTTCGTTCTCCAAGGCGGTTCGCATGGTTGTTGAGACATATCATGAGTTAAAAGGCATCATCGCTTCAAAATATGGCACGGATGCGACTGGTGTTGGTGATGAAGGTGGGTTTGCTCCTCCTGTCAAGGATGCTTCTGAGGCGCTCAAGCTGTTATCTCTTGCTGTGCGCAAAGCGGGGTATGATGGTAAGATCGCTTTTGCCATGGATCCTGCTTCAAGCGAATTCTATCATGATGATGGCACGTATATGTCAAGACGCTGGTCTGCTTCCAAGCTCAAGTCCTATTATGGTCGTTTAGCACGCCAGTATCCTCTTATCTCGCTTGAGGATCCGTTCGATCAGGATGATTTTGATTCGTGGAAGACCTTCACATCTTCCTATGGTTCAAAGCTCCAGATTGTAGGTGATGATCTGACTGTGACAAACCCTGCTCGCGTCCAGCTTGCAAGTGATCAGAAATTATGCAACTCCTTGCTTCTTAAGATCAATCAGATCGGTACTCTCACTGAGAGTTTTCAAGCAGCACGGGTTGCTATTGATGCGGGATGGACTGTTATGGTCAGTCATCGTAGTGGTGAGACTGAAGATTCGTTTATCGCGGATCTCGCTGTCGCTTTAGGTTGCGGTCAGATAAAGCTTGGTGCTCCGTGCCGTAGTGATCGTGTGGCTAAGTATAATCGCTTGCTTCGTATCGAGCAGGAATTAGGATCTGATGCCAGGATTGCTTCTTTCAAGCGTTGATGTTCTGTTTTCTTTTTTTTTGTTGATTATTGTTTAGTATAATCTGCTATCAACTGATTGTTATTTGCTTGCGTTGTTGGCTCGTGCTCTTGTGATGCGCTGATTTTTTTATTTCCTTATCACGTCCTTTTTCTTTCGTTTTCGTGTAAGTTTTTACTTTGTGGTTGTTTTGCTGTTCTTTGGTTGGTTGTTTTGTTATGTGGGAGGGGTTCTGATGTGATAAAAGGTTGTTTTTGTCAGTTTTTGACATTTTTTCACGTTTTGATAGGGGTATATCTTCTGTTTATCTGCGCATACATCTCTTGTCGGTCGGGTGTTTGTAAGGGGTAAAATTCAATTTTTGGCTTTCTTTTTCGAAAAGAAGATAAATTATTGGGATTTTCTGGGTTTTCAGGTGCTTCATATGCCTTTGTTTTGCTCGTGTGAGGTTGTGCTGTGTGTTCGTACTAACTAAGAAAGATGCTGATATGTGTTGTATCTAAAGAATGATAACTCCTTGATTCTGCTTTTTTCGAAAGGTAGAGCCTTTGTAGTGCGATCAAGAGTGTTGCGGTCGCTGTCATAAGCGAAATTTTTATAAATGAAAACCACACATCCACTGTTCGCATAGCGCATAATCGTTATTGCATGCATGTGAAGGCTCAAGAAGAAGCAATCCTTTTTGAAAGGAGTGTTTCTGACGCAATCTTGACATGCAGAGCACGCGTGAAATGGCGTTATGGGATAAGTAAAACAAACAATAAATTCCTGTGTTCAAATACACACGGAGGTGTTTTAAGTGAACGTAAAAAAGAATGTAAGAAAAGTTTTTGCAATGGCAACTGGAGTTGCTCTAATGGGAGCGACAATGGCAGGTGCTCTAGCATATGATCTAAGTGACTACCCTCAACCTTTCGTTGATGAGGAAGGAGTTTTCAACGGCGCAATTGTTGTTGGAGCTAGCGCTGCTACTGCTGATGTAGTCGGTGCAATCGATATTGCAGCGAACCTTCAAGCACACGCAACCAAAGATGTTGAATTTGAAGGAAGCGAAGTAGTAACCGTAGAAGGCGGCGAAGACGAGGAAGTATTCCTTAATGTTGAAGCAGGTAAAGAATACTCTGATAGGGATCTTGAAGGATTTCAGGATAGCGACGTTGAAGTAGATGGTGAAGACTACGACTTTGAAGAGTTCTTCAACCTTAATGATAAAGTTAAGGTTGCAACAAGTGCTCTAAGTAACTACCAAGAAGAACTTAACTACGGCGATGAAGCATACATGGAAATTACACAAGGTGCTGGATACTATATCAAATTCGATGGAGATGGAGTAGACACTACTGATGAATTTGATATTGACTTCCTTGGTCGTTCAATTACTGTATTAGGTTCTGACACTGACTCTATTGATATCGAGACATCCAGTGAATACTACATGGAAGAAGGAGACAGCGTTGAAGTTGACGGTCACGAAGTAACCTTGAGAAAGGTTGGTGAAGGTAGTGTTCTCGTTGATGTTGACGGACAAGTCCTCGCTGTTGAAGACGAAGAAGAATTTGACGATGCTGATGACTTCACGGTCAGAGTTGAATCTTCTTTCTACATCGAAGGCGATGACGACAACTCCGCAACGTTGACTCTTGGTAGTGACATCAAGGAAACATACCATGACGGTGAAGCTCTTGAAATCTTCGGTGGATCCGACGATGACGACGAAGCAACCTGGGTATGGGATATTGATAGTAACAACACTCATATAAGACAACTAGGTGCTAAGTTGAACATGGACTTCGTAAAGTCTGAAGCTGAAGATGCTGAAGATCGTGCTGCTCTAGCAATGGGTGAAGAATTCGAACTTCCTAACAACTACGCTAGTCTTAGCTTTGTAGGTTGGGAAGGTAACGCTATGGATAAGTTCGAAGAGCTCAACATAGCGATGGAACGTGAAGACCTAACTGATGCTACTGGAGATGAGTACGTTATATCTTTCACATCCAGCTACGAAGATGCTTTTATCTTGGATAATGGCAATATCGAAGCTGACGAAGTCTACATGTGGTACAACGATGTTGATACATCAGACGACCTCAGTGATGGTGACCAGATTCAAGTGTGGTATGATGATGGTGACGACACCTTCAACTACAAAAACTACACATATGCTGATGCTACTCCTCCTAGTTGGGATGCATTCGATGCGTTTGAATTCGAGCTTGGAGACAAGACGACCATCGACATGAGTGATGATTACCACAATTTAACACTAGCATTCGGCACTGATGATGTTGTTGAACTTGATGTTCAATACGCTGTAGATAATGCTCTTTTCGATCGATTCGGAGATGATGAAAACACTGCTGAAAGTACGGACTTCATTTACACGTACGATGGTGGTGAAAAAGTCAACGGTAAGGACGACGAGGATCGGAAAGGATCTTACGGTATGTACTGGTCTGACATCGAATCTCAGCTTGACAGTGATGAAATCTCTTTGAATGTTCCATACGAACAGCAAAAAGCTAAGTTCGTTGTAACGTCAAAGGCATCCAGCGTTAGCTCAGGTTCTGAAGGCGGTATGTATGAAGAAGTTCAACCAATCGGTGTTGGTCTCGGTATGCTAGATACTGACGCAGGAGCAAGTCTTGGCGACAAGAGCATGATTGTTGTCGGTGGACCATCTGTAAACACGGTTGCTATGGAACTCATGGGCAACCCAACTTCAGAACAGATCCAGGAAACCTTCACAGAAGGTAAAGCTATGATCAAATGGTACGATGACCAAATGGCTATGCTTGTTGCAGGATGGGGAGCAGACGATACCCACCATGCAGCACAAGTCCTTGTCTCTCGTGCTGACGAGCTTTCTGGTGACGAAGTTGAAGTTAGTGTTGTTGGCGACGTCCAAGACGCTGAAATCAACCTAGTTGAATAAGGCTAACTAGCCTTTCTTTTCTTTTTTTTATTTTTTATTTCTCGATTCTCGATAATTGCTGTTCTTAGAAATAATTCTATTTGATTTCTCACTATGACACTACATCGTAGACTATACCCAGTGGTAAACCGGCACGGTTTTCCACGCCGTCAACATAGTTGAATATTCAAACCTTGAGATTGCTGGTTTTTTTTTTCGGTACTTCTTCGGAAAACCTTTGGAGAACTGAGACTAAACAGTCATAAATGTACAACTCATCATCTGTACTATAAAACCTGAACTGTCTTTTCCATTCCTAACATATTTAAATATCCTTTTTCACCTTATGCACCTATGATAATTGACATTCTCATCCTTATCGGCTTGACGATCATCCCTCTTGTAGAATTGCGTCTTGCCATTCCTGCAGGAATCTTGTCTGGAACGCTCCATCTTCCTTTCAACCTAACTGTCACTGGTCTTGGCCTTTCTCCTCTCATCGTCTTTCCAATCGTTATTATCACCAACTTCCTTATGGGACTGCTTGTGTTCAACCTTCTTCGCAATCTCGATTTCATCCTTCGAAAGTCATTTATCGGCAAATACTATGGAAAAACCCTCGATCACACTCGAAAACAAATTCATCCTTACGTCGAGAAATACGGTGTTGTTGGGGCTGTGATCTTCATAGGCATCCCTCTTCCCGGAAGTGGTGTGTATACGGGCAGCATCGGCTCGTTTGTCCTTGGTCTTTCCAGAAAAGAATTTTATAAAGCGAGCGCTCTTGGCATTCTCATCGCAGGGACTATCGTCACTGGCCTTACCATCTCCGGAATGGCTATTTTCGGATAACCACAGCATTTAAATATTATACATGACCTTACATTCGGGTCATGGAATTCCAAACACTTGATATAAACAGTTTCCCCTCCATCATAGGATTGGCGGACGTTAAAAAACAGCTTCTTTCAGCACTCCTTCTCAAAAGGCATATTGTCCTGGTCGGAAATCCGGGTATGGGCAAAACAACGCTTGTACGCGACGTCTCTTCACTTCTCAAACCGCAGACCTTAAGCACGTGCGAGTTCCACTGCAATCCTCAGCAACCTGCCTGTCCTATCTGCAAACAAAAACAACAACAACAACAAGTCATCGAATCAAAAACTTATCAGGGAAACGAATTGTTTGTCCGGGTTCAGGGCAGTCCCGACCTTACCGTCGAGGATCTCATAGGTGACGTCGATCCCATCAAAGCCATGGAATACGGTCCCTTAAGCCCTGAGGCTTTCACCCCTGGAAAAATCTTCAAAGCCAACAACGGCATCCTTTTCTTTGACGAACTCAACAGATGCTCGCAACGGCTCCAGAACGCCCTCTTGCAAGTTCTTGAGGAGAAAAAAATCACTATTGGAAGCTATGATATTGACATTCCTGTCGATCTTCTTTTCATCGGCACGATGAATCCTCATGATACTAACACAGAACCCCTTAGCGACGTGCTTCTTGATCGTTTCGATCTCATCTACGTCCATTATCCTGAAACGCAACAGGAGGAAGAGCGGATCGTATCTGAAAAAGGTGTTTCGATCATCAAATTTCCTGACAGTCTCTACACTCATATGATCGCCTTCCTGCGACGCCTTCGCAACAATAAAGACATCGAGAAAGCACCGAGTGTCAGGGCCAGCATCGGATTGTATGAGCGATCGCAAGCCATAGCCAAACTCAACAATCGTGATGTTGTCAAACCCCTTGATATCATGGAATCGCTTACCAGCGTCCTCTCGCATCGTATTAAGCTCAAGCCGTCCTTATCGTATGTCAAGGATCCTGCTGATTATCTCAGGGATGAATTCGGTGAATTCTGCAATGAGCAGAATCTCACACTATCTGATGAATCAGAAGGTGATGCTCCCTAGTAGTCGCTTGCAAATAGATGCTTTTGATATTGACGCAAACCCTTCTACTTTAAAGGATGAGAACATCGATATAGGCGCGATGCATCAAGGCGAGCAGCTTGACGGTCACATGCTCTCCCAGCCTGACGAAGAAGAAGAGAAGCTCGCTCACTCTGTCACTGAAATGAATACTGATACCATCAATGAAGGACTGGTTGTCGAGGAAGCTGCCAATTATAATGTTGGCTCATTCATGCCAAGCATGATGTTCAAGGATATCGTGCAGAATTATAAAAATGCAAAAAAACTCTATGGTGAAACTCTTATCAGGGAATTAACTGGTTATGATCCTCGTTTTGTAGAAAAAAACGTCAAGATTCCTGAATTCCAGCGTGATCTCAAGGAGCGGATCAACGAGAACATCGAGAACTTAAAAGAAAAAGGCATTCTTAACAGAGGGGGTTTTCTCTCTCAGGAAGCGCTTGAAGTGGCGACGCTCTTTCTTATCGAAGAGGAATATAATAAAGTCCTTGGACAGGCTACTCCTTATGGTGAACACATTCATCAGGCTCTCGATCGTCACGGTCAACGTAGTGACACTCGCCCTTTTCGAAAATCCGATCCTTACAAGGATATCGCTCTCAAAAAATCCATCACCCGCGCGATAAGGCGTGGTCGTGAAAAGCTTGAGAGAGACGATCTGATAGCTTTTGACAGGGAATCTCGCCAACAAGTCAATGTCATCTACGCACTGGATACTTCAGGCAGCATGAAAGGTGAGAAGATAAAGCTTGCCAAGAAAGCAGGCGTCTCTCTTGCCAACAAAGCCATTTCGGATCGTAACAAGGTAGGTCTTGTTATTTTTGGCAGTGAGATTAAGACAAACATCTCTCTTACAAGGGATTTTCTTTCCATAGTCCGGCCTCTTGCAAAAACCGTCCCTGGTAAAGAGACTGATATCGGTCTTGCCATCGATTCCTCCATCCGGCTTCTTGAGGATGCTAAAGGCATCAAACATGTCGTTATCATCACTGACGGTCTTCACACAATAACAAGCGATCCTGAAGAAGGGGTCCTTGCCAAAGTCGCCCGTGCCAAAGAAAATGATATCAGCATTTCTGTAGTTGGCATCAACCTTGATGAAGACGGTCTCGAGCTCGCTCAATCCATCGTCGACATCAGCCAGGGGAATCTGCACACTGTCAAGAATCTTGATGAAGTGGGTGGGATTGTCATCGCGGACTATTCTAGTTTGCTATGATATGCGCTTATCATCTCTTCTTTCGCTCACGAACCCTTCTCGCTTTCGATGTCGCTTTCAGAAATCAGGATTTGATTTGATACTTGTCATCTAGAACACGATCATCGTCTTTTCCCGTTTCTTCTTGGTATTAAGCCCAACCAGTGACTCGTCAAGCATCCCCCGCGTCCTTTTCTTCCGTCTTCGCCTGGGTCCGATGATAAATCATTGGTTTGGATCTTTCTTGCTTTTCTTATACACGAAAATTAATTTCGATGTGCTTCTTGTATTGCGTAATCGTCCTGCATTCACCCTGACAAGAAGTATTTTTCCTTTCTGGAGCATGCTATCGATATAATTGACATCAAAATCCTTCTTGACCACCACTATGTTTTCCTGCTCGCACAAATCCTGATAGCGCTTTGAGATTTTGGCGGCGAGCTCGATCTGTTTTTTAGTATATCTCTTGAACCTGTAATCAGGATATGTGTATTCTGTATCCTCGACCACTACTTTTGGTTGTAATCCTTTTTTTTTCGCATACACTGCCAGAGCATATACTGATGATGCTCTTGTCGGCGGTACGATGCTCGAGAGCCATATTTCCAGCTCGTGATATTCATTCATCTCGAACTCTGGATTGAAATAGTGTATGATTGACATCAGTGCAGACGATGCTCCTGTATAATTTGTTGTCTGCTTATATGATTCAAGAACTTTATCTTTTGCGGTAGAATCAACCATTGTATCAACTTACTGTGTAGCGACGGTTAAAAATCTTGCGAATGTGATTCACTGTTTTTAATCATCCGCTTTAGGGTTTCCCCGTTTGATGTTCAACGGGATGACTCCTTTTTCGTATTCCATTTTGGCGATTTCGATAGGATTGTATTTGATACGCTCATAATCCTTTTTTGTCAATTTCACCTTCGGTTCGGCTCCCTGGGAGATCTGGAGCGCTCTCGATCCTATCATGCGGGCTTTTTCAAACCTCGTGTGCTTGTCATTCTCGAGAGTGAAATTCAATTCGTACGTCTTCTCCGATGAAGATGATTTCTTTTCAGCCATAATGATGTCACCCAAATACTTGCAGATCATGCGAGCATGCATCTTTTGTGTCATGCCTTGCAGTATTAGTGGGAGCATCAGTGTATTTATAAACGTTATCCTTGTAGCGATTCTTGTGGCTGAAGCCCATCCTCACAGCAAAAATTTATAAACTGATTCATCTCAAGCAGATATTACGATGAGGGTTACCAGGGTCACGATCATACGGGAACACACAACAAGACAGAATACGATAAACGATCTCTTGCTCTTGTTCGGGCAAAGTCTTGGTTTGTTCGGTCTTCGTGATAAGGATAAGAGTTGTTATCGTATTTTTATCACTCTTGTCAAGGCACTCAAGCTCAATGTAGAGCTCTCAAGCGATGAGCTCGCCCTTCAGACTGGTTTGAGCCGTGGGACTGTCATTCATCATCTCAACCGTCTGATGGATGCTGGTATCGTCACGAATTATCGCAATAAATATTACATTAATTATGACTCTCTCGAGGATCTTGTCAAGGATTTAAAGAGGATTGTCAATTCCATGCTCGATGACATTGAAAGTGTCGCTAAGGAGATTGATAAAGGTTTGAATCTCAAGAGTTCTTTCGATAATACAAATTAAGATCGCTTGCCTAGTTTGTATTTGGATCTGAATTTGTATATTGGTGTGATATCGATAAAGTCTGTATATGGATAAGAATTTGAGATTATTTCTTTCGGAATCCAGTATATCAATGATTTGGTATCTTTTGTGCTTGACAGATAATCCAGTATAAATGGTAGTTTAAGACTTATCAATTCTATTCTTGATAAGATGTCGCCTGCTGTTTGCAGATATTCGCTTCCTGAAAAATAGCATAACGTCGCAAGCGGTCCTATGATGCGATCGATATTATCGATACGTTTGGCGTTTTTATACAACGAATCTTTCTTCTGTTCTGTCAAGCACTCAATTCCCATTCTATATTGCTTTGTCGCATTCAGTCTTAAAGAAGCTATCTCTTCTTATTTCGGAAATCTCACGAGATGTCCTTTGTATCGACAAGCCGCTTGATCTCGATACTTATCGCCTCATCCTGTATTCTGATCTCCCGTGGGCACTGCGTAAATTCAAGATTTTTTTCATTGCAATATTCTATAATTTTTTGCTTTTCCTCTTCATTCTCGTACTTGATGATGACGTTAAATCCTTCGTATTCAGGATGGATGATCTGATGGTCTTTTAGATCTTCCTTGACTTGTTTCGCTTTTGCGAGAAGAAACTTTCTTGTCGCATCCAGTCCTTTGAGCTTGTCTGTCAGGCGGATATAATCCATATCAGGCTCCTCATCAACTTCGTTCTCGATCGCTTTTGCGATATCTTCGTCATCTGTCGCGATGAAACCTCCTGTATGGAGGTTGACTGGCTTTGCCTTCCCGAAGCTACCTATAATGATATCTCCTATTTTTGCCTGTTCTGATCCTATGCTCCCTGCCACATCGTTAACGAGCAATTGGTTGTGTGCCACGCATAATCCGAAAATATGTTCCATATCGTGCATCGCAGCATATCCTGCAAGTGAATTGATCAGCAAGGCGCTATCATGATCGTGAAATTGCAATTCGCTATCGATTATGATTCCGTTATCAGTTGTCAGCTTGATCGGTGTCAATCCTGCTTCTTCTATCGATGATTCGTAAGTCATCCATCCGCCTTCGCCTTGAAAGAGGACGTTATTCTTTTCCAGCTCCTTGAGCGTTCGCATCGCGATGACTATGGATCTGTTCCCTCTTTTTGTGAACCAAACGTGTTTTTTTCTTGTCAGGATCTTGAGCGTCGCTCTCGCGTTCTCTTTTTCCACTTGCATCCGGGCTACTCTGTCATCGGTTGTAGTGTTTGAAGTCATGTGTTTTAGAAAATGAGAATTCCATTTTAAAACTTGCGTATATGCTCTTCAAAGAATATAATTGATTAGGCGAAAACGATCGAAGGGATCGATCCTTTCTCTATGATTTAAATCGAAAATCAAAATCAAGAAAAAAATAAAAAAGGGTGATAGCTCATTGCCTTCATTTATTCGAATCCTGTGAACACAGGAGGTCGGTTGACGTTTTCCACAGTCACCGTGATGTTTTGGCTTACTGAGGATTCCTCATCACTGACCGTGATTTTGACCTCATGCTCTCCTGCATCATCGTAGGTTGTCGTGTATTGTGTCGAATTCATGAATCCGCTGATATCAATATCCAGATCTTCGCTATCCGGATCGCTTACTTCAAGTGGGATATTGACGGTTTCACCTTCTTTGACCGTGATATTGTCGATAGGTTCGATCCGTGGTAGCCTGTTGACATCTTCAACAATGATATTGACTGGTACGGTGACATCGTTGTGACCGTCGCTGACGATTACTTCAAGCTCGTATGTTCCTATATCTTCGCTTGTGGTATTCCATTCACCATTCTCATCGAATTGTGATGGATATTCTATTGTCAGATTATCGCCGTCAGGATCGCTTGCCTCAACATCGAGATCGACAACCTCTTCCTCTTCAACAGTGATTGTTCCAATAGGAACCACTTGCGGAGCTCTATTGACATCCTTTATGAAAAGATCGATGGTGTGTGTAGCATTCCTATCGCCATCTGTTGCGGTAACAGTGACTTCGTGTTCTCCAGCATCATCATATCCTGCTTCTCCTGTGAGGCTGTCCATGAACCCTGATACTTCATATGAGACTTCGTCTCCTTCGCGATCATAGAATGTGCATGGGAGATCGATGCGTTCTCCTTCTTTGGCTTTGAAGGTATCAGGACATTCGATGACTGGTGGCTTGTTCATTGCTTTGACTTTGATTGTCACTTCTTCTGTGGTTTTGAGGTATCCGTCACTTGCCGTGATTTCGGCAGTATACGTTCCTTCATCACCTTCTTCTGTCTGCCACTTTCCGTTTTCATCGATAGGTTCAGAATATGTGTATTCGATGGTATCTCCGTCTGGATCTCTTGCTTCTATATTTGTCAGATCAACAACATCGCCTTCAACAATCTCTATTGTCGTTTTTGCTTCTTGCGTTGTGTTCTCAGGCTGTTCTTGGTTTGTGTCATCTGTCTCGTTTCCTGTCAGTGTTTCTGATCCAGTTTCCGATTCGTTTTTTTCGAACGGATCCTCAATATCGACGACATTCGGTTCGTCGGTTTCGTTTCCTGTGACATTATCGTTAGTTTGTCCTGGCACGTATTGCCCTATCGTACTGCATGATGTCAGTAAGAGAACGAGGACAATCGATGCTATAATTGGTAGTGTTTTCATTTATCTATCACCCTTGATTTTCCGTCTTGTTCCAGACGGTCAGCTCCCCAGCCTCTTTTCAAGCTATTACGCTCTACGCCTCGATGAGGCGATATCCTTTTTAATACTTTCTATTTCGCAGTAGATACATTTGTTCTTTTTCAATACATAGCATCTTTCCGAGAAAAAAAGGGCAAAATTTATATATTATACTAATATAGTTATGTGTATCCTGGTTGAGGTGTAATGTATGTGTGATTATCATCATAAAAAATTGTGTTTTCATCCTGACAAAGTCGGCGCTGGCCAAGTGGCTATCGGTTGTGATGTGCATGACTGTATGTATTGTACTGACAAGGAATGGCAGAAACACCACATCCGGAGGGATATCGAATATTTTTCTTCACTGCTGACCATCGCCAAGCAATCCGTCGAATCATTGGAAACGAACGTTGTTGACTCCGTCCATGGTTCAGTGGCTTCAGATGAGACGATGTTCAGAGATCCTCGGGTTTCCCCTCTTGCTCACGCTTCCCCTTCTAGATTATTTCGAGGCATCTGAAGGTCATGATTCGCTGTTTTTTCTTTCTTCTTTCATCTCATTTTTTTCATCATTCGCTCGAGATCTTGGTTTCTTGCGGGAATAATAATATATTCCTCTCCGGCAATGTGGATGGATCCTGATATAATTTTCACTTTGAAAATTGTCAACGAATGAAAAAACAGAATCCCCTTCTCAGGTGGATGTCTTGTGGATAATGCTTTCTAGAATGAGTTATTGATCTTATCCATCATCGTAGCGATTTCAGTACCTTTCTTGGTGAGGATCAATACCTTCATCCGTCCGCGACGCTCGAATGTGACAAGACCTGCTTTTTGCATTTCCTGCAATACTTTAACGACGTGACTATATGTGCAATCGACCGATTTCGCAAGCGCAGAAGCATACATGTCACCGCTCTTGTTGAGAAGATTGATAAGCATCAATGCAGGTTTTTCCCTGAAAAATACGCTGAATATCTTTTTTGTTCTCACCATGTCATATCCCTCATTATGTATTACATAAATTAATATATACTTTAAAAAGTATATGTTTGAAAAATTATGTTTTATTTAAATTTTTTGTTTTTGCGTTTTGGTTTTATTTCAAGTAGTGAGGGTTCATTTAAAAAGCTTTGTAACTGCTTACAGGTATGTGTGTGGAACTGTTTTTTTTTGCTATCTTTTTTTCGGCTAACAAAGGTATCGCAACACATTCACTACTTGGATTGCAATTGTTGTTGTTCTTGAAAAAAAATCAAATTTATAAAAGATATGTGTTTTCCTCATGCATCGTTTCATACTCCCGTGGTGTAGCCTGGATACTCATGTCATCGATAGTATTGTTGGCGTGGGTAGTGCAAATAGCATTGGGGCTTGCGGAGCCTCAGACTCGGGTTCAAATCCCGGCGGGGGTACTTTTTGTTCTGCTTTGAGAATATTGTGTGGTTATGGAAATCAGCTTTTTTTCAAAAGATTGTGATTGTGTGCTAGCATGCTATTATCTTCTTTCTTCTTTTTCAAAAATGTTTTCTTCTGATAACTGCAGGGTTAACTTACATACTCATGTATTGAATAGATGATCTTGTTCCTTTCGGGACAGCACCTGGGAATCAAAACATTTAAAAAGAATATGTGTGCATTCTGATGGATATATAGTATATGTGAAAATTATCAGGATGGTGTGCGTGAGATGAGAAGACAGCTTTTATATTTATTCATGTTTATTGGTTTGATACCTTTTGCTCTGGCAGACAGTTCCACTGTCACGGGGAGTCTCACCATGTTCGTCCAGGGATTCCAGGATATGTTCCAAGGCAATACATCCTCGTTCGTTGATGGCATCGTC
Organism: uncultured Methanosarcinales archaeon; assembly: GCA_964603345.1. Classification (GTDB taxonomy): domain Archaea; phylum Nanobdellota; class Nanobdellia; order Woesearchaeales; family SKGA01; genus SKGA01. The sequence continues at coordinate 7,826 of CAZRUJ010000002.1, read as the reverse complement.
GCGATAGTCCCTCTTATAGGAGTCATTGTCATTATATTCGGCCTGACATTCTTTTTGACCAGGATGACTATTTTTCGAAAAGAAGAGCAATCGAAGTACGCTCGCATGGTGGCAATCGGTCTCGGTCTTATTGGTTTGGTCCAGCAATCGGTTTATAACACCATTCTTAATCTGAGCACCAGCTTTCTCGTGATCGCTTTCATTTTCATCGTCATCATGATGTCGATTATGTTTGTCAATATCAGCCGAAGGAATCATTATGATATTCATAAGGAGACGCTTGACGCTCAGAAAACCAATTTCGAATCCCGAAAAGCCACTGCCAAAGTCAAAGATGATTTCAAGAAAGATCAGAAATATTATACGAGAAGCAGAAGGGAGCTTCAGCAACTCGATGAGGATCTCAAAGAGATGAGTAGTCTCGGTCGTGATGAACTCAAAGCGGTCGATAAGCTCATCGATCTGGTGACTCGAGCGCACAGCGCTTCTGCCGAACAAGCAGGCGATAAGATCCATGCATATGTGAAAGCGATGAATGCAGGCATCTCGGGTCTGATTTCAAATATGAATCACGAGCACAAGCACTTGCACAGGATAGATCATCTCATCGCTGACATCCAGATGATAACGAGACGCTGGAGTATTGATGAAAAAGAAGAAGAGCATGAGGATGCGGTTCTCGGCAAGATCTTTTCCCATTACGATAAGCATCACGGTGGCGGGAAGATCGGTTCTGACCTGTCAAAAATAAAAACTGATATTGAGACCATCAAGAAACATCTTCGTGAGATCAGGGTGGCGCTCAAGAAAGCCCGTCAGATGGAGCATCGCATCAAGGAGCTGAAAAGCAAGTTCGATGATCACACCGTCAAGCAAAAGCACGATAAGGCTGAAGAAGCGAGAGATGCCATCACAAGCAATGATTTCAAGACAGCCTATTCAAAACTCGATAATCTGCGCTATATCATCGCGCACCAGAGGGAATTGTTTGACGAGCTTCACGTCGAAGATCAGGCTCTCAAGAGATTGTTCAGTCATATTGAACACCATGAGAAGCAAGTCATATCTCATATCAAGGGTCTTAAAAAAGATGAGGGCAAGGCGTCAAAGGATGAGGATAAGAAGCTCAAGAAAAAGAGGAAGTTCGGCAAAGACGCTCTTGAATTTCTCGATAAAGTGATTGATCACCTAGATGCTATATTCAATAAAGATTCTTCTTTGAACACTTCTTATGTGAGTCACATAAATAATCATTTTAGGAACTTGAAACACAATGCCGGTGAGAATGGGAGTCGTTTAGCTAACGATACTGGTTGGACGGTAAGACAACTTGATCAATTCACTGATCTGTATAATGCTATTGAGGATGGTGTTGAAAAAACAGGTAATTTTGTAAAAAGCAGTAAAAATAAAGATGTTACACACGAGCATTATCGTGAGCTGTCCGGGAAGTTGAAATTCCTTAAAAGTTGCAAGGATGACCTTAAAGAACTTCACGAACTTCACGACCAGATCAAGAAGATGGATAAGGAATAGGGATGGACGGATGTTGAATTCAGGAAATCCAAAACTTTATAAATGACGTTCATGTCAGTATAACACAGTGTTCACGCACCATTTGGCCAAGTGTCAGTGTGCATCGGCAGGGGTGTCGTGCGACAACAACATTATAATGGTATAATATCGATGGAGGATGTATTATGGTAAAGAATTTCTTCTCAAAACGAAAGGATGATTTTGAACGGGATGATCAGATGGAATCTGAAGATTATGTTGAGCTTGATACTACAACGACAAACCAACCCGATCAGAAGGTTGTTGTCAGGCCGTTTGTGATCGCTGATTTTTCTGATGTCAAAGAGATTCTTGATGCATTGAGGGAATCCTACACTATTGCGCTTATCAATATAAAACCGCTCAAGGATAAGGACCTTCTCGAACTCAAGAGGGCTATTAACAAAATCAAAAAGACTTGCGAAGCTATCGAAGGTGACGTTGCAGGCTTCGGAGAAGATTATATTGTTGTCACTCCTCACTTCGCGGAAATATATCGTGGTGTAGGTGGAGCGACATCGCCTGATGTCAGTGAGTAATAACTCGTTTCTTTTTTCCTTTTATATCCTTCTTTCTTTTTTCTGAAAAAAAGATTTCTTGTTTCTGAAAAAAAGATTATTTCTTTTCAAAAGCTCACTTCGCCCTCTTATGGGTTGCGATACCGCTCGTTGTCATAAACTGTTCTTTCTCAAAGCTTCACATGCGTTCGAGTGCATCGATACTCAATATATCCAGCCCTATTGCAAGAATTCTTTGAACGCCTTTTATGAGGTTGATACGGGCTTGTTCAACATCCTTATCATCTTGGATAATCTGGTGTTTCGCATAATATGAGTTGAACTTCTGGCAGACTCTTATCAGATAATGGCAGAGGCTGCTTGGTTTGAGCTGTCGCAGGGCAGAATCAAGAATCTCATCGAATTCTCCGAGAAGCAAGATGAGGGATTTTTCATCTTCGGAATCAAGCTTGTTCGTCTTCTCGGTTGTCGGTGAACATCCTGATTTCCTGAGTATCGATGAGATGCGTGCGTGAGTGTATTGTACATACGGTCCTGTTTCCCCTTCAAAAGATAAACTCTCGTCCTTATCAAAGACGAAGTTCTTGAGCGGATCATGCTTGAGAAAGAAGAATCGTATCGCGCTAAGGGCGATGCTCTCGCTTCGTTCCTTAATCTGCGAATCTTCAAGATCATCATATCTTTTTTTCACTTCTTCTCTGGCGAGTTCTGTCATTTCCTTGATAAGATCGTCAGTATCGATAACAGTCCCTTCGCGTGATTTCATCTTCCCTGAAGGTAGTTCCACCATGCCGTATGAGAAGTGATGGCATTGTTTTGCAAACGGAAAATCGAGTGCCTTGAACGTCTCGAATAACACCTTGAAATGATATTCTTGCTCGTTTGCCACGACATAGATCATGCTATCGAATGCGAAATCCTTATAGCGTAGCCATCCCATATTCAAATCCTGTGTGATATACACTGATGTTCCGTCTTTCCGTAGCAGAACTTTCTTGCCAAGACCTTTCTTCTCAAGATTTATTATTATCGCTCCTGTTTTGTCTCGCTCGAAAATACCTTTCTCAAGACCTTCCATGATAAGGTCTTTTCCTCCTTTATAGGTCTCGCTCTCATAATAATTCTTATCGATGTTAAAATCCAATGTTTCATAAGTCTGTTCGAATCCTTCATACACCCATTCATTCATCTTCTTCCATAGCTTGATCGTCTCTTCATCTCCTTGCTCCCACAATCGTAGCATATTTTTGGCTTGTTCTTCAAGTTCTTGTCTCGCCTCTTCTGATTCTCCTGCTTTTTTCGCGTATAACACATAATAGTAACCGACAAAATGGTCTGATTTGATGCCTTCGCTTTCAGGAGTTTTTTTCATTCCCCATTTCTTGTAAGCGAGCATTGACTTGCAGATATGGATTCCTCTATCGTTGATGACATTGACTATGTGGGTGTTGTGACCTCTCAATCCATAAATACGCTTTATCGTGCTTCCGAGAAGCATGTTTCGCAGATGACCGAGATGTAACGGTTTGTTCGTATTCGGACCTGGTGATTCGATAAGGATCGTCTGGGGTGAATCTGTTTGCTTAAATATTGTCTTTCCTTCAAGAAGCGGTTTCAGGATGTTTGTCACTGCTTGTTGCGCTGTGATGATGAAATTGACATACGGGCCTGTAGCTTTCGCCGTGCAAAAAGCTGTTGTTTCTCTGGTATTGTTCCACTTATTTTCTATATCCTTCGCAATCTCAACAGGATTTTTCCTGGATTTTTTAGCGAGCATGAAACAGGGGAACGCCAAATCTCCGAAAGATTCCTGTTTCGGTTTCTCGAGGGTTGCTTGTATTATTTTACTCTCTTGCTCTGTGATTTTTGCAAGGTGTCCTGCGATGGCATCTGTATCAATCATTATAATATCTCCTTTATTCTCCAAGACCTATGTGTTCTAAAATTTTTTGTTTATCGAAAGGCTCGAGATCATCGTAAGATTGTCCTGTGCCCATATACAGGATGGGTTTTCCCGTCACATAACTTACGCTTAACGCTGCTCCTCCCTTATCATCGATATCAGCTTTTGATAGTATGATGCCATCGACACCCACGGCCTCATCGAATTGTTTGGCTTGTTCGACACAATCATTCCCTGTGATTGATTCGCCTATGAATAGGTTGAAATCAGGCTTGTTGACTCTGATAAGTTTTGAGAGTTCATCCATAAGATTCCGATTGGATTGGAGTCGTCCTGCCGTATCGATGAGAACGACATCAATCTCTTTCGCTCTTGCATGATTTATCGCATCGAAAGCGACAGCGGCCGCATCCGAATTATAATCTTGTTTGATGAGCGTTACGCCGAGGTTTGTCGTGTGCTCTTCAAGCTGTTGGATTGCCGCCGCCCTGAACGTATCTGCAGCTGCAACGACCACGCTTAATTCATTCTTCTGGAACAGCCTGATGAGTTTTCCTATCGTTGTCGTCTTGCCACTGCCGTTCACGCCGATGACTGAAATGATAAATGGTTGTTTCTCCTTGATTCGTGAGATGATATCGACCGGTTCAATATCTAGTATATCTTTAATAGATGACGTCAGCGCATCGAGGATAACCTGTTCGATCCCTTTTCTGCTTACATTCTCGCGGGTGAGTTTTGTATGGAGATCTTTTTTGATTTTCTCGATTACTTCCATCGCCACATTATTCTCTAGCAGTGCAAGCTCGAATTCCCAGAACAATTCCTCAAACTTCTCTTCTGTCAATTGGAACTTGGTGACGCTTCCTTTGAGTTTTGAGAAGATAGTTTTCTTTTTCTTCGTGGCATCTGTCACTTGTTCGTCAAGGAGATCTTTATGAACTGCTTGTTTCTCGCTTGACTTTCTTCCAGCATCTTTTTTGACTTGGAAAGGAGAATAGTTTTGTGTGCTTTGTTCTGTGTTCTGCTGTGCTGGTTTCTGCGCGCTTTGTTCTGCTGTGCTTTGTTCTGTGTTCTGCTGTGCTGGGAGCAGGGAGCTGGTTTCTGCGGGTTGTTCTGCTTGCTTCTCGCCTTCACTCTCTTCAATGATTTTGGCATCTTCTTTGGCTTCTTTGCTGAAGGCGTTGACAGTATCTTTTATTTTTTTCTTGAGAAATCTGAACATTCTTCTTCATCCTCTTGTTTCGCTCAATCCTTCTCGCATGCTTATTTTTTTCAGCTGCTTGTGCTTGTTGTTATGTCTTTCTCGATCTCTTTCTGAAGTGTTTCTGCCTTTTTGATCACTTGTTTATAGATATTTGAATATTCTTCTTGTTCTTTTTTGAAAGTATCTATTCTGTTTTTCAGAAATGAAGTCGCTTGCTTGCTTGAACGCTCGACGATGACTCCTGCACCTACTGATTGCTTGACTGTCTTGACATCATCGCTTGTGACAGTGAGAAATGTCTCTGCTCCAATGGGAATGACAAGTTCTTTTGTTGAATCTCCTGATGACAGGTCATCGAGTGTCGTGATGGCGATATGGATGTGCTCTATTTCAGTATCTATCCTTTGGAGTGCCGTATTCAGTTCTTGCAGTCGTTGGTTGATCATTTCCAGTTCGACATATTTTTCGTTGATATTCTGTTGTGCCATACTGAATCCTCTTGTGATTATCAGTGATCGTCTTTGTCAGTGAATCCTAGTGCTTCATCAGCATTGATAACTTCAGGACCTCCTGAATGTTCGCCGATGATAAATCCGGTATCATTGACCGCAATTCCGCTCTTGATCTGTGTCGATCCCATATTCACAGTTCCTGTTGTCAGCACGAGACCGAGGACATCGCTGATACTCTGGATGGTCTTTTCTGAAAAATCGTGGCTGACAAGGCCGTGAGTATTATTGTGCGCCAGAAAACTCCCTATATTGGTCGTTTCTTCAGAGTCAAACGGCACGGCTTTCTTGCCGAAAAACAATTCTATCTTTTTGATTGCTTCAAGTTCGTATTCATGATTTGCCAATAATCCTTGTTTTGTGACGACAAGGTTGTTGCCATGGCAGGTTATGATGCTTTCAATCACTTCGAAATCGATTCCTGCTTTTTCCAATGCTTTTCGCTCATGATCGAAGATGATATGAGGTACGATGAGCTTCTCACCATCGGTTGCTATAAACACTCCAAGTAAGGGCGTGCCTGCAATTGTTGTTTGGATCACGGGAAGGTTAAATATTTCCTTAACGATTTCCATCGTCGATTCAGGAAGGTCTTTGCCTATAAGAACAACGTCCCGAAGCGGTAAAATATATAAACCGACAAGACTTGTCCCGTCAACTTGGATTCTTGATACATGCATGATTATCACAAATTAGTCTTTTTTATTGTATATTGTCTGACAAACATCGTCTTCTTTAAAAAACTTGTGTGGTTTGGTTATCGATGTTCGTTGGAGTTATATATGCTTATAGGGCGATGAGTTTTTAAATGAATATTATTTCGCCGAATATCATCCTAAAAAATACACGTAACAGTATACAAAATTGTATACAAACCACTATATTTATATATTACATCGTATGGTGTATGATGGAGAGAAACGACGATGATGCAAGCGGCGAAACAACAAGGAATAAAATCTTCGCACGAACGGGTCGTTGACATCGTTTTGCACGAGAACGACTTGGATTGGAAGGATATGATGTACAATCTCGTCCAGGAGGAGGGGATGGATCCGTGGGATATCAATGTCACGAAACTATCTACTCGATTTCTCGATCTCATGAACACGCTCAAAGAAGCTGATTTTCGCATCGGTGGAAAAATAGTCCTTGCTGCAAGCCTGCTTCTCAAGATAAAGAGCGATCGTCTCCTCATTGACGACCTTAAGAATCTCGATAATCTCATCAACGGTGTAACTGGCGATGAAACGGAAGAGTTGCTTGATGATGGTGACTTCTTTGAGTTTGAACAAAGTGATCTAGATAAGTTCCTCAATGATGGAAATAAAATAGTGCCGCGAACACCACAACCGAGAGAGCGGAAAGTCTCTGTGTTTGACCTTGTAGATGCTCTCGAGCAAGCATTGGAGAGTGATGGGAAACGAAAACAGCAGATTCTTCGAAATGCCAGACCACAACAGGAGCAAATGCAAGCGCCCAAAAAGACTTTCGACCTCAACGAGAAGATGCAGACCTTGCAAAAATCACTCAAGAAGATGTTTCTCAAGAAAACGACAAAGGTCTATTTCACGGACCTGCTCTCAAGCAAGGAAAAACAGGATCAGGTATTCACGTTCCTGCCTTTATTACACTTGGAAAACCAGAGAAAGATAGAACTCTTACAAGAGAACCATTTCGGACCTATAGAAGTGAATATCAACAATCGCAAACTCCTCGACTGAACGGTTGATATCGATAGATTTAAATACGATTTCTGTGAACACGCACATCCATGAAGCTCGATCTGGCATTCAACACACACAAACCGGTCTCTGCAAAAGACTGTTGTTGAAATACTATTTTCTTAGGTATTAGAGGTACTTGTAAGCGTGAAAAATATCAAGCGCACGTGGCCAAGTGGTAAGGCACGAGGTTGCAGCCCTCGGATCCCCGGCTCAAATACGGGCGTGCTCTCTCTTCACTTCGTTTCTTTCTCTTCCTTTGGCTTTCAACATCTTCGGATTCTCTTTGTTCATCCTTCTGTTCCTTGTGATACTTCGGAACAATCCGGTCCTGCGATCTCTTCACCTCGATGCGTTCGCTTCCTTTGGAGTTGAACATCTTTGGCTTCCGTTTGTTCATCCTTGAGTTCC
>CAZRUJ010000001.1:0-39038 GCA_964603345.1 uncultured Methanosarcinales archaeon | reverse complement strand
GTTGATACCCTTTTCAGGTAATCGTATTATCCCTTGCAGGGCTTCAAGCTCCTCTTGCTGTACACCCATCTTTTTCATTGCTTGCTTCTTCTGTCTAGAATTCATCTGCCTCCCCGGCATCATAAGTACATCCCCCATAGGATAGGATTGGATCATGGCATTCAGAGCGTACTGTTGAGCAATGAAATGACAAGAATAATAACAAGTATGACCCCTAAAACGGTATACGGACTGACGGCTACTTTCGTCTTGGATTCCTCATAGAACGTCGTCAACCCCGCACCGCTTGACGGCATACGTATCTTGTTATCAGCCATGAAATACGGAGAAAGGCTTGTAACTTTATAAAAGTTTTCTTTAGTGGGTGAGACGTCTGAGATGGTAACAAATCCCTCCTCCCATCCACAAAACCTTTTTAAACACCATTCCAAACAATCATAGACTGATGAAAAAAAATCATCTGTTCAAAGCATCTTTCTGGAGAGCTCTCTCATTTGGCATTGAAGAAATTATTTTATTCTGTATCATCGTCCTGAATATCTTTGATGCGATTGAGTTTCTCCCGCCAGACCTTGATTATGTCAAGAAGATTATTTCGTGGGCCGCTCTCGGCTATATTCTCTATCAAACACGACCTTCACGAATAATAACGGGTAGCGATCATCAGACATTGGATATCATTCTCATTTCAGGTTATTTCCTTCTCATCATCAAGAATCTCATTTCTTATGCTGCAAGCGTATTCGAGAATGCATCGGATTTTCTGCAGCCATTCTATTCGATGCTAATAACGAATGCAAGCAGTATCGAGCGCGGGGGAATTTATATAGGATTGTTCTTATTGGTCGTTGTTGCGACCAGATATGCTCTGACGGTAAAGTTCGAACGTCCGAGTGTCATGCAGTTATTTCATAAAGATCGCCTCGACAACTCCACCCCTCATAACATCTTATTGCGTTTTCTCTTCTCGTTTCTTATCATCATGGCTTTTTTTGTCATTATATTCAATTTATTCATGGAATGGCTTGCTATCGCCATTGACGCTCCCCTTCTCATGATAGGCCTTGGTGTGTATTTCTTTTTCATCTTCAAGCACAGGAATCGCTTCTCTCCTGATTCTTTCTTGTTTCGGTTTGGTGATTTCGGAGAATCGTTTTACAAAGGACTTTTCGAGCATCTTAAGACGTTCAGGGGTTCTCTTCGCGTACTTTCTGCCATGATTGTCCTCCATGTGTTCACCGATGCTTTCACGTTCATCTGGCCATATCTTCTCGGTCGTGCTGATGCCTTATATTTCAACATGATTCCCACCACTCATCCTTTCTTGAAGGATCTGTTCCTCTCGCAGATTTCCGGCTCGGGCTTATTCTCATCGGTGACAATCGGTATCGGATATCTCGGCAATCTTATTGCCATCCTGTTCTTGCTTCTTGCTCCTGTCGGCATGTGGTTCTTGTTATACTATGATAGGCATATAAATCTCAAAAGAAGTGTTTTGAGTATAATTTTTGGTTCTCTGGCTTTGTTTCTTCTCACTCCCGGGTTTTCGATAAGCAGATTATCCTCTAACGGCATCTACGGCGTTGACATCATAGGCCATCCGTTGGCAAGTAGCACCCTGCTTGGTCTGACAGCAAGCATTATTCTCGCTTTTTGTTGTACTCTTGTCGTTTTCTTCATCAGTCGACATGTGCGTCTCCGTCAGTTCATGACAAACATTCTCATTATCGCAAGCCAGTTGTTCTTGATATATTATATCATTCTTTTCGCATGGTCGGTGGGCGAATTCTATATTACAACCATTCCCATTGTGTTCTCGAGTGGAATGATGGTGATAGGGATGTTCTTGTCTGTTGTCGCAGTGTTGACTGCTTCTTTTTACATCGTGGGACTGGGCGGATATCTTGTTGATGTTTTCCGGCATCTGAGAAGGCATGTTAATATCGGTGATTGAGTATAAGCCGATCTTTTTGCTTATAGTGTGTTATCCGATAGTTTTTTATGTTGGTGCTTACACATCTGTGGTGATTACTCATTTCAATACGATGAAGGTCTGATACTTATGGTTGAATTTAAAAGCATAAAAGAAGCTATGGAGCAAGGCGAAGGAGACGTTGCTCTTCGTGGCTGGGTCTACCGTGAACGCGGTAGCAAGAAGTTAAAATTTATCGTGCTTCGTGACAGTACTCAAGTAATGCAGTGTATCGTAAGCAGGGATGCTGTCGGTGATGAGAAGTTCGAGCTTGCCGACAAGGTTCAGGTTGAAGCGAGCATGAAAGTCTGGGGTACTATCAAGCGCGATGATCGTGCTCCGAGTGGATATGAAGTCCAGGTCAGTGATTTCGAGGTTGTCGGCGAGTCCGACCAGTTCCCTATCACCAAGGATCAGAGCCCTGAATTCCTTCTTGACATTAGGCATCTCTCCTTGCGGACGCGTCGCCAGACCGCTATCCTGAAGATTAGGAGCACATACGTCCAGATCCGCGAAGAGTTCTTCCAGAAAGAAGGCTTTTGCCGGTTTGATGCACCCATCCTCCAGCCGAGCCAATCTGAGGGTGGCAGCACCTTGTTTGAAGTCAAATATTATGATAAGACCACTTACTTATCCCAGAGTTGGCAATTATATGCTGAAGCAGCCATATTCGCTCTTGAGAAGATCTATAACTTTGGACCTACCTTCCGTGCTGAGAAATCCAAGACATCTCGTCACTTGAGCGAGTTCTGGATGGCTGAAATGGAAGCTGCATGGTTTGATCTGAAGATGACAAGCGAGTTTGCCAAAAAGGAGTTGAAGTATTGCATCAGCGAGACTGCCAGACGTTGCCGTGGGGAGTTCGAGCTTCTCGATCAGGATTCTGACGTTCTCATCGCGATGTGCGAGAAGGACTGGCCGACCATCAAATACCGTGATGCTGTCAAGCTCATAAAAGAGAAGGATGGTATTGACGTTCCTTTCGGCAAGGATTTGCGTACTGAAGAGGAGCGTGCTATCATGAGTCATTTTGACACTCCTGTTGCAATCACCCATTATCCTGTTGAAGCGATGGCATTTTATAAGCCGCGTGACGGTGAACAGCCTGACGAAGCCTTATGCTTTGACGTATTGGCACCACAGACCGGTGTTGAGATCGTTGGCGGCAGTGAGCGTAGCCTAGATATCGATGATATGAAAGCTCGACTTGAAGCCGAAGGCGAGGATGTCGAGAACTATCAATGGTATTTCGATCTTCGCAGGTACGGTTCCGTCCCTCATTCAGGATATGGTGTTGGTACTGAACGTGTTATCGCTTGGATTACTGGTATCGATAACATCAAGGATGCTATTCCCTTTCCTCGCACGATGCTCCGGTACAAGCCGTGAAGAACACAACATCATATTTTTCTTTTTATTCTCTTTTTCTCAACTAAACATTTATAAAAATCAGTAAAAAATATCTTCGCATCATAACTGATGAAATAAAGAATCTTGTCACAAAAGGGTATGCAACAAGAAGAAGTGCAGGAAATCAAATGTATTCCTTTGGATGAGTTTGAAAAAGAGCTTAGAGAGAATTCCGGAAATATACTCCTAGAGGAGAATATTGGTCTGAAATCATCAGAGTATTAAAAGAAAAACGACATTCATACATCCTTTTTAACCATAAGATACCGCTCTCCAGTCGGTAATCTCATCTTTTTCAGTACTGAAAACCCGTATCTTTCATACAGTGAAATGACTTTATGTTCACTTGTTTTCACATGTAAAGAGCGAACACGCGGAGCTATCTTTTCAAGAAGTCGTTTTCCATATCCTTTTCCTTGTACATCATCCCTGACTGCGATATAGCTTAGATAAGATCTCATCCTGATGGCAAAAGCAACAACTGTTTTCCGATGTTTGACGACATACAAACTACCTATAAGCGCCATAATAATAACAAGAAAAGAGAATGCGAAATGTTCTCGGGCAATCGCATACACTTGACGCAATGTTTCAATCTTATCCATCACAAAAAAAACTGTTCACTTGTAATATAAAAAGGTTTCTCGTCGATGACCTTCGCGAAAAACATGATCGGACATCATTTGTTTTGTGTTTCGATAGCGTCTTTGGCGTCTTGTTGTATCCGTTTGACAAACGCTGTTTTCGCCTCCCCATCCATCTGCTCTTGATCGAGGATTGTAAGCAGTTGTTCGATGGTCGTTTTCTCATCAATATCTTCTGGCAGTTCAATCGAACCCAGATGTTCTGTTATCGTCGTCTCCTCTATCGAATCCGTGGAATCGCTATTGACCGCCACTTCTTCAAACATCTTGCTTTGTAGCTTGTTCGTGTTCTTTAATACGATATATGCTCCGTTGTCATAGCAATGCTTGAGGATCTCGTTGAAATCGATATCCGAAGTTTTCCCTTCGGTGAGCGTTCCGTTGAGTCTGAGAAGAACTATTTTTGATGCGAGCTCATTCTTGCCAAGGATTGTTATCACGTGTTTCGAGACTGCAAATGCCGATCCCGTGACATCTATCGTGAACGCGCTGACCTCCTTTCCGGGAATCGTTTCGTGGATGTAATGTGATGAATCTCCGTTTTCTGTTTTGAATTCTTTCTCGTTATTGTAATAGACTAACGTTCCCGCTTGTAGCTTCTCGAGTTCTGCGAAGCTGTTAGGAAATGTCGGTCCCGGATACACCACGTTCGTATGGTTTTTTGTTGAATATCTGCTTGTGATATGAACGTGTCCTCCCGCATAATAATTGAATCCTTCCGGCAAGAACGACATGGGTGCTGAGTCCATCTTTTCAAGCTCTTTGGGTTTGAGCTCGCTAAGCGCTGTATGGAACATGAAAATTGAAAATGATCCTGTCTTGTTCTCGAGTTGTCTGTTCAGGTTCTCCCTGTCAAGATCCTCATAATACTGTTTGTCAAGCATCCCTTTCTTGCCCAGTATTCCTGTAATTAGCGCTCCTGTCTTCGGATCTTCTGTCAGCGCGAGTTGTAGCTTTCCCTTGTCAGATATCCTTCCTTTAACCACGTTCACGATAAGACCTGCTCGTTCGAGCACATCAAGCATGGTCTTTCCTCGCGGTGAATAATCATGGCTTCCTGGAATCGCATACACTGTAATACTCGCTTCTTGCAATCTTCTGAGCTCTTCGACTGTTTGCTTGAGCACATCAACTCGAGGGAGTGCGGTGTTAAACAGATCTCCTGCCAGCAATAAGAAATCCACTTGTCGCTTGAGCGCTTGTTCAATGACATGGCAAAATTGGTCAAATCCCAGCCTTGCAAGTTTCTCATCCCTATATCCGTCAAGATGACAGTCTGCAAAATGGATAAATCTCATGTTCACAATACATTAATATCATTGATTACTTAAGTGTTATTGTTCCTGCATCGGAAAAGAATGGAGATGGTATTGTTGAGACGTCATGGAAACGGAGAATATAGTCGCATATGTCCTGTGTGCAATGATTCTGAAGTCCGTGATGATCCTAGTAACCAGACAATCAAATACATTGGTCAGATCGAGACCATGATTTGTGATAACTTGGTTTTACCGGCGCCTTCTTTCCTGAAGTCAATGTTTCTGAAAAGCTGAAAACAAGAACAAAAGAATGAATTAGTTCCCTGTCCCTTTGACTGGCACAAAATCCCTTGGTCCTGATTCAGGCCTCATTCCAGTAAAGACTTGTATGAGATTGTGCAGATCCGAGGAGAATTGGAGGATTTCTCCTTTCGCCGCATCTTCAATCCTTTTGTTCATCCGGTTCCAGAAATAATGTTTGAAAGGTTTGAGTATGGGATGCTTATCCCATCCTTTCGGATTGTGGCGATCGTTATTCCTATCCATAAAGATACTGCATTTCACCTTGAGCTCCCCATGATCGAGCTTCACTTTCTTCCCTTGTATCATCGTTTCTTTCTCTTTCATGAACTTGGTGATGATATCCAGTTTGAGATAGAGCCTGATGTGCCTGTCACCTGGAATTTCAGGATATTTGGCCGCCCTCCACCATATTATCCTATCTGAAGCTTCATCATCACCATAGTGCTCTTCATAATTCGTTTCGAAATCATCCCCTCCCGAATGCAAATCTTCCCATTCTTCGACGATAAGGAATTCGTGGAGTCGTTTATAGAGCAGATCCATGGAGAAGGGTTCTTTGATAACTCTTAGTTCCCATTTTGCAAATTCTCCTTCTTGAAGGACTTCTTGAGGGATGAGTTCTGTCATGCGAGTCACCTTGTATTTGATTTCATAAGAGTCATAATCTTTGTTTATGGGATGTGAGTACAAGCGCTATATAAAGCGGTGCCACCACTGCAAGCAAGATAATCACCATGATCTTGAAGAGTAGCAAGAAACTACTCATTGCAATCATCGATCCTGCAATGACGAGGAGGAGAAACGGAAGCGCTATAATCACACCTATTGAGTTGAAGAACGATGATCGCTCGTGTGCCGGAAGCAGTTTTTGTACCAGCAATCCTTGCGACGCTCCTAATATGCTCGATCCTATTATCGCTAGCGATGTCGCAGCTATGACTGCATAGAAATGAGGGTTTGTCATGAAAATGAACGGGAGCAATGTCATGAGCATTGTTCCAAATACAAACATAGGGGCCAATCCTATGTGGCGTTCCAGAAACCGTGTGATGAAAGGACCTGCTGTCGAAATGAGTAATGCGATGATGAATATCAGGGCGACATTAAGAAAACCCCCCAGATATTGATCCCTGAACAAGGTGAAGATGTGATATCCATAGAAAGTCGCCCCCAAGCTTTCGATGACAGAAAGCAGGAGCGCCCCTATAAATAGCATGAATAAGTATTTGTTATTGAGAAAGTACCTGAACTCGTGAAGACTTTTCTTGAAATGTCCCCTAAGAAATTTTTCCATCTTATATGTTCTTGTTCCTATGTTCAATGGTGTTTTTGAGAGTATAAATCCTGAACAAATGAATGCGATCGCCGCTATCTCGAATGCTAGAAAATATCCTGACAGGCGTATTGTCATGCCAAATAAAGATACCGTCCCTGCATCAATGCCGAATGTTTCAAGAAGGTATCCTGACAGCAAAAAAGATAGTGCGGTTATCAACAAGCCGTAATGAGTTATTCTTTTCAGGAATAGCGATTTTCTTTCATGCCTGAGTGATGCATTTATTATCCTGTGGTGCCTCTCTCCATATGCCACAATCCCGAAACTCCCTACAAGTAAAGCGATGGCGTAGGTCCATGGAGAACTCATCCGTATCGCAAGCACAATACCTATAAGACTGAATCCGAACAGTATCCCTGCCGAGGATATGAATCTCTTGCTCAAGGAATTCACTTTGGAGAATTCTTGGAGAAAGGATGAGAACAAGCTTGCAAGCACGTCCTTGAATCCATTGATAAATCCGACAAGAAGAGGTGTTGCTCCCGTCAGAAAAAATAATATCGTTATGAATTGTGATGCTCCGAAACCATACCCTATTCTGTCAAGGAGTTCTTTTGCTGTGAATCGTCTGTTGAGCTTTCTATAGTGTTTTTTGACGTGCAGGGATTGCTCCTGTTGCTTTTCATCAAAATCGAGAAAGGAGTCTTTATTCTCAGATCCAGCTACTTTTTCAGATCCTTTCGCAATCGCATTCTCCTCGAAAAATGAGTTTGTATCTCCCTGCATACAGTCACACCATCATAAAAATCCTTTCATGCAGATGATATAAGAAACGGTATTTAAATCCTTCGTTAGGATAACAAAAGGTTCAAAACCAGCAACACAAAATAAACTCCTTTCAAGTGGTTTCAAATCCCTGTATATATCGCTGGAATCGATGGATAAAGCGACGAAATATTTATAAAAGGATTCTTATCATACAAATCTTGTTATGAAAAATCTTTTCAAGTCAGTTCACCAAGCGATGAGAGGGTCTTCAAAAAACCTCGATAAGCTCTGGGATTTCGATTCTAAAGGAAGCATCATTTCTTCATCCCTGGTCATCATCCAAGATAATGATGGTGGGGAACGTATCGTGTTCGGAACTAGGGAAGGAAAGTTATATTCGCTTGATACCAAAGGTCAAGTGCAGTGGGTGTATGATTCCAAAGAAGAGCTTCCTGACGAGGAATTATTGTTTCTTGATATCGATACTGTCAACAGCATCAATTCAACTCCTCGCTCATTCTTTTCCAAACAAGGTAGAGAACATATCGTCTTCGGTTCTGAACTGGGCGTCATCTATTCATTGGATAGTAACGGTTCGCTATTGTGGAAGTTAAAGACTGATGGTCCTATCAGATCGATGCCTCTGATTGTCGATATTGACGGTGATGGCAAGAAAGAGATTGTTATAGGGTCGAGTGATCATCACATATACATTCTTTCTGAACAGGGAAAGCTCCTTCGCAAGATTGATGCGGGCGCTCCTGTCGAGACCACTCCTTTATTTGTTGATAATAAGCTCGTGACTGGTCTAAAGGATGGTCGTTTTGTCGCTTTTAATCCTG
Organism: uncultured Methanosarcinales archaeon; assembly: GCA_964603345.1. Lineage (GTDB taxonomy): Archaea > Nanobdellota > Nanobdellia > Woesearchaeales > SKGA01 > SKGA01. The sequence continues at coordinate 30,564 of CAZRUJ010000001.1, read as the reverse complement.
ATGGCAGCATTTCATGGTCTGTGCGTACTGGGGATAAAATCACTGCCAGGGCAGTGAGCACTGTGCTCGGAGAGCATCATGATGCCATTCTCATCCCATCTCACGATAATATGTTGTACGCTCTCACTTACGATGGTGAAGTGTTGTGGAAGTACGAGACTGGGGGCGCCATCCTTTCGGAAGTTTCGATCGGCGATGTCAATAAGGATGGGAACAAGGAGATCTGTTTCGGATCCTGTGATAATCGCATATATTGCATTGATGAGAAAGGAGAGCTCGTCTGGTCGTATGAAACGGATTTCTGGGTAACTACCACTCCAATCATATCTGATGTCGATAATGACGGTAAATTAGAGATCGTTGCTGGCAGTCTCGATCATAAACTGTATGTCCTTGATGGTGAAGGAACATACAAACTCAATTACATTCCGGGAATATCTGGTATCGTCAACCAACCAGGATATCATTCAAAGACGATAAATAAGGATCTAGGCAATCGTGAAGGGAAAAAATTTTGCGAATATAGAGTCGATGGAAGTATTGTAGGACATACAATGGTTGGTAGCACCGGTCGTGTGATTCTCAATACCAAGCAAGGAAAAATTTATAATTTGAAATTCAAATGATCAATTAATATAAAAGAGGTGTACTCATATGGCTGAACCTATCGTTAAGAACAAGAAGGAGATTGAAAGGATTCCTACTCACGTCAATGGTTTTGACGAAGCATTGGAGGGCGGCATTCCTAAAGGACACATCACGCTCATATCAGGATCTGCTGGTACGATGAAATCGTCACTTGCATTCAACATCCTGTACAATGAAGCAGTTCACAAAAACAAAACAGGATTATATCTTTCTCTGGAGCAATCGTATTCGTCGATCATCAATCACATCATTAACATGGATTACGATCTTTCCAAGGTCAATCTCGTGGTCATCAGGGATCTCTCCCAATTGCAAAATGATATCGATAAGATCAATAGTAGCGACCGTGGCACGCTCATCGTCGTTGATGTAGGTTGTATCCGCAAAGAGATCGGTGATCTGAAGATCGATGAGAATCGCAGCTGGCTCAATGTCATCAAGAATATTGTCAAGAAAATAAAAAGGGATGCGAAGCTCGATCTGTTCACGTTAGATTCGTTAAGTGCATTATACACTCTATCGAAATTTAAGAATCCTCGTATAGAGATGTTCTTTGTCTTTGAATTCTTACGAGATCTTGCAGTCACATCGTTTATGCTTTCCGAGACTCCTGTTGACGGCTCCTCTCTTGGCGAATATAATGAGGATTTCCTGTCAGACGGTATCATTTATATCTCGCTGACATCGTATCGTCGTAAGCAGATTCGTGAAGTCAAGGTCGTCAAGATGAGAACAACTAATTGTAACCACGATACGCATTCCTTGACATTTAGAAACGGGCAGTTCTATGCTGAATACGGTGGTCAGAATCCGCTGATGTGAATGATTTTTTGATATTCCCGCACCAAAGTGTAAATAGGGTATCCCTTTTGATTTGGTGAGAAGCGGAACATGACATCATATCATCGCTTCCGCTTGCTGGCCGTCCAAAAACTATATTAATGAGGCTGTCTGTTCGCTTCTTCCATGGTAGTGAAAGGTCAGATTGTCAGGGGCGGTGTCAGCGAGCTGTTCTTGCGCAAGAAGCAATCGGTTGATGTCGAGCTGGGCGAACTCCTTATCATCGAGGATGAGGGTCGCAAGGTATTATGCCATGTTTCTGATCTCTCCTATGGCTCCCAAGTGTCAAGCCAGAATCTCGAGTTCGTATCAGGAGTCAATCTCGAAGAGAACATGGACACTTCTTTTCTTGATGCTAACATCCGCCATTACATCCTTTGCCATATCAATCCTGTTCTTGTCATAGATGAGAATGGTTCGACTCGTGGACCGACCACCATCCCACCATTATTTTCCATCGCTCGCGATGTGACTAAAGAGGACTTCTCTTTTCTGCCCACTGACGGCATGAAACTTGGTCTTCTCAGAAGCGGTAAGCAGACGCTTGATATTCCTTTATGTCTTGATGCAGTGGATGTGGCAAGCCATCATATGCTCATCACGGGCACAACAGGAAAGGGTAAAAGCGTTCTCATGAAAAACTTGTTGTGGGAGATGACCCGTCAGCAAGGTGTTGCTTCATTGGTATTCGACCCTCACGATGAGTATTATGGTGATGGCAAGAACCGTTTTGGCTTGAAAGATACTGATTGTGCTTCGGATGTTTCCTATTACACTCCCACACATCCCCCTGTCGGTCAAAGCACGTTTAAGATCAACATTTCCTTGCTTCGTCCTGAACATTTCTCCCTTATCAGTTTCTCAAGCGCCCAGCGTCAGGCCTTGCAGAGTTATTTCAAATCATATGGAACTCATTGGATTGAAGCCATTCTTTCAGATCGTAGTCTAAACGATGATTATGCTGATGCCACATTACAAGTTGTCAGGCGTCGCATATCTCAGCTTCTTCAGATCAGATTCCATAAAGGCTCAATCATTGAATCAGGAATCTTCTCGTTAAACGCTGGATCGAGTACCATCAGTGATATTGCTGATAAACTTGAGAACGGACAAACAGTCATTGTTGATACCAGTCCGTTTTCTGGCACCATCGAGCTTCTCATCGCCAACCTTATCACAAGTGAGATCTTCTCAAGATATAGGTCTTACAAGTTAGAAGGTGTTTCCGGCAAACCGGTCATCAGCGTCGTTCTCGAGGAAGCTCCCCGAGTGCTTGGCAGGGAAATCCTTGAGACAGGTTCTAACGTGTTTGCAAGCATCGCACGAGAAGGACGGAAATTCGGCATAGGGATTGTCGCTATCACCCAGATGCCTTCTCTTATCCCGAAAGAACTTTTGGCTAACATGAATACGAAGATACTCCTCGGAACGGAGATGTCTCAAGAAAGGACTGCAATCATCGACAGCGCCAGCCATGATTTATCCCGTGATAATCGCACCATCGCCTCTCTTTCTAAAGGTGAGGCCATCATCTCCAGTAATTTCTCACCGTTAGCTCTTCCGGCCAGCATCCCTTTTTTTGATGCAGAAATTATGCGCATGCGCAAGAAACAGGAAGATACTTCAGAAAATAATCGTGTGAAACGAAAGTTTTCCGGCATACAGCCCTCTTGAAGCGTATCTATGACTAATATCTTCAGGTGAAATGCTTTCGTTTAGATGTGATTTCAGATTTCTTCATCAAGTTCAGGTCGTGATTCCTTCGGATTACAAACCGATTGTTTGATATGAAAATTGACAATATTGGAATGTGCCAAATCGTAGAGTTGCCACACCTGAATAGAAGGAGAACCACATAATGTTGGGACTTTTGTTAATGTTTTCAAAGCAGAATTTTTATCCATCACCATCACAGTCATACATGTTATAAATATTTGAGAAAAAAATAAACACACTTTATACTGAACCGAAAATAAACACATACATTCGATCCATGAATGAAAAATATTCCTTTTACAAGTGGTTTTGAGATGATGAATGTAAGTCGATACAGTAATCTGCAAACAACCCCCGAGACTGATTATGGACACCGCCCTATGTTCAGAACTTTTATAAATATCTTCTTCTTCAACGACCTCATAAGAGAGGCTTGTGAGTGTTATGTCATCCTATAAACCACCATTACGTTCGATACACTATCAATGGGAGTCATTGTTATATCGTGATCAACTCGATGGAAAAGAATCTACCAAACGCCGATTTGGGCCTATCGTACTGTCAAGAACCAGAGATGGTCTGGCAAAAAAAGTGAGATTCACCTGCTATGCTCCTGATCCGGATGAAGATATCTTCCTTGTCGGACCTTTCAACAATTGGGGTGAAAAAAAAGATATTGAAGCATATCGCCTCAATCTAAGTTCTGATAGAGGGATTCGTGAGTGTATCACCTCATCTGTCAATCATAAGTGCCCTTACTTGTTTCTCATCAAGCGGGAATCCGGAAACCGTTTCTTGCGAGATCCTGCAAGCATGTATTTCGATGATAATGGTAATTGTATTTTCTGGGATTTCGATGACCCGTCAGGATATGTTATGGAATATGATAAACCCGATCGTCTCCACCGTCCCTCGATTGTGTTACAGACTGACCTTCCTGGTCTGGTCGCTCGTTGGTACGAGTATGATCCTTCTTCACCCACTTTAGCAGAACGTGATACTGATTTGTTCACGTTTATCGCCACGTGCGGGGTTCTCGATACAATAGAGGAATTGGGATATAACACCATTCAGTTTCTCCCCATCTCCCAATCGATTGACGGGGATAATTGGAAGTTCCGTTATTTGAGTCCTTTTCCGTTCGCTTTACAGAAGAATTGGGGCGATCCGGATAGTTTCAAGTTGCTTGTTGACGAATGCCATAAGAGAAGTATTGCTCTTATCAGCGATCTCATACTCAGTCACAGTCCTTTCAAGGACTATCGAATCTTCGGATTCGAGGGTGAAGATGTCGGCTTGCACTTATGGAAACACAAAGATGGTCGCGATGTGTTCCTTGATGATATGACTCCTTGGGGTACAAAACGTTTCAGGAATTCAGATGATGTTGTCAGGCAATATCTTGTCGAGAGTGCTCTTCATTTCCTGCAGGCCTATCGTATCGACGGCTTTCGCATCGATAATGTTGATGGTATTCTCAGGTACGGTGATGCAGGGCAGGGAGAAGAACGTCCTCACGGCCGTCAGTTCTTACGAGAGCTTATCAGCCAGTGTTATGAATTTGATCCGCAGACCTTGTTTCATCTTGAATCGCATTATTTCTATGGGGATAATGCTAAGTTGCTTGTCGCCCCCCATAATTCTTTTGACAGGACATTGGGTGCGACAGCTTATAATAGTTCTCGGCTGACATATTTTTTTCATACCGAATTCATGCCAAAAGCAGCCGATGAGATTTCCATATGGACTATAAAAAATATTATGGATGAGAAAGTGTGGACGAGGTCTAACAGCACGATAGCTGACTTTCACAATCACGATGCTGCTGCAGGATTGATGGAGATGAGAGCAACCGGTTCGTACGCCTACAACGCATTAACATTAGGCAAACAATCACTCAAACGCCATGCAATAGGAAAAATTAAGGTGATGGAAGCCATTATCGCCCTGGGTTGTGAAGGTCGTTTTCTCGATCTTATCCAGACGTTCCTGCTTCAGACAGGCACCTTCGAACATGATTCGAGCATCGAGTGGAAGCTTCTCAAGACTAGTGAGGATAGTGCAAGAACGACCGAATTCAAGCGATCCATAAACGAGCTCACGAGCTCACAACCAGCATTTTGGCCTGAGAACACATTATATAGGGAGTATGTAAATATTGATGAGAAAAACAAGATTATTGTCATCAAACGAAGCGATAAGACCCGAGCAAGCAAAAGAACATGGTATTGTATCATCAACCTTTCGGATAATGAATTATTCGATTATCGCGTAGGGGTTTCCGAGCCAGGCTCGTATCATATCGGTTTCGATAGCACCTCTGAGATCCCGTTCAAGAACTCTGGCGCATCAGGTACTGTAAGGTCGCAACCCAGCACGCAATTCGAATTGTTTTCTGAAGAAATCGTTCTCGAGCACATTGATCCATATCAGGTTATTTGCATATATCATAACGATTCATGATGCAAGACTGTGTAAAAGAGGATGTGATATTGTGAGCGATGAAACTGTGCGTATGATAAAAAAGATGTTATCGCAAAAAGGTGTTGGGTTCAGGCATCTCACTCACGATACCATCCCCACTGCTTCTCAAAAAGCTTCTATGGTGAGAGGTACCGAGCATGAAAAGGGAGCGAAGGCTCTCATCGCAAAATGCTCTTCAGGGAGAGTTATCCAGATTGTCATCCCTGCACATCATCGTATAAATATGAAATTATTAAAACAATTCCTCAATGAAAAAAATATCATGTTGATTTCTCCTGACAAGGTATACGAGCTCACTGATTGTGTTATCGGCGGAGTACCTCCTTTCGGCAATCTCTGGAATATCGATGTGGTGGTTGCAAATAGCTTGCTTGATAATGAATATATCGTGTGTTCAGGTGGCACAAGAGAGGATTCATTCATCATCCCTTCAATTTGTGTCGTCAAGCTCAATGATGCCATCGTCGCAGACATCAGCCGGAGCGTTTCAGAATGACATCGAATCAAGTATCTCGTGCGCATTTTTTGAAAGGATCTCCCTATCGAGGAATTCGTTTGAACCGGCCAATAGTTTCCTGATATCAAGTCTTGATTGCTCTTTTCTTGAGTCTTCTATTCTCGCTAGTCTGTCTACATCAATCATGCCATAAGGATACCCTATGAATAGGGGATCTGAGGATGTTGCAAGCAACGATACTCCTGTCTTGACCTGATCATATCCTCTTGCTATATCGATGACAAATCGATGAGCCGCGTCCTTATGGAGCTTGATGATATGTATGTTGGCAGGATGCATCATAGTATTGTTGATGCACAAGGGCGATGTTATCCATGCTCCTGCATTGTAAGATGGTTCAAGCGATTGGATTGTCGAGGAGTTGTCCGCCATCATGCTGGTTGATTTCTGCAATCCGGAAACAATCACCCCTCGTTTCGCTGCCTGTTTGAGAAGCTGGTTCATGATATGATTTTCAGTCCCTGAAAAGCATCTTAATGAGCCATCGATACAGATGACATCGACTTGTCCTGCAATATCCGCAGCCATCAGCAACTCAGAGAATCGTCTCAACATAGATATTGCCGATTCACCATCATCAGCATCGAGATGGTTGATGGTGTTAATATCCATTGTCTTGAATGGTTGTACAGGCATACCCTGCATATCATAGCACTTGGATGTATAGCCTTTTTCCTCCGCCTGAAGAAAAACGATGAATTCCTTGACCTTCATCGCATATCGTTTTGACCCTCTCCACAAACTCACAGCAACCCTCACCATCCCTATCAGAAATGACGGGCTTTCGAACAGGATCTGTTGTCCTCCATCTATAAAACCTACTATGTCAGTGGTTGTATCTTGTAAAGGAGAGAATGTCAGATCTTCCTTCTTATGCGAGATGTAGTCTTTGGATCGGAATATGAATTTACCTTGCGATTTTATCGTCGCGCGCTTGAGCCGTAAGAAGTCATTGTAGAACGAATTCATATGAATGATGAATAAAACATCATCATTAAAAAATCTATCTGTAAACCTGCTGTTGTTCGAACGAGCGATTTCTATACAAGATAAAAAAAATCAAATAAGAGTTTGCTCGCATGATCAAAAGACAAAAATGAAAATTTTTGACTGAGAGTGTGGAAAAAACACAATTTTTATGCAAAGGAACGCTATGAGCGTTATTTTGAACAGCGCATCTCATTCGAAAATTATTTAAACTATTGAATAAAAGGTAATAGTATGGATTTCCGTTTGATTCTTATCTCGACAGCCTGCCTTTTGATACTAAGTTCTGTTGTCAGCGCGATTCCTACTTTCGAGACTGTTACTGAAAAAGGATTTATAGAGAATATTGTTTCAGGTGATAAAAACCATCTCATGTACATATATCGTGATTCGAACGTGACCGAAGGTCATGAGTACAGCATCTCAACAGTATCTTTCCTTAACACATCACAGAATGCTACTATCGAGCTCGGATTGTTTTCTGAAAATGGGACTCGTATAAACATGACTCATTTCAGGGCCGACGATACTGAAAATAATGAGACATTCTATATGGTCTCATGGAACATGACTCCTGAAGAGGATACTACATACACTCTGCACCTGACCATCGACGATGATCTCATCTATGAGAGAGATATGACTGTTTCTGTGGTGGAGCGCGTTGTCGAGGATAGAGATGTTGTCGAGAATAATATCAGGTTGGATTCCATACCTATCGAGGATGAGGATATCGAAACAGTCAGGAATCTGTTGATCGAACACGGGATCGAATATACCCCTCTTGAGTTAGAGGAGATGAAAGAGACAGGTCATGAAAAGGTGAAAGCACGTAAGAAGATAAGGACTGAGACTCTCAGCTACGATGACAATTCTTCTGAAACTAAAACGACCACCACTATTAGCATCACCCCTAAAGAAGAAGGACTTGAATATATCCAAGTAATAGAGATAATCCCCAAAACAGTAGCAGAACACAGTTCGCAATTGGGATATCCAGATCTTGAACCAGTTATCCTCGATGAGGATCCTGTCATTATGTGGCATGTCGATGATCCAAGACCCGAGAGGGATAGCGTATCATATGAGACATCTACGAACAAATCCGTCACAGGAAATACCATCTTGCTCGCTAAAGAAGGCGAGAACGATTCCGGCACAAACCTCAATTCCTTGCTTGCCATCATCCTCATTCCTATCGTCGCTGGTCTGATCATCTATTTCAATAAATTCGCTCCTGAGAAGAAATGATGATGGATTTGTAAGAGTAATATTTATATGTGCGAAGCGATTTTTCTCTCAATCGATGTAGGGTTTTTCAGGCTGGTCAGGAGATCTTTTTTTCAAAGAGAAGGATCTTTTAGGAAAGTCCGTCCACCATCACGCTTTCAGCGTGATATGATCGCTCGACTGAGAAGGAAATGAATATTTTTCTTCAAATCGAGATCCCGAATAGGGATGGCAACCGTACAGAAACAGGATGTCGCAGGAATGCACATCCCGCTGCGTTGAAACTATGTGTTCATCGAGCGATACCGCTTCCGGATAATGGGATGATGCGTATGACCTCACGTGGTGACATGTGACAAGCTAACTCGCTGACGTCTCCGGAAATGAAAGGATGAAACAACGAGCCCCGGTCGGTGCAAGTCAATTTTGACGCTTAGTAGAATCTGGTCGCAAGGCATCGGAAGCGATGATAAATATCGTTTCTTCGGCCTTGACAGAAGGCGGCTTATGAGACCCTACATCATTTTATTCTACCTGTATTTTGAAACAGGAATTTTGACGCTAACCTCAACAAGGATTGAAATGATAATAACATTTTAATACTAGTTCTGTCTTGACATGAAATTATGGAGTCAGAGCAAACATCCCCCATCGAAGTTCTGGAGCTTGAAGATGCATCCCGGTTCGCGAAGACCGTATCCTCTTCAACGTCTAAAAAAATCCTTTCCCTGCTTCAAGCACAAGATAATCTTACAGCTTCAGAAATATCCTCTAAACTTGACATGGCCCTCTCCACCGTGCATTATCACTTAAAATCATTGTGTGAAGCTGGAGTCGTTGACGATTCCTCATTTCATTATAGCAAGAAAGGAAAGGAAGTTATCCATTACTCGCTCCATGACAAGGCTATCATCATCATCCCTCGTAAGAACCGTTCGTCATCCACGCTCAAGAAACAATTGCAATCTCTCGTTCCAGGAATTCTTGTCACATCCATCATCGCCACAGGTGCCTTCGTGTATGACAACTTACTCCGGACAAGAGAAATAATAGCTAGGACAGGACAAGAGAAAGCTATGTATGCTACTGATATGATGGCTGAAACAGCTTCAGCTCCTGTCGAGCAAAACGTTCAAGAAGGGATTTTGCAACAGCTTTCTGGTTCTGCCGAATTTCTCATAGGCGTCATATTCTCTATCATAATTATTATCTTATCCCTTTACATAAGGGATTTGGTGAGAAAATCCCGCAATCATTAATTACAGGAATAAGAATCATCCACTCCATTGTGAGAACACTAGTTTTATAAAACATTTCAGATACAAGAAACAGCATGCCCAATCCGATATTCCGTGTGAAAAACCTTACCAAGGCATTTGGTAAGATGATTGTTCTTGATGACATCAGTTTGGATATCCGATCCGGCGAGATCATAGGTCTTATCGGAGCGAGCGGATCCGGAAAAACCACCTTTCTCAACACACTCATAGGTTTTCTCCGTCCTGAAGGAGGTGATATTGAATTCCATTTGAGTCATCTTCTATCAACATCGGATTCTGAAATATATCGTTCTGTCTTTTCGAAACAGCGGATGGTCAAGCAAATATATGGTTTCGCATCTCAAGTGCCTTCATTTTACGATGAATTGACGGCAAAAGAGAATCTTCGTTTTTTCGGCAATCTTCATAATATGAGTTCTGATGCTATCGATGCGAATATGAAGACCCTTCTTGAATTGATGGAATTGAAAGAGGCACGTAATGTCAAGGCTAAAAAATTATCAGGTGGTATGGAGCGCCGTCTTGACATCGCTTGTGCATTGATGCACGATCCTGAAGTTCTCATCCTTGACGAGCCCACTGCCGATCTCGATCCATTATTGAGGCATCACATCTGGCAACTTATCCGTAAGATCAATAAGAAAGGCACGACCATTATTCTTTCAAGTCATCATCTCATAGAACTAGAGAATTTGTGTGATCGTGTCGCTTTGCTTAAGGATGGCAAGCTAAAAGCGGTCGGAGCTCCTCGGGATCTCAAGGATCGTTTCGTCGTCGAACAGGAAATTGTTCTTCAGACTAGGGATAAGACTTACCAAGCATTGAAAGAGAACTTGATGCACAAGCACATTTCAGATATCGCAATATACGATAACAGTCTTATCATAAAAACGCTCAAGCCATCCCTCATTATTGAATATTGTTTGAAGACCGTTCGAGAGCAAGGTGATCAGATCACGTTCATCGATATCAAGAATTCATCGCTTGATGATGTGTTTGTCAAGTTATGGGGAGAGCATCAGGAGGATAGAGCATGATGAAATTTTTCACGACACTCTCCAAAAATTTCAAGGTGCTGTTCCGACAAAAGACCTCTCTTATTTCTATCATCCTCGGCCCTCTTCTCATCATCTTTCTCATAGGCATCGCGTTCAATTCCTCATCAACGATTGACATCACTATTGGATATCATACTCCAGATAATAGCACGCTTTCAAATGAGTTTATCTATGTTCTTGAAAAGGACGATTATACAACAAAATCATACCCTGATAATTCTTCATGTATTGAGGATTTGAAAAACGGCATCGTTCACACATGCATCATCTTCCCCGAAAATTTCAAGATAGAAAAAGGGAGCACTGAAAACATCGAATTCTTTGTCGATAATAGCCGTACCAATCTAGTTTATACTGTCATTGAGAAAGTTTCCGAACGTATCGATCTCAAGAAAGATCAGTTAAGCATGAATCTGACCTCTGCCTTGACAGATACAATGGATAAGAGTTCAAGTAATATTGATTCTGTCTTAGGAATGCTTATCAAGGTCAAGAAAAGAACCGCCGACCAGTCGGATGCGATTGTTTCCGTTTCGAAGGATCTTGAGGATGTGGATCTTGGATCTGGCAACGCATCCTTGAATGTGAAAAAAGATATTTTGGATATTGAGAAAATTCAAAATAACCTATATGAAGATGTCTCATCGACCGTGACATCAGCACGAGAGGTTATTTCCGTCATCAGGTCAAAAGACAATGTCAGCCATATCGAAACCGATCTTGCCGATCTTGAAGATGATATTGATGACCTTAACCAGACTGCATTCACGAAGACAAAGCAGGGTTCTGATAAAATAACTGATCTGATGGTAAAGATAAGCGATGCATCTTCAAAAATAGATATGCTGAAATCAAAACTTGAATCTGCTTCCACCACCACTCAGGAAAGCATCGAATCCCTCGATGAAGTCAGTTCTTCGTTGGATTCGATAAACGAGGACCTTGATACGATGAAATTAAGACTTGAAAAAGCTCATTCTGCGCTCAAGAATGTTGATATCACTTCAAGCGAACAAATCATCAACCCTGTCCAGACCACCATCAAGACCGTCTCTTCAAGCAACAACATTTCAATGCTATTTCCTTACGTTCTCATTCTTATCATCATGTTCGTCGGATTGCTATTATCAAGCACGCTTGTCGTCGTTGAGAAAAAAAGCAGGGCTGCTTTCAGGGTGTTTACCACTCCCACTCACGATGAATTCTTTATTATAACGACATTTATCACCTCATTTATTATTGTTCTGTTCCAAACAGTCGTTATCCTTGGCGCAGTCAGTGTATTCGGTGTCGATCTTATAGGGGCAAACTTGCCTATGAATATTCTGATTCTCATTCTCGCATCAAGTATTTTTATCATGCTGGGCATGTGCCTTGGTTATCTTCTTCCTACCCAGCAGAGTTCTAATATGGCAAGCATTACTCTGGGTGCCATCTTCTTGTTCCTATCTAATCTTGTCCTCCCTCTTGAGAATATATCTCCTTACTTAAGAAATATTGCCGAATTTAATCCTTATGTGCTCTCATCTGAAGCTCTTCGTCAATCGATACTCTTTTCCATGGACATAAATGCTCTTTGGTTCGATATCGCGATCTTGTTCGGATACAGTATTATTATATTTATCATCATCATCTTTGTCCAGAAGATTTCGAAAATGCATTTCTTGAAAAACAGCTCGCATCTTAAACATGATAAGATGTTTCATCCGCATTCATTCTGGTTTGAGGATATGAAAATAAATGATGAGAAGGATTTGATTATCTTGCTCAAGAAGATCAATAATAAGAAGTATTCATCTCTTATCAAGAAATATCATAAAGCGTTCAAACGTTTCATGCTTGAAGAGCTTGATCAGCCCCGTATCGCTAGGAATCTGAAGAAATATTCTAAAGACGAATTATTGCAGGCTCTTGTGAAAAAAAACGAGGATATCATAGCAGGTATTGAAAAATCCTTGCATGAACGTAAAGAAAAATCAAAGCAGAAATGAGCACGGATTTTCTTCATGAGATCAGTATCAGCATGCAGGATACTGATAGTGCAAATAGCAGGATATGTTCTGTTAGCCCTCCTGTCCTTAATGGTCCTGTAACCCGTTTCGTTCCAGGCAGTATTTTTATTCCTTGTGGGGTCAGCATATCAAGCGCTACGTGCGAGAGAAATCCCGCCATAAATCCTGTTGCGATAGGATGTGATAAGAGTTGTAGCAAAGGCACCATCAGTATGAGAATTAGTGGTGAATGTAAAATTCCTCTATGTGTGGACATCCAGCCCACTATCCGCATTTTCCTTCCCAGTATCGAACGGACCGTATCGACATCGGGAAAAAGAGATCCTAATACAGAACTTAGTATCAGTAAGGCAGAATGAAAAACAGATGATAAGGCCATGTGATCGGCAATTAGCAATCCTATGAATAATCCTGCAGCCAGATGTGTCCGTCCTTTCATTTCATTGCATATTCACATCAAACAGCATCATCAATATCATCGATTGAAGGTAACTCTTCCTCCTCACCGGTCATCCGCTCCTCATTTACTTGATGATTTGACTCCTGTGATGGTGTACCTTTCTCTTGTTGTGATTCGGGATGTGATTTATGTTCTTGTTGTTTTGTTGTTAAAGTCTGTTTCTCCGAAGCATTCCTACCTGCAACCGTTGATGGGTCGGGATTGGGATCAATATCGAAAAGGACTACCTCCAAATTATTATACACAGTATTTTTCTTCACTTTCCCTTGTGCTTGTATTATTCTTCCGAGAAGATCAGTCTTCATTTCCTCGAGTTTAGAAGCATCATCCTTGAGCTTGAGAACTTCGCTTTCTTCTTTGCCTACGAGTTTGTTGACCTGTTCTTTCCAGACTGTCGCTCTTATATTGTCAGTACCATCATCAAGGAAAAGGTTCATAACATAATTGTATGTTGGTTCCTTTGTTCCGTGATTAGAGCATTCATAACCATCCTCTGATTGTTGCAATCGCTTTCCGCATTCAGGACAGCTCTCGAAGAATCGGGGATCATACACTTGTACAATCGTCGCCGTGATGTTGACGAGTTGATCGTTTTCGGTAATATCTTGTAATTTCTTTTCAGGAGCGTTCTGTGATTGCGAATTCAGTTCTCTTACCGTCACTGCCTTTCCTTCTGGATTGACAATACAATTAGAAGCAGCACCCATATGCAATTCCACATAACCGTTATTCTCCTTGGAATATGCGTGTTGTACTTCAATCACATCATCTTCATTGATCTTGTCAAAGAGATTATCTACTTTATCGTTCCAGAATGTCAATCTCATGAAGCTTGTTTCATCTCCCATAAACAGGCTTGCGACTTTCCCATCGTTATTCTCTCCAAACGTCCGGGGTTCGTATTTTCTTAATACTTTAGCGACAACAGTGACATTTTTCATTCCGTTAAGCACATCTTTGAGTTTGAGTTCTGACGATGGTGGTTTTCCAAGCACTACATTCTGCTCGTTTGCGATGATATGCAAAGCTCCTTCTTCTGAGATGAGCCCTCCAAGCGAAGAGAGTTTTTCTTGTAATTTGTCATTTATCTGGTCTTTAGAGAGTCCTGTGGCTTCGACGAGCTTGGTTTTTAGTCCTTCAATATCTTCTGTCATGATTACACCCTTATTGGTGATTTTACACCCTTTTGGAAACTGATTGTCAGTGACGTTCGTTTATTAATAAATGTTTGTGCGAGGGAGGTGAAAAACGTATTTTTTTTCTTATGCGTTCTTTTTAGACCTTCGTTAAAAGGCATATCAGTTCATCGGAAAATAAAACAGTAACTCTGTTTTTCAACACATTAATCGCATTTTGAATTTGAGAATTGATTCTTTTTAAATCTTATTCCTGTCCGTCCAGTGCTTGAAACGCTTCTCTGACGATTTTCTCGGAATATCCCCTCTCAAGGAGCGCTTGCTGTATCTTGGTATCACCAAACCCTTGGCTTCGCACCCGCTGTATGTATTCTTTGATTGATGTTGATTCTTTTCTCGTATGGCCCTTTCGTATCTCATACCTTCTAAGAACAAGAAGGAATGCTATCATCATCAACAATCCTCCAGCGAATCCTGCTATGAGGACTATATCGAAACCTTCAGATGTGGGCTTCTTGAAAGGGTCAGCCGTTTCCTGACGTAGTACATCGCTTCTATTCTCTTGTGATTCGGATTCGTCAACCTTGATATTCACATCTTCTTCTGTTGAATTAGCATATCCAATATTAACATTACCTTCGTGATTCGGATTTGATGCGCAATCAAAATCCACCTCAACACATTCCATATTACAATAACCGTCGATCCCTTCCACACAGTCTATTGCTTGAGCAGGCACAGGAATAAGAAACAACACTGTTATGAATATTGCCAGAGCATACACCTTGTTCATGGAGAAAATCATACCTCCATCAGTCTCATTCCTCGACGGCATGATCCACCTCTTTATCGAGCATGCTTGATTCTCCAAGATCGTAGAATATCGCATCATGATCACGTTGCAATATAGAATAATAATTCGTGCACGTTTTTTCAAGCAATATTTTAAGAGCCTTTTGTGAAATATCACCTACCATATCTGATCCTACAATCGACGAACTTATCTTCTCCAGTCCTTTTTCTGAAATGAATATTTCAAACGCATCCTTCCGCCCACGAGGTGGTGAATTGAGATGGTGATCGAGAGGTTTTATCTCATACTCATATGTTCCTGACGTGTTGAATAGCTTTTTCTCACCCGTTGATCCCGCATGGAAAGTGTATTTTCTTTCTGTTTCACTACCGTGTTGTTTTTCAGTCACATAGGGTTTATTGAGAATGTTGAGATTTCCTAAAAAAGATGTTGAATCTGAATTTGGATGTTTTACTGTATGTGAGATTGGTACGATAAATGTTGTTGAATCTTTCGAATTTATTTTCTTGACAGTTATATTATATGCATAGATATCATCCTGATTGTCTTTCCATGTGAATATCGCGGTCGGCACTCCTCCGCACATCGATTGCGAAGCTGAAACTGATTCTACATTGTCAGGCGGTGTCGTATCTTTGAGTTTGACCGAGAATCCTATATTTTGATTTACATCTTTAGGCGAGGCAAAGAATACGAATGAATCTTTTGATTCCCTGCAGGTGAATGGTTCCATTCTCGTCTCGTCATATTCCATCAGAGTCATTCCACTTCTCGCTTTCACACTTGAGATCTCAGTTTGCTCTCCTTTGCATTTCTCATATCTGCAAAATGATATCATGTTTCTTGCTTGCCCATCTGGAGATATGAGTTCGTCAAAAGTGCTATAGCATACAGGACCCACCGAATGGATAAAGACATGCTCTCCATGCTCATCCTGAGTGAATGATCTGTGACAATAAGGTTTTCCTGAACTTGTCGTTCTCACCGTATCAGAAACGATTCCTTTTCCAACATACATTCCTGTATGACCATATTTTTTCGCTGCTTCAGAAAGACCATCTGAAGAGAATAAATCTCCTGGCTTGAGCAATTCCGGATTGAGGAACTGATTATTTTTGACATCGCTGTGAATATCACATTTCTGATTTCCGTTTCCATAAACAGGATCACTGAATACTTCTCTGAATATGTTTGTAATGTATGAGCCACATTGTGTGGTGCATTTTCCTGCTTGAGCGTCTTCAGCGCTACATATACCGTCACTCCCATACCCTGTGCCCAAGTATTTTTTTGCATAATCGACAAGGTCTGTTTTGCATTTTTTGCTTTCTTGTGGAATCGACGATATATCAGGATATTCAGGTCTGAAGTTTTCTGGGTTGAAATAATAGGTGATAAAATCATCATGGAAAGCCATATCATTTTGTGATATGCTGGTGGTGAGATCTCCCATCGATCGTTGAAATAAAGGAATATCATATAATTGTTCATTTTGATAATAATCCTCATAGGAGAAGTGTTTCATGAGCGAGATGTTGTGGATGTCGAATGTCCAAGACTGCATTCCTGCATCTATATCGACCCTGTCCAGATCCTTATGTAAGGTTAAATGTAACTTGTCTTCGGCATTAATATATTCTCTTTTTGTCTTGACCGAGAGAGGTGGTAGCGAGATTGTCTTTTCATAATTTCCATTGACGATAAGATCAGCCTGTGATGCTATCGGAGAATTCCATTCTAACACTATATCAACCGTGTTTTGTTTCAATTTTGACATGTTGATGTCGATTGCGCAGACGCACTCTGTTTGCTTATTTGTCGAGCAGTCCATGAGTTCCTCGATAAATTCGTAGGCGAACATCTTTGACGTATAAACGCCCGCATATTTTTTTTCAGTGAATTCTGAAGAGTATATAGTTAATCCAAACAGTTCACTTAAGCTAGCGCCCTCTCTGCCGTAGTTGAATTTGTTAAGTTGGTCACTGACACAATCTTTGAGCTCGTCATCACAATCATCGATATCATTTATGAAGTGCTTGATATATGATAATCGTTCAAAGGGCATATCAATAGGTATCCTTGATTTTGGTTGAATTGATATTGTGTTGGAATCCTCACCTCCCACCATACCTTTCTTGTAGAGTGTTCCGGTACATTGTTGCGATAGTGATGTTGCTACAAGGTTGGGATATTCATATACCTCATTCCATTTGCTTTCTTTTTGAGCCCAACCTGTGCCGACTCGTTTGATTCCTTGTTTGACATCTTCAAAGGATATATCTCTCCACAAAAGCTCTTGTTCTTCAATCCCCGTTCGTTCGCTCGCTTCTTCAAGCACATTAGCGAGGCTTCCTTGGCCTGCATTGTATGCTAGTGAAAGAAAATAATAATCAGGATTATCTTTATCGATATATTTCGTTCTATCCCGTAATAATGCTATATTCGCTGTTGAAGCCATGATAGCGTGTTTGACATCTCCTTTCTTAATATCATCATAATTACAAATTATATCGTTTTGTTTAAGCGTATCACAGGCAGATCTCGATAATTGCATGGGTCCTCTCATCCCGCTTTCGCTTACCTTTTCCTCACCGGATAGATATTTATCAAGAAACGATAGCCCTCCGACTTCTGCGGTGATGATGGCTTTGATATATGCTGATGGAACATTATACTTTTCTCCCGCTTCACGGATGGTTTCATCTAGGTTGTGTTTATCGATAACTTGTTGTATTTTCTTATAACCAAGCCTTTCATTCTTGATTGCGTCCTTATTTATCTGTGAGAAATCAATGGTTAACGAACAAGAAGTGGCGGGTATGTTTTCATCCTCGGATTGATCTGATTTATCCGAATCTTTTTCTTGGTTGATATAATCTTTTAACGAATTGTATTCGCCCGTAAATGCTTTTTCTGTGAGATGATAAACTGCTATGATATTTCCTTCATATGATGCTGGTAGTGGTTCTTTAACAAGCCCTTTCGATCCTCTGGCATGACTTATCTTACCATCACCTACATATATCATAATATGGGAAACAACAAGGTCATCTGGCGACTTGTAAAATAGTAGATCACCAGGTTTCGCTTCGTTGACGATGTTTTCTATGGTGCACGGTGTATCAGTATTTTTTGCGCAAACCTCTTTTGTCGAATCCGAATCAAAAAACATATTATAATATGCGTTCGCCCCTTGTCGAGCGTTGAATAAAGTCGAATTGGCATGGCGCCCGACCCACCATACCCACCCAGAACAATCGAAACCAGGTCGTGTGAACTCATTCTTACCGGGTTCTGTCTTTGAGATCTGGGACTCCATATTGTGAAAAATAGAATCCTTCTGAGTAGTCAAATCGAGAGTATCCTTATAAGTATATGGTGATTCTCCACCCCAAACATAATTATAAGACGGATAAATACTGTGATAGTATTCTGCGATATCTGCAAGACAGCTCGATGACGAGCAAGGTATGATGATCTCATTGCCATATGTTCCCAATATTCCGTTGGGATAGTTTTCTGGTGAGACTTCAAAATCAGTAGTATCGACATCCCCAATAGGTATTATTATGGGCTCTTGAGCTTCGAGTGTCATGAATAATCCGTTATTGCTTGTTTTAGCAAGGTCATCATCTTCCAGTTCGTTTTTCCAACCGCAATAGAGATCTTGCATCAACTCTGCATATTCACACGTGCCATCTTCGGAAAATGATTTCGTATTGCCTTCACCGTGAGCCGTATAATAGCTCCCTTGATAGGTGCACATTACACAATCGAACAGTTTCCTCTTATCATCAAGATGATCTTCGCATCGCTGGTATGTTCCTTTTGCCAAAAATGCATTTATATCAACTCGTGCCGTGCATTCGAATTGTGCCTTATCGCTCACGAAATATCCTCTAGTATCTTCGCACTTGCAACCGCTCGCGCAGCTTGACGGCCATCCGCAACCTGTCAAGGAACTCTTTCCGCTATCAGTGCATGAATTTTCTTTTCCCATAGAGCTTTCAATCGTCGCATGAGCCAGCAGTAATGGCATATCAACACCTGTTTCCGAGGCCACCTCAGACGCTATTTCAATATATGTTTTTTCTTCATTCTTCCAAGCGGGTTGTTGTGCTTGTCTACGATGTGTTTCCGCGATAGTTTCGTCCCCATCACAATCGAACACATCTGATTGCGTTACGTAGTTGATGCTGGGATTTATATTGATTGAATAATCAGGATAATCCTTCAGTTGATTGAATGAGGATGATGACACAAAACTTTTGAATTCTTCTTTATAGTCAGGTATGCAATTCTGATTGCTGCCAGCAACATAATATCTTGGAAACATATATTCCCCACACTTATAAGATGATACGGACCCTTGTTCTGTCTCTTCTTTAAACACCCCATCATTCTCATAGAACTCTTCATTCATCTTATTCACGGCTCTCAAGAGGATGTTATCGATAAAGAGATCGACTGCGGATGCTTTCTCGTTGGCGATCATGACAGCATATTGTTTTTCACCGATAACAGGGACATCCTCGACCGTATTGACTGCGATTATTATTCCTAGGGTGGCAAGCAGGACAAATAATCCCACGATAAGAAGCGATGCTCCCTTTTTCGAATCAAATACTTGTTTCATCCTATTCCAACCCTATTGTTTTCAGTCTAGAGTTTTTGCATCTTCAGAGTCATACTTGTATGGTTCCTTACTATCAAGCCATTTAGTGATAAATCCAATAGCAATCACATAATTGTCATACCTGCTTGTCGGTTGTGATGTTATTACAGGGAGATATATTGCTGCCGGTCTGTTCAAATAAGTATAACATAATTTTGAAACACCATTCTTCAATTCGCATTTATTCGCTATATCATCGGCTATTTCAAAAGATACTGTGCCCTTGGTGCCTTCTTGTGATTTTTCTTTCATGAGCGTCATGCTAAGCTCTTCTGAGGATCCTTGAAATAATGGTTTCACTTGGTTCGCTTTTTCTTCTATAACTATTTTTATGGCTTCCATCTTTTTCTGGCAATCATTGCAATTTCCAATCTCATCTTGTATGTAGAGGTCATAATACTTTTGTGCAAGCTCCCCAACAGAAATTTCTTTATCTCCATACATGACTGGCGTCATGGAAAATGTCCTGACAAATTGCTCTGATTGGAGCTGCGCTTGCGATACCATTACTTTTTCCTGCTGATTACCCTCGAGTGCATCGGCAAATAATGAGAATAATGTAATGGCAAGTGCGATAAAAATCACTCCTGCAATGAGCGTTGTTAGATCAAGCACGTGCTGTCCTTTTTTGTTCATGCTCTCACCACCATTTCTGCAGGATATCTTATTCCATCGATATCAACTATCGTATATCGTAAATATTCAAGCTCTTGACCGCCGTGACCTATTTTTATTACTTTTCGATCAAATTGCCCATTAATTCTATCAAGAGGGTTTAATTCTACCGAGAGTCCCGGTGTGTTTTCTCCGCTGAAGCAATTGTTAAGTGTTTCACTGTTGAATTTAGAGTAATCAATGACATTCTCAATTGGTGTTCCTGTTACAGGATCAGTTGTGGCAAGGCAGATATTCTGCATCCGTTGCATTAAAAGCTCTCCTTTCAGCGTTTCAGGCACATGTACTTTCGAACTCATGAAACTCGTTGCATATGAGAGAAATAAGATGATGACAGCAGAGACTATGATTATGAATACGATATGCTTGAAGGGTTTCTCCGCTGCTACATACATATCTCCTTCCGATCCTTTCTTATTGTCAAATAGCGTTTTCATTTTTCAGGATAATATTCTTTCATGGCATACACGATCCTCTCTATGAACATATCGAATTCATCGGAACTTTTCAGTGTCGTTCTCACATCTTCCTTTTGCGGTATGAGTATTCTTATCGATGCATCGTTTTCAGGGTGTTCGTATTCCATGACTTCTTTGGCAACAGGTACATTCTTACTTTTTGCAAGATAATATCTTATTTTTTCAGAAATAATTTCTGTTTTGTCTTTATTGGTTCTCTCATAATAGATCGTGACTCTATCAACCTTTGTTGATTCATTTATCATGATTATCATATCAACGTATTGGCAAGGATCTTTTATCCTGAATTCTTCTATCTCGAGTTGTGAGCGTAGTTTTCCAACCATATCTGAAATGAATGAGTTTTTTTGGTCGCCTGCAGCTACTGTAAGAATGAGTTCTTCACGTGTCCAAGACGATATCTCTTCATGCTTTTCTTCAGACAATTGTTCGTTTTCAGGATTTATTGTTATAATATTATTTTTTTTGAGCAAATATAATCTCGCTCCTTCCAGATGTTCGTTATCGTCCAAATGAAAATATTTAGACCTATGAATAGGATATTGTGTCAAATACCTTAACATGGATGCTTGTTCTGAAGCTTCACCTATAAAGTTGTTGGTGACAAGAAGCTGCGACTTGTTGATAAAGAAATCTTTTTCATAAAAACTTTCAGGATAAAGATAAGTCACATCCTTATCTGTTGTTTGCATGGTGTCTATAAGTGTTGCCACATCCCTTGCCATCACCATGTTCTCGATCTGATCCTTATCTGTCATAACTTGATGTATTCCTATGAAGATGAGAACGACCATTGCAGCGACGAGAATATCAACGAGCATCATAAGCGAAAGCATTCCTTTCTTGTTTGGCTTTGATGTTCTCATCCGCAGACCTCTTTTTGTTAAATGAATGTGAAACGATGTGTCAGATCACATCGTCATAAGACGTCATCTATTCATCGTTTGGCGTTGATTTTTTCGTGAAGTTCATCACGAAGTTGGAATCCGTTCCTGATCCTATTTTTATCGTTGTGATTTCATACTTGTCATCTTCATCTCCGTTTGCAAGCTCGAAATGGTATTCGTACCTTGATGTTGTTTCCCGACCGGTGATCGCAACCACATTATCTTTTTTTGTCGACAGAATCTTACCAGGTACTGTCACTTCAAACAATTGCGAGCACTCTCCGCTTACAGCTAGCGAACCATCACAAAGATTTTTATCAACATCATCCAATCCTGTTTTTCTTTCAAACGTTGACATTCCATCAATACTCATATAATCATCTAAATTTTCTATATGAGATATAATTAAACTAATATTTGCTACATCTTCTTGTTGTTCTATTAAAACGATATATTTCAAATGATTAAATAATTGTTCTTGGAACTGATTAATCGCTCCAATTTTAAGGATGGTATCAAGCTCATAGAATTTTGAAGTTCTTGCTCCTAATTCACCATAACAGGTTTCATAATCATTTCTTACCGTCGCTTCAGCAATACATTTACGGAAATCATCTTCGAGATAATTTTTGTAGGACTCTGTATAGAACCTCAAATCGTTTTCAAGTATAACCTTCCTTTCTTGTTGTTTTATGTCTTTTTCAGCATCTTTTGAAGTACAAAGTTCTGATTTTTGATCCTTTTGATGACATACGGCAACTGGCGTGTAATGAGTGAAATGATCTTCGTCAAGAGGTGTTTGGAAGTTCATCGAAACCCTGACCGGCGCTGGCTGGTTGAATCCGTTTTTCTTAGGACCTACAAAAGGAGTATGCCCTCCGAACACAACTCCTCCTTGCCATGTATAGTTATTATTAAAAACAGATATAAATTTATAAAATCTCCCCAGCTGAGGGCGAACTTCTTCTATCTCTTTTTTTGCATCTTCAACAAGAGAAGGAATATACATTGTTACAAACGGAATATATGTTAAGTTAGTTGGATCGTGAACAACTTCACCATCTGAAAAAATTTTTTTATAGATATCAAGAGAGCTTGAAGAATCCTTTTTTATGAATTTTTGACCACCTTCATAACCTCTTGAATTGTAAAAGACTGTTTCTTCTGGTTTGACAGCAACACATTCCATTAAAGAACATATATATCCTTCGGCTTCTTTATTATCTTTGAATGCCAAAGAGTTGATTGGATCTTTTATAACAGGGATGGAATACCCTTCAAAACTTACCGTTTCCACCCCATTACCATCTTTTGCATATTTCCAATACGGTCCTTGATCGCATCTGCAGATGCATGCGCTCTTTTCACATTCAGGTGCATAATCGGGACGTTCGAATGTCCTATAATATGTTTCTCCCGGAATGGTATCTGACTCGAACACATATCGTATGGGTTCGTTTGTCTCGCTGTATGAGAAGAACATGATAAATTCATCTGGATTAATGTATGTCGTATATTCAGATGATGATTCTCCTTCAGTCGTTATTTTCTCTAATTGCTTATTGATATTATCAATGACATAACTTCGATCATCCTCTGATCCCCCGTACATATTTCTGATTCCTGAATACACTCCCCATGCGACAAGAAGCGACATGAGAATGCTGATTAACATCACCAGGCTCATGGTCGCTTTCCGTGTCAATATAGGTCTTAATATCATACCAACAATCACATTCATGTTTTACAGATGAGTTCTACATCCGCTTGTTCTTTGAATTTTTCTAGATCACAAGATGAGGTTTTCTGACAAAAACTATTTATTGATGGAATCTCTCCATTTGCTGATTGCTTGAGATTTTCATTTAACATTTCATTTTCGAAATCAAGACCATCCTTTTCTTCAGACAAATACTTTTCAATAATTTCAAGATCATTCTCATGTATCCTTTCTATGTTCTCAGAATCGTCAAACACGAGCGACAGGGCATCTCCATCAACCGAATAATATCCTTTATCTTTATCCGGACACATATCACCATCTTCCTCTTCTTTATTTTTGCTTGTAAGAACATCCAGTCCTGAATCTTTAACATCGTCTACGATTCCTGTGGCTTCATCTCCCATCTGATCGCCTATATCGAAATATTTTCTTGCAAGCACAATAACTAGAAAAACCACCGCGAGAACTAGTATTATATCACCGATCTTTCTTGTTTGGGCCTTGGTATTCATGGGTTTCATCGTTCAATCACCTATAGCATTATTCAATATTTTTTTAAGTAGTCATAAAGGAATTTTGGTTTACTCAGTTTTTTATCAATACAATCAAAATCTCCATCGTCAATCTGTACATAGTTCTCGATAAAACCTGGATCTAACACTGGTTTTTTTTCATGGCCGGAGTCAGGCATGACACAAAAATTCGTATCTTCGAAATGCCTTACCTTATAACCATTAGTTTTTGATGTCAATATGAAAGCTGTTGATTTCGCACCAATACTATTGACCCCTTTGAATGCCAGCAAGCAATCTTCAGGGTATGTCACCCAACCTACATAGACATCCCTATTGTGAAAGTTTTTTGGTCCATGATTTCCATCCACATGAACTCTTCCTGGTCTGAGCCGTCTGTTATTCCCTGCTAATATGAAATCATAGGAATTGTCAGCGACAAAGTTATATCTGTTCTCATATTTATTCTCAAAAGCATGAAGACCATCAACCTGATCAAAACCATTAATGTAAGATATATCACTTTTCGGCATTTGTGTTTTTAGATCCATCGCTATAAGATCGTTCAGATGTTTTGAACCCTCTTCATATACATCGTTCTTTTTCGGTTCTTTTTTTATATCAGGATCATAATAATCGTTTGGAACGATATATACCTTTCTGTCTTTCAGAAACGAGAACGATTTGTCAGGGAATAAGTCATCTTTAAAATGTAGCTGTTCTTTCTGATCGTCATAGAGCGCTGCATTGACGTCGTTACCTTTTTGTGCTAGAATTATCATGAAACGATTATCGTCATTTGTTTCAGGCGGTGGCGTCATGCAGACGAATCGTCCTCTATTCTTACCATTCTCATAAAGGTCATCATCTTTGAATGCTTGTTCCAGAAATGTATAGAAATAAAGGATAACCTCATTCGGTACTTCAATTTCGTCAGCATATTTGCTTATGCTACGCTCCTGCTCTGGCAAGACACTCGAGAAATTGAGTGATTTGTTTGTCACTTCTTGTGCATTCAGGCCTTGGTTTGTGATGAGCTGGAACCCTAAAAATACGATTATTACCATAATCATGACTTTCCCTATCGTCGAGATTCCTGCCATCATCTATTACCTTCTATTTGGTGCTTATCTCATCAAGCAATCCTGTTGTCGCTTCTGTCGCTTCCGAGCCCTTATCCTGTGTGAAGAAGATGAAAAGGCCTAAAAGCACGGCAAACGCCACTATGATCAGTATGATCTCAGTTAGATTCGACATCTGGGCCTTGCGCGAAAGCCTTATGTGATCTATCATCGTTCTTGCCAGTTGCACTATCATAATACCTTACAATCCTCCGGTAATTTTCCAGTCCTTGCAAAGATCACTCCTGATGATGCTTGTACACCTTTTCCGAACACATCTTGCATTCGGGAACTGCTAGGGCTTGCTATCGCAATATAATACTCTCTATCAATATCGATACCGCTTCTTATCTTATATGTCCCTGGACCTCCTGAAGATTGAATATATGTATGATATGTATATTCATCATTCTTATCAGTTTCTTGAAGATACTCTCTTATGTCATCTTGTGTTATATTGTTTATTTTCTCACGTTCATCTTCATCAAGCTTGTCGGTGTCGGTAAACACAATCTTGACCACGGCAAGACAGCTAGTTCCCGATGCCTTCAGCACTCCTTTCTCATTCGTCCAGAGATCCGTTGTTTTTCCTTTATTTGTCATCCACCAACCGAACGCCATCCCTTGAGCGACCAAGTCCATCACATCATCCTCTGTCTTATCCTTTAGCGAGTATTCTTTGATTACGGTAGTGCATGCGTTCTTGTATGAAGGCATGAAAATTGAATCAGTCACTTCCTGCGTTGTTATCATGGCCTTGCACGCAGTCCCTTCAAATGTCTCTTTGGTAGCTGCTTGTGCAGTATTACAAAATGAAAACCCGAAGAAAAAAGTCAACATGGCAATAACAATAAAAATAATTTGTGTCATGGTGATTGAAGGACCATCTGCCTTTTTTCCTCTATCCGAGAACATTTGATTTCAACCTCATAACAGCCGTGGTTACCGCAAGCAATAATATGATTATGAATATGATAATAATAAGTTGATTCTCAACCATACCTTTTATTGAACGAACTAATCTCATTGGCATTCACCATCATCCCAATTGCAATTGCCAACTCCGCAATAATCCTCTTGACAAGAATTCTTATCAGGATAGTTTGAGCATGATTCATCTATCATCGAGCAATCGTAACAATTCCCTCCTAATACATCATAATCCCACCAGCAACTGCCATCGCTTTCGCATTCGTCCCGTTTCATATCATCACATTCTACCACGTGCGGTTCTTCAGGAGCTCCTGCATTAAGCATCTCTTCAGAGAGTGTGCAACGATTCTTTTCAGAGTTCCAGGTGCATGCGGATTCTCCTGCTTCATACGCATCACAAGGGTTCTTTTCACAGGTTTGTTTGGAATCATATTTACTACATGCTGGTTTTTCAGAGCAAGACATGCACAGCCCTGTCTTGAATCGGGTTTCAGGATTGCTTGCAGAATCCTCCCAAAAGCATGTTTTTCCTGGAACGCATTGATTGCTCTCGCACGTCTTTTCATTATCATAATCTTCGCATCTCATGTTTTCAGAGCAGCTTTTACATTTGGTATTGAAAAAGCTTTGTGATTCCCAGTAGCAGTCGATCGCCAATTGGCATTGCGGATTTCTCGAAGCCCTGTCATTGCAGGATATTTTCTGATTATCGTATTCCTTGCAAGGATATGGGCATTCATAAAATACATCCTTGAAGGTGGAATAGTTCATGAATTCGAGCGTATCACATTGGTCGCTTGATAGCGTAACAAGTTCTGTGGCCCCTGATGTAGGATATATCCTGTCATATTCATTCGATGAGACGTCAAACTTTAGACACACCCCTTGAATACCATCTTTAGCAAAATCGAGATTGACATCATCCATTGTTGCATCGACAACTTCTATCTTTGTACCATATGCATCTCCTGTCATCGGAGGGCAGGAGAGTTCATCTCCATCAACATGTTCATCTTGTTTGTTACCGATATAATATGGTTCTGGGGAGACAGTCACATCTTCATTCTCAACATCGAAATACTTTCCGATCGAATCATCATATTCCTGAAGTCTCGAACTGACCATACACCGATCCACCCCGTTACTTGGCACAATTCTCGTTTCCGTCTGTATTTTTTGCTTGATAATCTTATCTTCTGAAATATCTTCTTTTACACGAAGCACCCTTTTTCGTGAGAATGATTCCTCGCCGTTTTCATCATAGAGTTTCACATCCCACACATAATAACCTTGTTCGTTGATCACTCCGATCGAATAAAGTGCTGTCAATTTCGTGCAATCTGTGCTTCTGGCATAAAGTCCTGAAACAGGATTCTTGTCAGCATCTGCAACTCTGAATTTTCCGGCAATGGATTCTGCTTTGTATATTCCCATCTCGCAACTCTTGACAGTATCCATATTATTGATGACAGTGAATGTGTATTTCCTTTGGTTTTTCAAATGTAGTATGTTAGATTCTTTTGAAGCTTCTAAATCCGTATATCCTGCAAGCGACCGGTCATTGAGTCTGAAAAAAACATCCTCATTATCTTGCTGTTCTTGTAATAGAAGTTCAGTATCTTGTAGTTTCAACACATTCCTATCCGAACCGCTCGGGCTTGAACCCTCACTATCATCCCCTGGTGATGAGCTAGCACTCTTTGAAGAATCTGGCACCAGATCTTCTCTCCATTTCTCGAATTCTTCAGTCTCCCTATCAGAAAGACCTACGTTCTTGACACAACACACTTTCCCATCCTGTTCTTCAAACATTGATGCTCGTGTAGAAATATTCTCCTTGCATTCTTCAGCCCACACGCCACCAAGCGCTCCTTGGCATTCGCCCATTCGTTCAGCGTTTTCCGCTTGATTACTAAATAGGCTGAGCATGACAACAGCCACTATTCCTATGATAACAATATACATTATGATGCGTATGACATCAGTACTGGCTTTTTTCGAATAAAACAAGGGAGTCTGCATCGGTAAGGACCTCACATTATGGGATGATATGACAATAATGAAGAAAAAAACCAAAAAACCTTATCGGTTCTGACTATTGCCTATCTTCAGACAACATTGTTGTCCTTCCGAACACGAACTGTCCTGAGCGTTATTGTGGATCTTGTAAGTATTCCCTTGGTTATCATAACATGAAGCGTCACAAGCACTGCAACACTTACCACCCAGGGCTTCGCAACTGGTGCCTTCTTTCAGGTCACCGCCTTTTTGAAGTAGCATGACCGCCAATATCACGAGCACGAGCAAAGCGATCGCCGCTATGATAATGACATTCATCGATAATTCTGAACCTTTCCTGTTCAATCGCATCATATTAAAATACACCTCATAAATTCACATAACAGTATATAAAAAACCACAATAATATTATTTAAATGTTTGCATTAATTTAAAAAAGCAATATCTTTTTGCCGCTGATTGACAATTAGGGTTCGCAAATCCCTAATTCTATGATTGCGGTTCCTTGTGGTTTGAGCGGTATAGGTATATGTCCTGGCGCGCTTCGCCCAGTCGTTTCGCTCGTGCAATTCGCTTTAACGTATTCAAACGTGGGGTTTTTGTCTTCAGGATATATAATTGTCAATCCGTACGGGACATTCCATGTGTCGAGCGTATTATTCTTTATCTTTATGAGCGTCTCATTAACCTTCTGACAGGACGTCTGACCGTTACTGCACACTATCTCCCGTTGCGAACCGCAATCTCTTATGATATCATCAAGCTGTACTCCGCACACAGATGTATCGACCAGCGTATCGACAAAGCTTATCGCAAGTTCATTATATGCATATTCTTTCTGGATATTTAACCCTTGATTCTCCTCTGCTTTTTCCGCCTGGCTTGTCAAATATATCATCAGAGCCACACTCACGATTAGGACGATGATGACAAGACCTATAATTTCTGATTGTGCTTTCCTCGATCTCATAGGTGAAAACCCTTGTTTTTGGTTAAATTACTGTATTTTTTTCGAAGTTAGTGACATATAAGATGCCGTAATTATATTTTTCAGCGGTCGCATCATAAAGTGATACTGGAATGATAACAGGCAGTCCTGATTGAGGCACGTTCTCGCCAAGCGTGTTGTTATAAAGCACCCATATTCTTTTTTTAGGATATATCTGTTCGACAACCAGCTCCATATTACCTAATTTAGAAACATAATGCTCTCTTGTCATCGACGGATTGTTCTTTGTCAGACTGATAAATGATTCCATGCGTTCTATCTCGAAGCATGATTCCTTGACCACGCCGTTGAGTGTGCATCTTATTTCCGGTAGCGATGATGCTATCTGGGATTTTTCTATCGATTCAAGCTCTGCGAATCTTGCTCGCCTTTGTCGCGTTTCATCTTCTTTGGCTCCTGAGTAGAACACAAATGCGAACGCGATTATGATAAGGATAAATATCACTATAAAGATCGTTTCCCCGATTTGTATCTGTCCCTTTTGCATTCTTCCTCTCACCTAATAGAGTAGCGGGCAATTGCCTTGCATCGATAGCTTGTAATTGTTATCCTTGATCGCTTGATTCTTTTCATACAGGAATTTGACATCCTCTTCTGTTTCTATACCTTCTTGCAATCGTTCGGTCATATTACCCATGAAGTGTTTCGCACGAGGAATCCCGTCATCGACTCCAACAAGTAATCTTTGACATTGTGGACTGACATCAGGAGCTATTTTCTCGATGCGATCACATTCCATTAGCAATCTCATGTTCAGATAATCATATGCTTTTTTCATTGTGCATTCGTATAATTGTTTCGATCCTGAGAACAAGGCCCCGTAAAGTGATGCTTTTCCGATATAAGGTGCATGACCAGTTTCAGCTCCCTTTTGGTATTCTGAAGGGCTTTGGTATAATACGTTCCCATAATCATAAAGGAAATGAGAACTCTGATTGACTGTGATGACAAGAGCTTGATCTCCTCGTATTCCTTCTTTCAAATTTTCAGGAATATCTTGGCTTTCGAGAAATACATAAGTATATCCGTCGTAATTCAAACTATCTTGTGAAAATGAATCCACTGTTGTCTTATTATATGTGATGTGTGTAACATTTTTAGGGAATGGTTCATACAACCTATTGAATTCGACAGACCCATCATCGTAGAATATAAAAGCATGATCGTCGTGGGTGAGATAGGTGAATGTCATTATCTTCGTCGGCATCCTCCAGTCAAGAGTCCATGTGTAGATGTTTTCCGGAACGAAGGATTCTTGCGTGAAGAGGAAATCATATTTTGTCGTTCCCGCCCTCACTCCACTTACTTCATAATGGAACAGACCGTTTTTATGATTGCAATAGAACGAT